>CANREN010000008.1 GCA_947629705.1 uncultured Alistipes sp. | reverse complement strand
GCAAGTGGGCCGTTTCGTGGGTGATGATTTCGCGTCCGCATCCGGCATAATCCTCCTCGGAGAGCACGATGTAACGCCACCAGCTGAACGGTGTCGCCGCCTGCGGCAGCCGGACGAGCACGAAGCCGTTTGCGAGCTTTTCGCGGCGGCCGCTCCGCACGAGACGCATCACACGCCACACGGAGAGACCCGTAGCGACGAGCATGGCCAGCACACCGGTCAGATAGAGGCACCCGACGAGCAGCTCCCACGAAAACGGCTCGGCCTCCGGCGCCGGCCCGGTCTCGGCAAAAGCAGTCGGAATATCCGGCAAGCCGAACAGTTCGGGCGGAACCGGATATTCGCGCGTAACGGTGATGACGCACAAAGGCAGCGCGAACGAGAGCAGCATCGTCCCGAGCACCACCATGCGATTGAACCGATGCAGCGTCTCCCGACTGAGCAACAGTTTGAAAAACAGGTAAAAGAGGGCCAGACAAGCCCCGACTTTCAAAGAATAAACCGCCAATCCGTACATTTTCGCTCCTCCGCTTCTACCGTTTCGTTCGACCTTCGATGCGGTCGAGCAATTCGCGCAACTCTTCGACCGAAATTTTCTCCTCCTCGATCAACGCCGAAACCGCCCCCGTATAGGAGTTCTCGAAATAACGGCGGATGACGCTGCCCAACGTGCGGCGCGAAAACGCCTCCTCGCTCACGACGGGATAATACTGATACGTCCCGCCGAAAGTCCGATGCGAAAGATAACCTTTGGCTTCGAGCGTCCGCACCATCGTCGAAAGCGTATTGAAATGGGGTTTCGGCTCGGGTGCCATCTCGACCAACTCGCGCACGAACAACGGCCCGCGCTCCCAAAAACAGTGCATCAACTCCTCCTCGCGGCGGGTCAGTTTTTCAGGATTGTTTTGCATGATCTTCACGATTTTTCGGTTTCCACTTCTTTCAAACGGCGAATCTCCTCCGCCCTATTTCCCGCCGCGGCGGGAAACGGTGCATCGGGGCGCGTCTCATCGCACACGGTTCGTTTTCAACAGGCGCATCATCGCCCGAAAGTTCTCTGCGACAAAGGTAACTAAAAAATTTTCACGTTCAACTATTTTTTATAGTTTTTCAACTAAAAAATTTCGTTTTCTGCAAAAACTTCCGATTTTCAGCGAAAATCGCTATCTTCGAATCGGATTCGGCCGAAATAACAGACGCGACGAATCGCAACGGCCCGCTTGTTGCCGCTCCGCAAACGACGTCCGCAACAGAGCGACCGGCTCCGACCTATTAATAATAAGGTGCGAACATGGCGAAATTTTTCTCGGAACAGGAAATCCGCGGGTTGTCGGTATTCATCCCGCTGGCGGCAATCGGCATCGCCGCACTGATGCTTGCCAAGCCGAAAAACGATCCCGAAGAAGCGCTGCGCATCGAACAGCAGATCGACACCTGTGCCTTCAAGCGAAAGGGGTATCGACCGGCCGCCGATCCGTCGGAACGCACGCTGCACCTCCGCAAGTTCGACCCAAACACGGTGAGCTACGAGGAGCTGCTCGCCATGGGATTCACCGAGAAAGAGGCGCTCGGTCTCTACAAATATCGGCTGCGGGGCAAAATCTACCAGATTCCCGAAGACGTCGACGAATGCTACGCCATCGACCATGCGTTTTACCTGCAACTGAAGCCCTATATCGACATCGCGCCGCGCTTTCGCCTCGCGCCCAAACAATACCGGCGGGAACGCATCGTCCGGAATACGATCGACCCGATTCCTTTTCGCGTCGACACGGTAAGCGCCCGCTACCTGCAAGCGATCGGGGCTCTGTCGCAAAAACAAGCCAAAGTATTCATCCGCTACCGCGAAGCCTACCCGATCCGCGACATGGAGGACGTCCGGCAATGCTATGTGATAAGCGATTCGGTAGCGGACGCATTGGAGCCCTACCTCCTCTTTCCGGAAGCGACGGACGATTCCGCCGACGGACGGATCGATCTGAATCGGGCCGATTCGGCGGAGCTGCGCCGCGTGATCGGGATCGGAGAGAAGACGGTCGGAAGGATTTTAGCCTATCGCAAACGGCTCGGCGGATTCGTCCGTGCGGAGCAGCTGGCCGAGATTCCGGGCATAACGGAGAGCAATTATGAAAAAATCGTGCAACAAATTTACTGCGACAGTTGTGAAATTCAAAAAATTGATATTAACTTTGCAGACCCGAAAACATTCGCCCGTCATCCGTACATCCGGAAGGAGGCGCTTCGGAAATTATCGCACAAACGACAGTTGGAAGGAGGTTGGAGTACCGCTGAAGAATTGATAGAAGACCGCATATTCACCCGAGAGGAGGCCGAGAAGCTGGCACCCTACCTGGTATTCAATCGCGAAAGCGGGACCATCGACGAATAGAAGAGAGAGACCCTACGACCGGTCGGCGGGCGGGTACATGCCCCGCACACGAAAGAGGCCGACAAAAAGATGAGAAATTAACAAAAAACAAAAACGAATAATCATGATTATCATGCCGGTAAAAGAGGGCGAAAACATCGAACGCGCTCTCAAAAAATTCAAACGCAAATACGAACGCACGGGTGTGCTGAAAGAGCTCCGTCGTCGTCAGTATTTCACGAAGCCTTCGGTTGCCAAACGCGAAGCGCTGATGCACGCCATCTACGTGGAGCACATGTATCGCGACGAGGAGTAATCCGGTTGCATACAGCGCAAAAGGGAGGCGGGCCGAATGTTCGGCCCGCCTCCCTTTTGCGCACTGTCCGCACCGCTCCTACCGGATGAACAGCAGTTCGCGGTACTTCGGCAGCGGCCAAATCTGGTCGTCGACGATCTCCTCCAATTTGTCGACATGGTAACGGATTTTGTCGAGGAACACAGCCACCATATCGTGATAAGCGATGGCCTTTTCGCGCTGGTCTTCGATCCGATTGGCCTGCTTGCGGGCTTCGATCATGTCGTCCGTCATCTTCTGGATGGCGGCCGTATGATCCTGAATCTTCTTGATCAAAAGTATATCGGCCGAAGCATTCAGGCCTTGCAGCTGCGACATTTTGTAGACCTTGTCCAACAGCATCGCCTCGTACTTCGATGCGATCGGTACGATATGGTTCATCGTCAGGTCGCCTAACACGCGGCTTTCGATCTGAATCTTCTTGGCATAGGTCTCCCACTTCACCTCGGCGCGGGCTTCGAGCTCGACCTTCGAGAAGACGCCCAAGTCGGCGAACATTTTCACAACATTCTTATCCAGATAGTGATCGATCATCAACGGCGTGGAGGTCTCGCAATCGAGACCGCGGCGCGCAGCCTCCTCCTTCCATTCGTCCGAATAGCCGTTGCCGTCGAAGCGGATCGCCTTGCAAGCCTTGATCTTCTGTTTCAGCACCTCGTAGATCGCTTTCTCCTTCTTGGCACCGGCCTCGATCCTGGCATCCACGGCCGCCTTGAAATCGCGCAGCTCGGCAGCGACGGCCGAATTGAGCACGATCATCGCCTCGGCGCAGTTGTCCGACGAACCGACGGCCCGGAACTCGAAGCGGTTGCCCGTGAAGGCGAACGGCGAGGTACGGTTGCGGTCGGTATTGTCGAGCAGAAGGGTCGGGATATGCGAAATACCGCTCATCTTGAAGACGTTCCTGGCGTCGAACCGGATGGCATCATCGCCCCGGCTGGCCTCCAACTTGTCCAATACGGCCGAGACCTGCGAACCGAGGAAGGTGGAGATGATGGCGGGAGGCGCCTCGTTGGCTCCCAGACGGTGGGCGTTCGTCGCACTCATGATGGAGGCTTTCAGCAAGCCGTTGTTTTTATAGACCGCCGAGATGACGTTCACCAAGAAGGTGATGAACTGCAAATTCTCCGAGGCCGTCTTGCCCGGGCCCAGCAGATTGACCCCCGTATCGGTGCCCAACGACCAGTTGTTGTGCTTGCCCGAACCGTTGATCCCCTTGAAAGGCTTTTCGTGCAGCAGCACGCGGAAGTGATGACGGCGGGCGATCTTGTCCATGATGGTCATCAGCAACTGGTTGTGGTCGTTGGCCAGATTCACCTCCTCGTAGACGGGAGCCAGCTCGAACTGATTCGGAGCCACCTCGTTATGACGGGTCTTGACAGGGATGCCCAGCTTCAGACTTTCGTATTCGAGGTCTTTCATGAAAGCCATCACGCGAGCGGGAATCGCTCCGAAATAGTGATCCTCCAACTGTTGGTTTTTCGCCGATTCGTGGCCCATCAGCGTACGTCCGGTCAGGACCAAATCGGGACGGATGGCCCACAGGCTCTCGTCGACCAGGAAATACTCCTGCTCCCAACCGAGATAGGAGAAAACCCGCTGGACGTTCTTGTCGAAGTAGTGGCAAACCTCCGTCGCGGCATCGCCGACCGCCGTTACGGCACGCAGCAAAGGCACCTTGTAATCGAGCGCCTCACCCGTATAGGCGATGAAGACGGTCGGAATGCAGAGGGTCGTGTCGACGATGAAGGCCGGCGAAGTGGGGTCCCATGCCGAATAACCGCGTGCTTCGAACGTATTGCGGATGCCTCCGTTCGGGAACGACGAAGCATCGGGCTCCTGCTGCACGAGCAATTTTCCGGAAAATTCCTCCAACACGCCGCCCTCTCCGTCGGGCTCGGCAAACGCATCGTGTTTTTCGGCCGTGCCGCCCGTCAGCGGCTGGAACCAGTGCGTGTAGTGATCGGCGCCATGCTCCAAGGCCCATTGGCGCATACCGGCAGCCACGCTGTCGGCCACCTCGCGCGACAGCGGCGTACCTTTCTCCATCGTCTCCGACAAGAGGGCGTAGGTGCGCTTGTCGAGGTATTTGCGCATGGCGGCATGATTGAATACCTTCTCGCCGAAATAATCCGAGGGGCATCCTTCGGGGGCGGTCGGTTCGACGGCAGCGTGATTGATCGCCGCATCGACCATCTTGAACCGTAATAATGACATAGACTATCTGTTTGAAAAATCGTTCGGGCCGTCGGGTGCCTTTCATCCTCCTCGAAAAATCGGGTCGTCGGCACCCTTTTCCGTATCCATCTGCAAAGGTATGTTTTTTTCCGAAACGTTGTTCGCGCAAAATACGATTTTCCAGAAAACAGGCGATTTTTTCATCGTTTCCCCGAAAATTCGATGCGAAAATTCGATTTTTGGCCGAATTTTCTACTGTTATTTTATTAACACTTCGTTTTTATCGCCGATTTTCCAAAAATCGCGATTTTTGCATTTCGCGAAAATCGAGGGCAGTTTCGACTGAATTTTCAACTATTTTTCCGATTTTCACGAGAGCCGGCCGCAACATTCGGCAACAGCGGCCGGCCGACGGTCCGACCCGCAGCGGCCCGGCGGAAAAAATTCCCGTCGTTTTCCTATGCCGATTCGTTAATTATTCGTAACTTTACCGTTCGTTTAACGGATGCAAACATACTAATCTCATAAAACAATTATGGCAAACACCAACCGCGAAAAGCTGTTCAACGAGTTTCCCCCCGTCCCGACCGAGGCGTGGGAAACCGTCATAACGGCCGATCTGAAGGGTGCCGACTACGAGCGCAAATTGGTTTGGCGGACCGGCGAAGGATTCAACGTCCGCCCCTACTACCGCGCCGAGAACCTCGACGGCATCCGATTCCTGGGCTCGCAGGCAGGCGAGTTCCCTTATGTCAGAGGTACGCGCACGAACAACGCATGGCGCATCCATCAAACGGTGGAGGTCGACGACCCCGCCAAAGCCAATGCCGAAGCACTCGACATGCTCAACAAAGGGGTCGATTCGTTGGGCTTCCGCATCCGCAGGGAGGGCCTCGCGGCCGAAGAGCTCGATGTGCTGCTGAAAGGGATCTGCCTTCCGGCCATCGACCTCGTATTCAGCGGGAAGCACATCGGCCGCGTGGCCGAAACGCTGCTGGACAAGCTCGAAAAGGAGCAAATCGACAAAGAGGCGGTGCACATTGCATGCTGCGTCGATCCGTTGGTCAAGAACCTGTCGGCCAAAGGCGATTTCTGCTCGCCCGATGGCGAGAAATGTTTCGCCCGCATCGCTTCGCTGATGGAAAAATCGCGCGCTTACAAACACGTGCGCATCGTAACCGTTTCGGCCCAGCTCTTCGGGAACGCCGGTTCGACCATCGTCGAGGAGCTGGCATTCGCCCTCTCGGCCGGTAACGATTACCTCGCCCGCCTGACCGACCGGGGCATCGACGCCGAGACGATCGCCCGCAAACTGCGGTTCTCGTTCTCCGTAACGTCGAACTACTTCCTCGAAATCGCCAAATTCCGCGCAGCCCGCATGTTGTGGGCCAATATCGTCAAAGGCTACGGCCCGGAGAACTGCGCCTGCAAGATGATGATCCATGCCGAGACCTCGCGCTGGAACCAGACGGTCTACGATCCCTATGTCAACATGCTTCGCGGCACGACCGAAGCCATGTCGGCCGCCATCGGCGGGGTCTATTCGTTAGAGGTTACGCCGTTCGACCGCGCATTCGAGACGCCGACCGAATTTTCGAAACGCATCGCCCGCAACGTGGAGCTGCTGCTCAAGCACGAGGCCCACTTCGATCAGGTGGTCGATCCGGCAGGCGGTTCGTACTACGTGGAGAACCTGACGGAATCCATCGCCAACGAAGCGTGGAAACTCTTCCTCGAGATTGAGGAGAAAGGCGGCTACACGGCAGCCTATCGTTCGGGCTATATCAAGGAGCGCATCGAGGCATCGGCCGCAGCCAAAGACAAGAACATTGCGACGCGCCGACAGATTCTGCTGGGCGCCAACCAATTCCCCAACTTCACGGAGGTCGCGCCCGCCGAAATCGCTGCGGAGACCGTCGCCCGCACGCAAGGCGAAGGCAATGTCCTGACGCCCTATCGCGGAGCCATGGCATTCGAAGCGATGCGTCTGCACGTCGACCGTTCGGGCAAGGAGCCCAAGGCTTTCATGCTGACCTGCGGCAACCTGGCGATGGCCCGCGCCCGCGCCCAGTTCTCGTGCAACTTCTTCGCCTGCGCCGGCATCCGGGTCATCGACAACACCTATTTCAAGTCGATCGAGGAGGGTGCGAAAGCCGCCTTGGAATCGAAAGCCGATATCGTGGTGGTCTGCGCATCGGACGACGACTATGCGGAAGCGGCGCCGAAGGTCAAGGAGCTGCTGGGCGGCAAAGCGATCTTAGTGGTCGCCGGAGCGCCGGCCTGCATGGCCGAATTGGAGGCACAAGGAATCAAGCACTTCATCCATGTGAGGTCGAACGTGCTGGAAACCCTGAAGTCGTACCTTAAAGAGATGGGAATCTGATTATGAGAGCAAAATTCAATGATATAACCTACAAAGGCGCAGCGACGAACGGCTGTGCGACGAAGGGATGCACCGAAAGCGAGCCTTGGATGACCGCCGAACGCATTCCGGTCAAGGGTCTCTACACGGCCGCCGACCTCGAAGGCATGGAACACCTGAACTATGCCGCCGGTCTGGCCCCGTTCCTCCGCGGCCCCTATTCGACAATGTACGTGATGCGTCCGTGGACCATCCGTCAATACGCAGGCTTCTCGACCGCCGAGGAGTCCAATGCGTTCTATCGCCGCAACCTCGCTGCCGGTCAGAAAGGTCTCTCCGTGGCCTTCGACCTGGCGACGCACCGCGGCTACGACGCCGATCATCCGCGCGTAGTGGGCGATGTCGGCAAGGCCGGCGTGTCGATCTGCTCGGTCGAGGATATGAAGGTACTGTTCAACGGCATTCCGCTCGACAAAATGTCGGTCTCGATGACCATGAACGGCGCCGTGCTGCCGATTCTGGCTTTCTACATTGTTACGGGGTTGGAGCAGGGCTGCACGCTCGACCAGCTGGCCGGTACGATCCAGAACGATATTCTGAAAGAGTTCATGGTGCGCAACACCTATATCTATCCGCCCGAATTTTCGATGCGCATCATCGCCGACATCTTCGAGTACACCTCGAAGAACATGCCCAAGTTCAACTCCATCTCCATTTCGGGCTACCACATGCAGGAGGCAGGCGCCACAGCCGACATTGAACTAGCCTATACGCTAGCCGACGGTTTGGAGTATCTGCGCGCCGGTATCAATGCGGGCATGTCCATCGACGCCTTCGCGCCGCGTCTGTCGTTCTTCTGGGCCATCGGCATGAACCACTTCATGGAGATCGCCAAGATGCGTGCGGCCCGTATGCTGTGGGCCAAGATCGTCAAACAGTTCGACCCGAAGAATCCCAAATCGCTCGCCCTGCGCACCCACTCCCAGACGTCGGGTTGGTCGCTCACGGAGCAGGATCCGTTCAACAACGTGGCCCGCACGGCCATCGAGGCGATGGGCGCGGCATTGGGCCATACGCAGTCGCTGCACACCAACGCCCTCGACGAAGCGATCGCCCTGCCGACCGACTTCTCGGCCCGCATCGCCCGCAACACGCAGATCTACATCCAGGAGGAGACCTCGGTATGCCGCAGCGTCGATCCGTGGGCAGGCTCCTACTATGTGGAGACGCTGACCAACGAAATCGCGCACAAGGCTTGGGAACATATCCAGGAGGTCGAACAGTTAGGCGGCATGGCGAAAGCCATCGAGACCGGCATTCCGAAGATGCGTATCGAAGAGTCGGCCGCCCGGACGCAGGCGCGGATCGACTCGGGCGAGCAGAAGATCATCGGCGTGAACGAATACCGGTTGGAGAAAGAAGCTCCCATCGACATTCTGGCCGTCGACAATACGGCCGTGCGCGAAAGCCAGATCAAACGGCTGAAAGAGCTTCGCGCAAACCGCGACGAAGCCGCTGTAAAACAGGCGCTGGCAGCCATCACCGAATGCGTGGAGACCAAGCAGGGCAATCTGCTGGCGCTGGCGGTCGAAGCGGCCAAAGTCCGCGCGACGTTAGGCGAAATCTCGGATGCCTGCGAAGTGGCCGTCGGACGTTACAAGGCAGTAATTCGTTCCATATCAGGAGTGTACAGTTCAAGCATGAAACAGGATTCGGATTTCGAACGGGCGAAAGCGCTGTGCGCCGAATTTGCCAAGAAAGAGGGTCGTCAGCCCCGTATCATGGTCGCCAAATTGGGCCAGGACGGACACGACCGCGGAGCGAAGGTGGTGGCTACGGGCTATGCGGATGTCGGTTTCGACGTCGACATGGGGCCGTTGTTCCAGACACCGGCCGAAGCTGCCAAACAGGCGGTCGAGAACGACGTGCATATCGTCGGCGTGTCGTCGTTAGCGGCAGGACACCTGACGTTGGTACCGCAGATCATCGCCGAGCTGAAGAAATTGGGTCGCGAGGATATTATCGTAACCGTGGGCGGCGTCATCCCGCATCAGGACTACGACGAACTCTATCGCGACGGTGCCGCAGCCATCTTCGGCCCGGGCACGCCGATCGCGAAGTCGGCCATCAAGATGCTCGAGATTCTGATGTCCGAATAATCCGGCATCCGTCCGGACGAACGGAAAGCGCGCCGTGCACAATGCACGGCGCGCTTTTTACGGTGAAAAGAACGAAAACTATATTCCGAAAAGGTTGCGTCCGATCCACCACGTTACGACCAGCACGAAATAGATCCGCACGACGCAAGGATGCTGTACCCGCTCGCGCCAACGCGCGGCGGTCGTCCGATGATCGAAGGTCGTCCAGGCCACGGCCGCCAAATAAGGCACCGAAAGAATCATGAACGGATTGAAACGGAACGCCGCAACGAAATGGCCGTGCAGCAGATGATAAAACGCCCGCTGACTTCCGCATGCCGGACAGCTCCAACCGGTCAGCCAGTGAAAGAGGCATCGGGGCATCCACGCAGTATGCTCGGGATCGAAACGGTAATAGAACCATCCGACCGCGAACAAACCGATGCCCGCCAAAAGGAGCAAGAATGAAACTTTAATCCGCAAACGATTAAAAATCCATCGAGGAGAGGGCCGGGATCAAGGCAAAAAACAAAACAGCGAGATAGATCAGCACAAGGCCGACGAAAACCGCAGCAGAAACGATCGCCCACGTGCGGGCTTTCCGTGCAGCATCTTCCGCTTCGTCGTAATGACCGCGCGCCCATTCGGAATCGACCTTCGAGGCATACACGATGGAGACGATGCCGAAAGGAAGGCAGCACAATACGGTAGTTAAAATCGCCCAAACGAGACAGTTATCGGGTTTGCGGCGGTTCGTGATCTCTTCCATGAATCGAAAATTTAACAGACTTACCGAACAAAAATACGCAAAATAGTCATCTCTGCAAATTTTCCGCCGATATTTTCAACCGCGACCCCTATCATTCGTATCCGAACGGAAAGAGAAAAGCGGGCTCGGCTTCACGGATTTCCGTGAAGCCGAGCCCTTCTTCATTCCTGCCGATTCAGAAGCGGTCGATCGTCTCGATGCCGCCCTGCGCAGCGACGCCCCGTCTCATGGCAAGGATCGTTATTTACGCTCCGCCGCCGCCTCATCGCGCCCGCCGCCGAGCGCCTGATAGAGCGTTATGACGCCTTGAATCTCATCGAAGCGGTCGGAAATCTGCGACAACCGAGCCGAAAGCAGCGACTGGCGAGCGGTCAATACCTCGAGATAGGTCGTCGGAGAGTGGCGCATCAACAGTTCGGTACTCTCCTCGGCCCGTTCCAAGGCTTCGATCTGCTGCTGGCGAAGCGATCCTTTCGCACGGGCCGACTGGCACTGCATCAACGCATCGTTCACCTCGGCACCGGCATTGAGCAACGCCTGCTGGAAGCCCAATTTGGCCGCTTCCTGCTCCGCCTTGGCGATCTTCACCTGCGCACGACCGGCGCGCGCATTGAAAATCGGCAGAACCAGCGAACCGGCCGCCGAAAGGAGCAATTTGCCCGGATTGACGATCATCGCACCGGCGCTGTTCGTCCATCCGGCCGTACCGCTCAACGTGATCTTCGGATAAAGCGCCGACCGGGCCGAAGCCGTTGCATAGTAGGCCGAAGTCAAGGCGAGTTCGGCCGCCCGCACGTCAGGCCGGTTGGCGAGCAGCTGCACCGGAACCCCGACGAGCAACTCCTCGGGCAACTGCTGCGATTCGAGTCGACCGCGCACGACGGTATGCGGCGTCTCGCCCAAAAGCGAAGTCAGCGTATTCTCCACCTCACGGATGGAATACTCCAAATCGTGCAGGGAAGCATCGATGGCCAGGCTGTTGGCTTCGTATTGAGCGACACCGGCCTCGTTCGCCATGCCGGCCTCTTTCAAAGCCCGTATCGTGCGAACGCTTTCGCGCCATTTGTCGGCCGTTTCGACGCTCACCGCATACTGGCTGTCGAGCATCAGCAACGTATAATACAGGTTGGCGATAGTAGCGATCAACTGCGTCTGTACGGCCTGTTCATACGCCTGACTTTGGGCGTACAGCGCCTTGGCACGACGTTTCGCATTGGTCAACCCGTTGAAAATGTCGATCTCCCAGCTGGCCGTCAAGGGAATGTTGTAGGTTTTCGACGTATTCTTGTTGTCGAAGCTGCTGATAGCGCCCTGCGGAGCGACGTTGAACATCGGCAGATAGGCCAGCCGAGCCGACGAAAGGGTCGCTTTGGCCTCCTCCACACGGAGCCGGGCCGACAGCAGATCGGTGTTGTTCGCCAATCCCAGCCGGATCAACGCCTGCAACTGCGGGTCGGTGAATACCTCCTGCCACGTCAGATCGGCGAGCGATGCCGTGTCGGCCGTCTCGATATCGCCATAGAGACCGTCGGTCCGAATATCCTCGGGACGGCTGTACGGCTTATAGATGCCGCAGGCAGTGAAGAGCGCTGCGGCGCACAGAATCATGATCTTTTTCATACGATTATTCCTCCTTCTCGTTTTTGCAATCTTCCATCTCGGCACGCACGGCCCACTGCGGATCGGGATCCAGCTGCAAGGGCTTGATCTTCTCCTGAATCGTCTGGAAGACGATGAACAGGGCCGGCACGAGGAACAACAACGCCAGCGTACCGATGATCATACCGCCGACGACACCCGAACCGAGCGTCGAGTTACCGTTGGCACCCACGCCGTGTGCGAAAACCAACGGCAGCATACCGAACACCATGGTCAGCACGGTCATCAAAATAGGACGCAGACGGACTTTGGCGGCAGAGACGGCGGCCTGCGTCAACGACATGCCCGCCCGACGACGGTCGCCGGCATATTCGGTCAGCAGGATGGCCGTCTTGGCCAACAGACCGATCAACATGATGAGACCCGTCTGCAAATAGATGTTGTTCTCCAACCCCATGAGTTTGGCGAAGAGGAACGAACCCATCAGACCGCACGGAACCGACAGAATGACGGCGAACGGAATGATGAAACTCTCGTAAAGCGCACTCAAAATCAAATAAATCAGCAAGATACAGATACCGAAGATGATCGCCGTATTGCTGCCGGTCCGATCCTCCTCGCGGGTGAGGCCGTCGAACTCGTAACCGTAGCCGTGCGGCAGCACTTGGGCGGCCGTTTCGCGGATCGCCCGAATGGCGTCGCCGCTCGAATATCCGTCGGCAGCCATACCGCTCACGGCGATCGAATTGTACAGGTTGAAGCGGTTCAACACCTCGGAGCTGTACACCTTCGTCAGCGTAACGAACTGGCTCAACGGAGCCATCTCACCGTTGTTGAGACGCACGTAGGCATTGTTGAGCGATTCGGGATCGAGGCGGTATTTCGGATCGGCCTGCATCGTTACATAGTACATCTTCGAGAATCGGTTGATATTCGAAACATACTGGCCGCCGTAGAAACCCGCCAAGGTCGACAGAATGGTATTGGGCGATACGCCGGCCCGTTTGGCCTTCGCAGCATCGACATCCACGACGTACTGCGGGAAGTTTATGTTGAAAGTCGAATAGGCCCTCGCAATCTCGGGCCGCTGATTCAACGCACCGATGAACTGCAGATAGACGTTGTAGAAATCCTTCAGATCGCCGCCTGCCCGATCCTGCAAGTGCATCGAGAAACCGGTCGACGAACCGTAACCCGAAATCATGGGCGGTGCCACGGCGAAAATCTGCGCGTCTTTGATATCGGCCGTGCGCGCATAAATCTGACCGATCACGGCGTTCACGGCATCTGCCTTGTCGGGACGCTCCTCCCAGTCCTTCAACTTGATGATGCTCATACCGTACGAAGGGCTCTGGCCGCCGGCGATCATGTTGTAGCCGGAAACCTGCATGTAATCGCGGATTTGGGGAATGCTCGCGATACGCGAAGCGACCTCCTCCATGATCTGATGCGTCGATTCGAGCGACGAACCCGGGGCCGCCGTTACGTTGACCATGACGGTGCCCTGGTCTTCATCGGGCACAAGACCCGTCTTCGTGCTTTGCATCAAGACGACGAGCGCGGCGAGCGCCAGACCGAGCGTCGACCACATCAGCCAGCGACGTTTGATAAAGAGCAGGACGCCGTACTTGTATTTGTTGATCATCGCTTGGAAGATCGTATTGAATGCCTTGCGGAATCGGGCCGCAAAGTTGTCCCGCATCTCGCCGTTTTCATCCAAATAGGGCTTCAGGAGCAAGGCGCAAAGCGCCGGCGAAAGGGTCAGGGCGTTCAGTGCCGAAATACCGACGGCGACGGCCATCGTGATACCGAACTGCGTGTAGAAGATACCCGACGTTCCGCCCATCATGGCCACCGGAATGAACACGGCCATGAAGACCAACGTCGAAGTAACGATAGCCGACGTGATACCCGACATGGCGTCGATCGTAGCCATGTAGGACGATTTGTAGCCGACGTCGAAACGCGCCTGCACCGCCTCGACGACGATGATGGCATCGTCGACCACCGTACCGATAGCCAGCACGAGCGCGAAGAGGGTCAACAGGTTGATCGAGAATCCGGCTACGGCCAAGAACCCGAACGTACCCACCAAAGCGACGATGATGGAGACCGTCGGGATCAACGTCGACCGAATATCCTGCAAGAAGACATACACCACAAACACGACGAGGAAAATGGCCTCGATCAAGGTCTTGATCACCTCAGCCATCGAAGCGTAAAGGAATTCGTTCACGCTGTGCAGATGGGCGATGGCAACGCCTTTGGGCAGTTCGGCCTCGACTTCAGCCAACAGCGCATCGATATCCTCGACGACCTGCGTGGCATTCGAGCCGGCCGTCTGCATGATCATGGTGCTGATGCCCGGGTGTCCGTTGGTGTAACCCTTGTAACCATAGGATTCGCTGCCCAACTCGATGTCAGCGACATCCTTCAACCGAAGAATTTCGCCGTCGGGCGTCGACCGCAACACGATCTCGCCGAACTCTTCGGGCGTCATCATACGTCCCCGATACTTCATCGTATACTGGAACGCGACGTCGGAATTTTCGCCCAACGTACCGGTCGCCGCCTCGATATTCTGCTCGGCCAAGGCGGCAGTAACATCGGACGGAATCAACTTGTACTGCGCCATCACGTCGGGCTTCAGCCACACGCGCATCGAATAGGCGGCGCCGAGCGTGAAGACCTCGCCGACACCCGGAATACGCTGGATGCGAGGCTCGATATTGATTTTGGCATAGTTCGCCAGGAAGGTCTCGTCGTACGTGTCGTCGGGGCTGTACAACGCGAAAATCTTCACCATCGAAGTCTGACGCTTCAAGGTCATCACGCCGATCTGGTTCACTTCGGACGGAAGCAGACCCGTAGCACGCGAAACCTTGTTCTGCACGTTGACAGCCGCCATATCGGGATCGGTGCCCTGACGGAAATAGACCGAAAGCGTAACGTCGCCGACCGAAGCGCTGGAAAGAATGTAGTCCATATTCTCCACGCCGTTGATAGCCTCCTCCAACGGGACGATCACCGATTTCTGGACGGTCTCGGCGCTGGCACCCGGATAGCTGGCACCCACCATCACCGTCGGAGGCGCAATGTCGGGATACTGTTCGATAGGCAACGACGCCAAGCCGATGATACCGGCGATGACGATCAAAATCGAGATGACCGACGCCAATACGGGTCGTTCGATAAAACTTTTGAGTGTCATAGATTATTCCTCCTTTTCGGTTTCGGGTTCAGCGGTTGCGGATTCCGGAGCGGCTGCTGGAGCGGCTTCGACAGAACCACCGGCAGGCTGCTGTCCCTTGGCGATGACGGGCGTGCCCTCGCGCATCAGGCCGACACCCTCGGCGACGATGACGTCGCCCGGCGTCAGACCGCTGCGCACGATATACTCCTTGCCGTCGGATATCTTCTCCACGTCGATCATCTGCGACGTAGCGATCCCGTCAATCACCTTGTAAACGTAAATTTTGTCCTGCAACTGGAACGTAGCCAGCTGCGGCACGACGATGCAATCCTTATAAATGGAGGGCAGGATGATGCTGCCCGAACCGCCGCTGTGGAGCAGTCCGCCCCGATTCTCGAAAGCGGCCCGCAGGGAAACGGTGCCCGTCGACGGATCGATCACGCCGCTGATCGACTCGATGCGGCCCGATTTGTCGTAGATCGAACCGTCGTTCAGACGCAGCTGCACGTCAGGCATGTTTTTCAACGTATTGTCGATCGAACCGTAGGCGCGGGTCAAACCGAGCAGCTGATTCTCGTTCATCGAAAAATAGACATACATATCGGAATTGTCCGACACCGTGGTCAACGGCTGCGGAATGGAGGCGCTGACCAGCGCACCGACCCGGTACGGAAGCGTACCGACCACGCCGTCGGCCGGAGCCTTCACCACCGTATAGGAGAGGTTGTTGGCAGCATTGACCCGCTGCGCCTCGGCCTGGGCGAGCTGCGCCTTGGCCGTCAGCAGCTGGTTCTCGGAAGTGGAGAGATCGAACTGCGAAATCACCTGTTTGGCGAAAAGCTCCTTCTTGCTGTCGTAGGTCAGCTGCGCGGTAGCGACACCCGCCTTGGCGGCGGCGACGTTGGCTTCGGCCGTCTGCAAAGCCGCCTTGTAAGGTACCTGGTCGATGATGAAGAGCGGCTGTCCCTTTGCGACCCGCTGGCCCTCCGTAACGCAGAGCTGCGAGATGGTGCCGGCCACCTGCGGATAGATGTCGATGTCCTGACGGCCGCGAATCGTAGCCGAATAGTTGCTCGGGACCTCGCGGTCGGTCGTCGAAACGGTCAGCACAGCGTATTCGGCGGGCCCTTGGGCCACCGGAGCCTGTCCGCACGAAACAAGCGTCAACATGCAGACCGCAAGCGACGCCTTCACAAAATTTCGTTTCATAATACCTAACATACTTATTTTATTATTAAAAAAACTTTCCCACCTGCAAAAGTATTCCATAAAGTAATTTTAAATTTTTTAATTTGCGCACACTATTGGTACTTTACGGAACAAAATCGGTTTATTTTCTCGAAAAATCACTATTTTTGTTCGAAAGAAGAAATAACCCCGAGCGAAACGGCCCCTTCGGACACCGGATCGGCACCGCTCTCGGTTTGCCCAAAACGCCCTCCATCATGGAAAATCCGCTCATCCTCCCGCTCACAGAACCGTTCGCCGTAGGAACCTCCGATTTTGCCTTTTTCGGAACCGGCACCGTACACTGCGACGACGGAGCCATCCTCTTCTGCCTCGCCGGCTCGGCCGAAACGACCGTCGACCAATACGACTGGACGATCCGGCGCCACACGATCATCCTCCTGCTGCCCGGCACGCTGTTGAGACTCGACCGCCGCACGGACGACTTTCGAATGGCCTACTGCCGGTTCACGAAAGAACTGTTCATGGAAATCGCCGGACGTTTCGATCCCGCCTTCTTCCGGATTTTGAGAGAAGGATCCATATCCGACCTGCCCGAACCGATCGCCGAGGGGATGAAATTCTGGTTCCAGATCGTGGAATACACCTATCGCGATCGCGGCAATCTGTTCCGCAACATCATCATACGCAACCGGTTGCAGAATCTGTTTTTAGAAGCCTACGACAAGATGCAGCGCTTCTCGACCCGATACCAGGAGCATCGGGCCACCGGACTTTCGACCCACCAGAGCGAACTGTTCCGACGGTTCATCGCACTCGTCAAGGAGCATTGTTTCCGCGAGCGCGGCGTTCCGTTCTATGCCGACAAGCTGTGCATTTCGACCCGCTATCTGGCCGCCGTCGTACGCAACACGACGCACGAACCGGTCAAGGCGCATATCGATCGGGCGGTCGTGCTCGAAATAAAAAGCCTGCTCCAGTCGACCGATCTTTCGGTGCAGGAGATCGCCTACCGGCTCCATTTTCCGGATCAATCCTACCTGGGGCGTTACTTCAAGAAGCACACGGGGCAATCGCCGTCGGCCTTCCGCAAATCGTTGGAATAACGGACGCCACCCTATTTCCGACGGAACTTCGCCGTTCGATGCAACTATCCGGCGCGAAAACAGCGTTTGGAATCCGAATTGCAGCGATTCGAACAAAACTGCCGTCGATTATGAAAGTCATGTTATTCGGTACGCAGCCCTACGACCGGCATCGAAGCCGAAAAAAACCTTGTATGAAACGAATCGTTCTGCTCCGCCACGGCGAGAGCGTATGGAATCGGGAAAACCGCTTCACAGGCTGGACGGATGTCGATCTGACCGAACAGGGCGAGGTCGAAGCCGCCCATGCGGGAGCGTTGCTGCGCCGCGAAGGATTCCGCTTCGGGCACGCCTACACCTCTTATTTGAAGCGGGCCGTCCGGACACTCGACATCGTGTTGCGACAGTTGGACGCGCAATGGATTCCGGTGTCGAAGAGCTGGCGGCTCAACGAAAAGCATTACGGAAGCCTGCAAGGGCTGAACAAAGCCGAAACCGCTGCGAAATACGGCGACGAACAGGTCCGCATCTGGCGTCGCAGCTACGACGTGCCGCCCGAACCGTTAGCGGCGGACGATCCGCGGAATCCCCGTTTCGACATCCGTTATCGGGGCATTCCGACCGCCGAGCTCCCGCTCACCGAGGCGCTGTGCGACACGGCGGCCCGCGCCCTGCCCTACTGGCAATGCGCGATCCTGCCCGAATTGGCCCGCCACGACGAACTGCTGGTCGTCGCGCACGGGAACAGTCTGCGAGGCATCATCAAACAGCTGAAAGGGTTGTCGGACGATGAGATCGTATCGCTCAACCTGCCGACGGCCGCGCCCTATGTATTCGAATTCGACGACGGACTGAACCGCACGGGCGATTACTTTCTCGGCGATCCCGACGAAATCGCCGCCCGCATGGAAGCTGTAGCCCGACAGGGCGAGGCCAAACGATAGGCGAGCCCGAATTGGGGCCCGCCTCGGCGAAGGGCTCGGGTCGGATCGCCCGAAACCGGTCGCGTTTTTTACTCCTCCCAGACCGTTTCGGTCGCGACGATCCCATCCCATTCGGGATGCCGCATGATCCATCGAGCGATGAACCCGCATCGCGGAATCACCTTCAACCGCTGGGCACGCACATGTTCCAGGACGGATTCGACCAACTTGCCGCCCACCTGTTCGTCCCGGCACGATTCGGGCACATAGGTGTAGGTCAACTCGACATAATCGGGATAGGTGCGATAATCGACATAGGCCTTCTGGCCCTCCACCTCCATTTCGTACCGGCTTTCGGAGGTGTTGTTCACGAGATTGCAATGTTTTTCCATACGCTTTCAGCCATTCTATGATACGGCGAATGCTTCAAATTTGATTCCGAAACGGAAAAAATCGTATTTTTGTTCCGAAATTCGTTATCACCCGCATCCATGCCCGCCGTCGCCGACATACTGACCGACTGGTACGACCGCAACGGCCGTTCGCTGCCGTGGCGCGCGACGCGCGATCCCTATCGCATCTGGCTGTCGGAAGTGATCCTGCAACAAACCCGCGTGGCGCAAGGCTGGAACTACTACCTGCGTTTCACGGAGCGCTTCCCCGACGTCGCGTCGCTCGCCGCAGCCGACGAAGACACCGTGCTGAAACTGTGGCAGGGCCTCGGTTATTACAGCCGGGCACGCAACCTCCATGCGGCGGCCCGACAAGTGATGACGGAGTTCGGCGGCCACTTTCCCGATACATTCGAAGCGGTTCGGTCGCTGCGCGGCGTGGGCGACTACACGGCGGCGGCTATCTGTTCGTTGGCCTACGACCTGCCCTGCGCCGTGGTCGACGGGAATGTCTATCGCGTGCTGGCACGGCTCTACGACATCGCCGAACCGATCGACACGGGTGCGGGCCGGAAGATCTTCGCCGCACTTGCGCAAGAGACGCTCGGCAAAGCGCGGCCGTCCGCCTACAATCAAGCCGTCATGGATTTCGGGGCGACGCTCTGTACGCCGGCCCAACCCCGCTGCGACGTCTGTCCGCTGGCGGAGCAATGTGCCGCACGAGCGGCCGGAACCGTCGCCGAACGCCCCGTCAAAAAGAGTGCGGCCAAGATACGCAGCCGCCGGTTCCACTACATGCATATCGTCTGCGGCGATCGCACCGTCCTGCGTCGGCGGGGCGCCGGCGACATCTGGCAGGGATTGTACGAATTTCCGCTCGTGGAGAGCGATCTCGCCGCTCCGGAACTCTACGCGACGGAAGCATTCCGCCGATGGGTCGGAAGCGATTGGAAACTGTTCGAAAAGGTCGACCTGCCGAAGCACCCACTCTCCCACCAGCTGATTTTCGCAACGGTCTATCGGATCGGAGTAACGGCCTTCACGCCCGAAGCCGCCGCCTGTGCGGTACCGGCCGCCGAAGTGGGCGACTACGCCGTATCGCGTCTGCTGGAACGCTACTTGTTGAGCAGGTAAGCGAGATAAGCAATATAAATCGCCAGGAAAATCGCCCCTTCCGCACGGTCGATCGCCTTGCGGCGGAAGGTGAAGGCCGCCACGAAGAGCACCGCCGCACTCAACACCACCATCGACACGTCGACGATCGTGATGCTGCCCAACGAAAGCGGGCGGATGGTCGCACTCAAGCCCAGAATCAACAGGATATTGGCGATATTCGAGCCGATCACGTTGCCCAAAGCCATTTCGGCCCGACCCTTCAGCAACGACACGACCGACGAAGCCAATTCGGGCAGGGAGGTGCCTCCGGCGACGAGCGTAATGGCGATGACCGATTCGCTCACGCCCAAGCTGCGGGCGATCCGGGTCGCCCCATCGAGGAAGAGTTCGCCGCCGCCGATCAAGGCGCCCAATCCGCCGACAATCATCACGACAGCGAGCCACAACCGCATGGGCGGTTTTTCATCGGACGGATGCTCCTCCGCTGCCGGCCGCTCCGTATGCCGCACCGTGTACCGCATCAACAAAATGTACAACACGAACATACCGATGCCTTCGGCCCGACCGATGCGGTCTGCATCGCCGAGCCCGAGCATCCGGTCGCAAGCCACGAACAACAGCAGCAGCGCACCGATCATTCCGAAAGGAATATCGCGCCGGATATTGCCCGAGGTCAGCGGCAGCGGCCGGATCAGGGCGCAGATGCCGACGATCACGAAAACATTGAAGAGGTTGGAACCGACCACATTGCCGATCGCCACATCGGTCTTTCCGGCGATCGCGGAGAGCACCGAAACGACCAGTTCGGGGGTCGATGTCCCGACGGCGATGACCGTCAATCCGATGATGAATTCCGGAACGCGGAAACGTTGGGCCACGGCAGCCGAACCGTCGGTCAGGAAATTGGCCCCGCCGATAATCAGAGCGAGGCCGAGCAACAAATAAAGAATCGTCATAAAACCATACGATTATTTCAACATCAATAAGCTGACGGCCATCAAGGCCATGCCCGACACGACCCCGTAAATCGCCGTATGGGCCTCACCGTATTCGCGGGCGGCGGGCAACAGCTCGTCGATGGAGATGAAGACCATGATTCCGGCGACGCCCGCCAGCACGCATCCCATCAATGTGGGGGTCATAAAGGGCATCAGCACCGCCCAGGCCAGCAAGGCGCCGACCGGTTCGGCCAATCCCGACAGCAGCGACAACAAAAAGGCCTTTTTTCGGTTGCCCGTGGCATAAAACACCGGCACCGAGACGGCGATACCCTCCGGAATGTTGTGGATCGCGATCGCCGCGGCGATGGCGACGCCCAAGGTACGGTTGTCCATCGCGGCGGTGAAGGTGGCGATGCCCTCGGGGAAATTATGGATGGCGATGGCCAGCGCCGTTACGAGCCCCATGCGCATGAGTTTCGGATTGTGCGGACGTCGCTTCATCTCCTCGACGAGGTGCGCCTCGTGCGGATTCTCGACCGACGGAACGATGCGGTCGATGATGCCGATCGACAGGATGCCGGCAAAGAAAGCGGCCACCGTAAGGAACTGCCCCATCCGTCCGGGCCACACCTCGGAAAGCGCCGCACCGGCCTGTGCGAACAGCTCGACGAACGAGACGTAAACCATCACCCCGCCCGACAAGCCGAGCGAAAACGAAAGCAGCCGTCTGTTCGTACGTTTGGCGAAGAAGGCGACGGCGCTGCCGATGCCGGTCGCCAGACCGGCGCCGAGCGTCAGCAAAAACGGAAGGATCATCGACTGTTGTTCCATCGCTTCGGGCAACGTACAAAAAAGGTGCTACGGTCGGGAATCGGCAGCGCGGCGCACGAGTTTCACGACATTCTCCACGTGGTGCGTATGGGGGAACATATCGACCGGCTGCACCGCGGCAACCCGGTAATCGGCATCGAGCAGGGCCAAATCGCGCGCCTGCGTGGCAGGATTGCAGCTCACATAGACGATCCGCGACGGTGCGGCCCGCCGAATCGCCTCAAGAACCGGCTCGTCGACCCCGGCCCGCGGCGGATCGAGCATGATGACGTCGGGACGGCCGTTCGCTTTTACGAAGTCGTCGTTCAGCACCTCTTTCATGTCGCCCGCATAGAAAGCCGTGTTGCCGATCCCGTTCAACTCCGAGTTGATCCGTGCATCGGCGACCGCCTCGGGGACGTATTCGATCCCCACGACGCGGGCACAGCGCGAAGCGCAGAAGTTGGCGATGGTGCCCGTACCGGTATAGAGGTCGTAGAGCACCTCGGAGGGTTTCGGATCGGCGAACGAACGGGCCACCTTGTAAAGTTCGTAAGCCTGGGCCGAATTGGTCTGATAGAAGGATTTCGGCCCCACCTTGAAGCGCAGCCCCTCCATCTCCTCGACAATATGGTCTTTGCCGCGGTAAAGCACGGGGTCGAGATCGGCCGTCGAGTCGTTGAGCTTCGTATTGACGACGTAGAACAGCGAGGTGATTTCGGGGAACGCACCCGCAAGATGATCCAGCAAGGCATGGATCTTCGGACGGTCGTCCGCACCGAAGACCGCGACAGCCATCACTTCGCCGGTCGAAGCAGTACGCACGGTCAGATTGCGCATCAAACCCGTATGCTCGCGGGCGTTGTGAAACGTGTAGCCGTGTTCGAGGCAGAAGCGTTTGACCTCCGAGCGGATGCCGTTCGACGGGTCGGGCTGCAGCCAGCATTTGCGAATGTCCAACACCTTGTCGAACCGGTCGGGAAGATGGAATCCTGCGGCGGGCCCGGCTTCGAGCCGGTCCTCGGCGGCAATCTCCTCGCGCGTCAGCCACCGGCGGTCGGCGAAAGTAAATTCCAACTTGTTGCGATAGAATTGTGTCCGGGCCGATCCCAAACAAGGAGCGATCTCGGGCAATTCGATCTTCCCGATGCGGGTGAGCTGGTCGCGCACCTGGGCGGTCTTGAAAGCCAGCTGCTCGTCGTAGGGCAGACTTTGCCATTTGCAACCGCCGCAGATGCCGAAATGTTCGCAGAACGGCTCGGCACGCTTCGGGGATTTCCGCACGTAACGGACGACGTATCCCTCCATGTAACGACGGCGCTTGCAGCGGATCTGCACATCGACGACATCGCCCGGGACGGTCATCGGGACGAACACGACGACCTCGTTCCAGCGGCCCATCGCCTTGCCCTCGGCGGCGAGCGTCGTGATTTCGAGCCCCTCGATCAGCGGATAATTCGCTTTTTTTCTTGCCATGAGATTCGGTTTAACGGGGCAAAGGTACGAAAAGTCGAGAGCAGAAGCAAGCAATAGCTTGATTATGTCGGGGCGGAGTATCCTCGGCTGCGCCGGAGATACTCCGCCCCGACAAAAAAAAGCAAACAAGTTTGCTTTTTTGCACTCGCTTATTCGTATCTTTGTGTCGGACTATCTCCGCAAAACACAAAACTCATGAAAATCGCTGCGCTGACCTTCAATCCGATCCAGGAAAATACCTACATCGTCTGGGACGATACGGCCGATTGCGTCATCATCGACGCCGGAAACGCCTCGCCCCGCGAAGACGCCACCCTGGACAACTTCATCGCCGAACACGCGCTGCATCCGGTGATGGCCGTGAATACCCACGGCCATTTCGACCATACGTTGGGCGTGGCGCATGTCAAACAGCGCTACGGCATCCCGTTCGCCGTGTCGTTCAAAGACCGTTTCCTGCTGGAAGGAGCCTCGGCGAGCGGTTCGGTATTCGGCGTTCGGGTCGGAACGCTGCCCCTCGGCGATGTCGATTTAGATACGATGTCCGAAGTGCGGTTCGGACGCACGACGCTGCAAATCATCCCCACGCCCGGCCATACGCCGGGCCACGCGGCCCTCTACGAACCCGAATCGAAGTCGCTCTTCACGGGCGACACGCTCTTCCGCGAAAGCATCGGCCGAACCGATCTCCCGGGCGGCGACTATTCGTGGATCATGCGCTCCATCATGGATCGCATCCTGCCGCTCGGCGACGAGGTGAAAATCTTTCCGGGCCACGGCCCCGAAACCGATCTCGGACACGAAACCATGTACAACCCGTTCATCGTCGAAGTGCTCAACGACGAGGTGAACTACCGGCAATAGACCCCATGCGCATCGATATACTGACCGTCGTTCCCGAACTGCTGACCTCGCCGCTCAACGAATCCATTCTGAAACGGGCCCAACAAAAGGGGCTCGTCGAAATCGTCGTCCACAACCTCCGCGACTACGCCCACGACAAGCGCAAAACCACCGACGACTATCCGTTCGGCGGCGAAGCGGGCATGGTCATGAAGTGCGAACCGGTATTCGAATCGGTCGAGAAGCTGCAAACGGAGCGCACTTACGACGAAATCATCTACACCTCGCCCGACGGCATCCCCTACAACCAGCACGAAGCCAACCGGCTCTCGACGTTGGGAAACATCATCATCCTGTGCGGCCATTACAAAGGCATCGACTACCGCATCCGCGAACATCTGATTACGCGCGAAATCTCCATCGGCGACTATGTGCTGACGGGAGGCGAACTGGCCGCCTGCATCATCGCCGATTCGGTGGTGCGCATCCTCCCGGGAGCCATCGGGGACGAGACGTCGGCCCTGACCGATTCGTTCCAGGACAATCTCCTCTCGGCACCGGACTACACCCGTCCGGCCGAATTTAGGGGCTGGCGCGTGCCGGACGTCCTGCTGTCGGGCAATTTCGCAGAAATCGCCAGGTGGCAGGAGGCCCAGGCGCTCGAACGGACGCAGCGGCTGCGCCCCGATCTGCTTGAAAAAGAGTGAATCCGAAACACCGCAACGAAATGAAATACTATCTGTTAGCCGGTGAACCGTCGGGCGACCTGCACGGCGCGAACCTCATAAAAGGGCTGCAAAAAGCCGATCCCGAAGCCCGATTCCGATTCTGGGGCGGCGATTGGATGGCGGAGGCGGGCGGAGCGGAAAATTTGGCGAAGCACTACCGCGAAACCTCGTTCTTCGGCATCGTCCAGGTGCTCAAGAATCTGCGAACCATCCGTCGGCAGATGCAGGAATGTCAGGCGGATGTCGCGGCCTACGCCCCCGATGCGTTGATCCTGGTCGATTACCCGGGCTTCAACATGAAGATGGCGCGCTGGGCCAAAGCGCAAGGCATCCGCACCGTCTACTACATCGCCCCCAAAGTCTGGGCCTGGCGCGAATGGCGCGTCGAAAGCATCCGCCGATTCGTCGATCTGCTGCTGATTATCTTCCCGTTCGAGCGCAAGTACTTCGCACGGAAAGGTATACAAGCCCTCTTCGAAGGAAATCCGTTGGAGGATGCCATCGAAGCGCGCCGCGCCGCCCTGCCGACCCCCGAGGCCTTCCGCAAGCAGAACGGACTGGACGACCGCCCCATCATCGCCCTGCTGGCGGGCAGCCGACGCGGAGAGATCCGCGACAATCTGCCGCTGATGGCCCGTCTGTCGGAAAAATTCCCCGACCGGCAATTCGTCGTGGCGGGCGTCCACTGGCTCGACCGGGCGCTCTACGAGCAATACATGGCCGGCAGCTCAATCCGCTACGTCTGCGACCGGACCTACGAGACGCTCACGGCGGCCGAAGCGGCGGTCGTAACCTCCGGCACGGCAACCCTCGAAACGGCCCTCCTCGGCATACCGGAGGTCGTGGTCTACCGCACGCTGTGGTTTCAGGTCAAACTGCAGCCCTACGTGCTGAACGTGCCGTGGGTTTCGTTAGTGAATCTCAATCTCGAGCGGGAATCGGTGGCGGAGATCATCCAGTCGGGCCTCGACATCGCCCGACCGGAACGGGAACTGCGCGCCATCCTGCAAGGCGGCGAAAAACGCGCCCGTATGCTGGCCGATTTCGAAGAACTGCGCACCATCATCGGCGGCCCGGGCGCAAGCGACCGGTTCGCCCGACGGATCGTCGAATTTCTCCGCCGATAACCCCGTCCCAAAGAAACGAAAGGAGCTGCAAAAAAGTTTGCAGCTCCTTTTTTCATGCGATTTTTCATGCGATCGGCCTTTCGTCTGCACGGGGCCCGTCGAATAACCGCCCCCTCGCTGACCGGCAAAAAGAGGTCGCAGGCCGGTCTATTCCACCTCCCAGGTCGCCCCCGAGCGCAACAGATCGTCCACGCAATGGATGCGGCTGGCGGCCTTCACCTCCTCGACCTGCCGCTGAACGGCCGCATCATAGACCACCGGATCCTCGACGTCGCGAATGACGCCCAAAGCCACCGGATAATCGGGATACTTCATCGCCGCCAGCATCGAATGCAGGGTCGTGTCGCGCCGGTGCGCGTCGTGAACCAATACGTTATCCAACGTGTAGCCCTCCTGCCCGACCGTTACGACCTTCAATTTCATCTGCTCGAAAACCAACCCTTTCTCATGATCGGCCCCGAAAAGCATCTTTTCGCCGTGTCGCAGCGTAATGGTGTGCTCGGCGCGCACGGCCTTGTCGCCCGCAAACTGCGCATGGGTCTTATCGTTGAAAATAACGCAGTTCTGCAACATTTCGACCACCGACATGCCCGGATGTTTGGCCGCAGCGACCAAGCACTCTTTCGACAGATTGACCTCCACGTCGACCGAACGGGCGAAGAAAGTTCCCTTGGCACCGATGACTAATTCGCCCGGATTGAACGGTTTTTCGACCGTTCCGTAAGGCGACGTTTTGGTAATTTTGCCCAATTTCGAGGTCGGCGAATACTGGCCTTTCGTAAGCCCGTAAATCTCGTTGTTGAAGAGGATTACATTCAGATCGACGTTGCGCCGGATAGCATGGATGAAGTGGTTTCCGCCGATGGCTAACGAATCGCCGTCGCCCGTGCAGACCCATACGGCCAGATCGGGATTGGCCACCTTCACACCCGTAGCGACGGCGTTGGCGCGGCCGTGCACGGAGTGGAACCCGAATGTCTTCATGTAATAGATGAAACGCGACGAACAACCGATGCCCGATACGAACGTAAACCGGTTATGCGGCGTATCGGTCGCATCGGCGATCTCGGGCAACGCGCGCTGCACGGCGTTGAGAATGGCGTGATCGCCGCATCCGGGGCACCAGCGCACCTCCTGGTCGCTCTTGAAATCCGCGGGGGTATATTGATAATTTGCCATAGTATCAGTCCAATAACGAATAAAATTTTTCTTTCAGTTCGACGATCGTGAAGGGTTGCCCCTCGCATTTGTTGTATTGTTCGTAGCGGAACTCTTGCAGCTGCTGGCGCAAATAGGCGGCGAATTGCCCCTCGTTCAGCTCGCAAACGACGATCCGGCGGAAGCGCGAAAAAATCTCGTGCACGCCGCGAGGCAGCGGGTTGATGTAGTTGAAATGGCACAGCGAGACCCGTTTGCCCTCCTTGCGGAGGTCGCCGACCGCCTGCTGCAGATGGCCGCGCGTACCGCCCCACCCTACGACCAACAGATCGCCTTCGGGATCGCCGATCACGCGCTGCACCGGAATGTCCTCGGCGATTTTGGCCACCTTGGCCGCACGCAGATCGACCATCTTCTGGTGATTGGCCGGATCATGGGAGATGCACCCTTTCACGGCATCCTTTTCCAGACCGCCGACCCGGTGTTCCAACCCGATTTTTCCCGGGAATGCCCATCCGCGGGCCAGTTTTTCGTTGCGCACATAAGGGAGGAATCCGCCTTCGGGAGCCGTCTCGACGATGGGCGGATGAATCTCCGGGAACTCCTTCATCTGCGGGATGCGCCACGGTTCCGAGCCGTTCGCTATGAATCCGTCGCTCAACAGGATAACGGGCGTCATGTGCTCCATCGCGATGCGGCCGGCCTCGAAAGCGAAGCGGAAGCAGTCGCTCGGCGACGAGGCGGCAACGACGGCCACGGGACACTCGCCGTTCCGTCCGTAAAGCGCCTGTTGCAGGTCGCTCTGTTCGGTTTTGGTCGGCAGACCCGTCGAAGGGCCGCCGCGCTGCACGTCGACGACGACCAGCGGCAGCTCGGTCATGACGGCCAATCCCAGCGCCTCGCTTTTGAGCGAAAGGCCGGGGCCCGAAGTCGACGTTACGGCGAAATTGCCGGCGTATGCGGCACCGATCGCCGTGCAGATGCCCGCGATCTCATCCTCGGCCTGCACCGTCTTCACGCCGAGGTCTTTGCGTTTGGCCAGCTCTTCCAGAATGACCGTGGCGGGCGTAATCGGATACGAGCCGCAGAACAACGGCAGATGCGCCTTCTCGGCGGCGGCGCAAAGGCCCCAGGCCGTGGCGACATTGCCCGAAATGGAACGATACGTCCCCTTTTCCAACCGAGCCGGAGCCACCTTGTAGGTGTTGGCGAACTGATGGGTATTGGCCGCATAATCGTAACCCGCGCGAAGGGCCAGCTTATTGGCCTGCGCCACCGCCGGATTCTTCTTGAGGAACTTCGCATCGATGTATTCCATCGCATGTTCCTCGGGACGGTCGAACATCCAGAAACAGATGCCCAACGCGAACATATTCTTGCACTTGACCACCGACTTGTTGTCCAACCCTGTCTCTTTCAGGGCCTCGCGCGTCATGGAGGTAATGTCGGGCACGACGAGATCGTACGCATCGAGTTTCAGCTCCGCAACGATATCCGTCGTCGCGAAACCGGCCCGTTTCAAATGTTCTTCGGTTACCGAATCACCGTCGAGAATGACCGTAGCGCCGGGTTTCAGCCACTTGCGGTTGGCTTTGAGCGCTGCCGGATTCATGGCGACCAGCACATCGCAATAATCGCCCGGATTCAGCTCGCAGTGATTGCCGAAATGAACCTGAAAGCCCGAAACACCCGCAACGGTGCCTTGCGGAGCGCGGATTTCGGCGGGATAATCGGGAAAGGTCGAAATGCCGTTGCCCATCAACGCCGAAGTGTCGGAAAAGAGCGTGCCCGTCAACTGCATACCGTCGCCGGAGTCGCCCGAAAAACGGATCACGACATCTTGCAGCTCGCGCACGGAAGTTTGTTCCATAAGTCGTTTAGGTCTTTTTGTTAGAATAATAACACAAAGATAGTAAAAACCGGCGGGATGATACGCCCGCCGGCAATTTTTTTCACGATTCGCCTCGATTTTTTCATTTGCCTCGACAAGAGCGATTGGAAACGAATGAATTGACAGGGCTGTCCGGCCGTGATCCGTGCAGCTTGCAGCGGCGTATTGCACTTTCCGCCCCGCCCTTCGATAAGAATTTTCCGGCCGAAAAGCGCTTTTCCCGATCTTTTTGCTAACTTTGCGGGTTGCAAATGCCACACGCAAGCCAAAACGGAACACTTCACTATATGTACAGAACCCACACTTGCGGCTGTTTGAGAGCCGAACATATCGATCAGCAGGTTACCCTCGCCGGATGGGTGCAGAAAATCCGCAACCTCGGAGCCATGACATTCATCGATCTACGCGATCGCTACGGTATTACGCAAATCGTCGTCGAAGAACATTCGCCCGCCGACGTGCGCGAAACGGCTTCGCGTTTAGGCCGAGAATGGGTCATCCGTGTAACCGGCACGGTCATCGAACGCGAATCGAAAAACGCAAAAATGCCGACCGGCGACATCGAAGTGTCGGCTTCGGGCATCAAGGTGCTCAACGAAGCCCTGACGCCTCCTTTCACCATCGAGGAAAACTCCGACGGCGGCGACGACCTGCGCATGAAATATCGCTATCTCGATCTGCGCCGTCCGCCCTTGCAGTGCAACATGATCCTGCGGCACAAGATGGCCCAGGAGATCCGCCGCTTCTTGAGCGACGAGGGATTCCTGGAGATCGAAACGCCCTATCTGGTCGGCTCGACGCCCGAGGGCGCCCGCGATTTCGTGGTACCCAGCCGCATGAACCCCAATCAGTTCTATGCGCTGCCCCAATCGCCGCAAACGCTCAAACAACTGTTGATGGTCGCCGGCTACGACCGCTATTTCCAAATCGTACGCTGCTTCCGCGACGAAGACCTGCGCGCCGACCGTCAACCCGAATTTACGCAAATCGACTGCGAAATGTCGTTCGTCGAGCAGGAGGATATCATCGACGTATTCGAACGATGGGCCAAACACATGTTCCACACCGTGTTGGGCATCGATTTCACGGAACCGCTGCGCCGGATGCCCTGGATCGAGGCGATGGAAAAATACGGCTCGGACAAACC
This sequence comes from uncultured Alistipes sp., assembly GCA_947629705.1. Lineage (GTDB taxonomy): Bacteria > Bacteroidota > Bacteroidia > Bacteroidales > Rikenellaceae > Alistipes. Next base: position 42,027 of record CANREN010000008.1, on the reverse strand, counting down.
CGACCTGCGTTTCGGCATGGAGTTCGCCGACTTGACCGACTTGGCCAAAGGCCACGGATTCAGCGTATTCGACGATGCGGAATACATCACGGGGTTCGCCGCGACGGGTTGCGCCTCCTACACACGCAAGCAGATCGACGCGCTCACCGAATATGTCAAACGTCCGCAGGTCGGCGCCAAGGGCCTGATCTGGATCCGCGTGGAGGCCGGCGGCGCGGTCAAATCGTCCGTCGACAAGTTTTTCACGCCCGACGAGGTGCATGCGCTGGCCGACCGCTGCAACGCCCGGGCAGGCGATATGGTCTTCATCCTCTGCGGCAAGAAATTCAAGGCCCTGACCCAACTGTGCGCCTTGCGCCTGGAGGTCGCCCGGCAACTCGGGCTGCGCGATCCGAAAAAGTTCGCGCCGCTGTGGGTCGTCGATTTCCCCATGTTCGAGTGGGACGAGGAGACACAGCGCTGGTATGCGATGCACCATCCGTTCACCTCGCCGAAACCGGAAGACGTGCAATACATAGAGAGCGATCCGGGGCGGGTGCGCGCCAATGCCTACGACTTCGTTTGCAACGGCACGGAGATCGGCGGCGGCTCGATCCGTATCCACGATGCGAAGTTGCAGGCGCAGATATTCAAATGCTTGGGATTCACGCCCGAACGGGCGCAGGAGCAGTTCGGCTTCCTGATGAATGCGTTCAAGTTCGGCGCGCCGCCCCACGGAGGACTGGCGTTCGGATTCGACCGGTTGTGCTCGCTGTTCGGCGGGTCGGAATCCATCCGCGACTACATCGCCTTCCCGAAAAACAACGCAGGCCGCGACGTGATGCTCGATGCACCCTCCTACCTCGACCCGTCGCAGCTCGACGAACTCTATCTCACCCTCCGCAAGCCGGAGGCCTGACAGGCCCGAACCGTCGAAAAAATCCGCCCGACCGTTTTTCATTGCGGTCGGGCGGATTTCGCTTGACGCGGCGGGCCGTGCATTCAGACCTCTAACAGGAATCGGAACGGCTTCGCCGTCGGCCGGAACTGCGACGTAACATCGCCGACGAAGGTTTTCCCGCTGCCGGCCATCTGCAACACCCGTTCGGGGGTTCCCTTCGAAAAATCCACCTGCGTCAGATCGACCCAGAATACCTGCATGTGCAGAGTCGGTTCGAAATAATAGACTTTGTTTTTCTGGTCGCAGACCGAGCACCACTGCGTCGACGAGATATGCGGTTTGTCGGGCGTCGTGATGCCGTTGGGCACCGCCACGTTGTGCATGACCGAAAAGACGGTGGGCACGGCGATCTTCGGGTCGGCACTCTGCGCGGCCGCATTAATGTAGAATGACGCGCGGGCGAAGCGGTCGGACGAACGGTTCGTACCCGGCAGCATGACCAGCCCGCCGATCTGCTGCCAATAGTCGTTGACGGCTAATTGCTGCGGATAGAAGGGCGAGTTGGTCAGCACCTGGTACTGGCGGCCGTGATGGATATTCAGCTCGCCGTCGATGTATTCCAGAATGGCGCTGTCGCCCGAAGCGTCGGAGATCGCCATGTGCAGACGCGACTGCTTGCCGCCCGGGAGGTCGGGGGCGTCGATCCGGAAGGTCTGCTTCGAAAGTTCGGCCACGGCTTCATCGACCGTCGCGAAGTTGTCCAGCACATATTGCGCCCAGATGCTCATGCCCATGATCGGGCGGTTGTCGCCCGGGCGTTCGTAGACCGATTCGGGCAGGAAGAGCAGATTGGCGACCAACCCGGCCTCGTTCATCCCTTCGGAGACGCCGATGTCGTAGCCGGTCGCGACGATGGAACCGTATTTCGACGTCCAGAATACGGTGTTGCCGCTGTTGGCTCCGCGGCGTGCGATTCCGCGCGGAAAGAGGTAGAGGTTGGTGTGAAGGTCTTCGGACCAGTCCATCGTGCGACCGGTCGCGATCATTCCGTCGGGGCCTAAATAGACCGCCCGCGAACAGGCTAAACAATCAGGCTGCGCGAGCAGGAGGGTTCCGAGCAGACAGCAAAGCGTAAAAAGAAACAATTTCATCACGATAAAATTTAATGACGGAAAATCCTCTTGCAAAACCGATGCAAAACCGGCATCCTTCGGCGGTCGACGGGCCTGCGGAGAGGAAATTTTCGAGCATTTGCAGCGGGAAAGAGGAATTTTTTCTGCATTTTTTTTGCAGATACGGATTTTATGATTACTTTTGTCCCCGCAATCGGATAGATTGATGCCTCTCTAGCTCAGTTGGTAGAGCACGACACTCTTAATGTTGGGGTCCAGGGTTCGAGCCCCTGGGGGGGTACGAAAAAGGACGTTCCGGAAAATCCGGAACGTCCTTTTTCGTTTTTCGCAGGAGGAGGATGCGGGTGAGCGTCGAAGCGGGGCGCTGTGAAACCAGCGCCCCGCTTCCGCATCATATCGAACAAAGCGGCGAATCAACGCATCAGCACCGAGGAATCGCCGTAACTCAAAAACCGAAAATCGTGCGCCAGGGCGTAATCGTAAATCTCCCGCCATGCGTCGCCCGCGTAGGCCGATACCAGCAGCAGCAACGTCGATTTGGGCTGGTGGAAGTTGGTGATGATATTCCGCACGATGCGGAACTCGTATCCCAGCGGCGCAATCATGATCCGCGTCGCCGCTTTCATCCGGTCGATCCCCGTGCTGTCCATGTAGTCGAGCAGCGTCGCAAGCGCCTCGCAACCGGTGAACTCCGTCGGCAGATCGTACAGCTCCCACTGCCCGATGACCCGTTCGGGCTGCGGATCGCCCGAGGTGCGAATCCGCCATGCGAGGGCCGACAACGATTCGAGCGTCCGCACGGAGGTCGTCCCGACGGCCGTGATGGCCCCCCATTTCTCCAAAAGCCGCGCAACGGTCGATCGCCGCACCTCGAAATGCTCGGTGTGCATCGGATGCCGAACAGCGTCGTCCGTCTTCACGGGCAGGAAGGTGCCGGCGCCGACGTGCAGCGTAACCTCCTCGAATACGAAGCCCCGCGCCTGCATCGAAGCGATCAGCTCGGGCGTGAAGTGCAGTCCGGCCGTGGGCGCCGCAACCGAACCCTCGAATTTGGAGTAGACCGTCTGGTAACGGGTGTTGTCGATCTCCTGACTCTCGCGATCGAGGTACGGAGGAATCGGAATGCGGCCGAGGTATTCGAGCAGCTGGCCGAAGGTCATCGGCGCCGTCCACTCGAACCGCACGGTCTGTTCGCGTCCGCCCGCGCCCACGCGCCACGCCCGCAGGCAGGCTTCGTCTCCGTCGTACAGGAAGTTGATCCCGACGGGCCCCTCTTTCCACTTTTTGAGGTTGCCCACGATGCACGACCAGACGCAGCGCTCCCGGACGGCGAACGCCCGTTCGTAGTCGGCCGGCTCCTGCGGCTCCAAACAGAAAACCTCGACGCGGGCGCCGGAGGGTTTGTGCATGATGATGCGGGCGTGGATGACCCGCGTATTGTTGAACACCAGCAGCTGGCCCGCAGGCAGCACGTCGCCCAAGTCGGCGAAATGCCGCTCGGAGATCGCCCCCCGATGCCAGACGAGCAGCTTCGAAGCCGATCGCTCGGCCAACGGGAATTTGGCGATGCGGTTGTCGGGCAGCGGATAATCGAAATCGTTTATTGCGATATGTCGTTCCATGATCAAACTCGCTTTAATATATGGGGGATGCAAAATTAAGAATAATCGCCGAAAATTCGTAACTTTGCTCCCTGTGGAAAATCCGCTCGATAAAGACATCCGATTCATCCCGGGCGTGGGCGAAATGCGAGCCCGTGCTTTGAAGCACGAGCTGGGCATCCATACGCTCGGCGATCTGCTGCGCCACTATCCGTTCCGGTATATCGACCGCACACGCATCTACCCCATCGCCGAAATCTCCGATGCCGCCGGATTGGCCTACGTGCAGTTCCGGGCCCGCATCACGGCCGTCTCCTATGCGGGCGAGGGCCGGCAGCAACGCTTTTACGCCTATGCGCAGGACACTACGGGGCAGGCCGAATTGGTCTGGTTCCGGGGCATCAAGTGGATCGAAAAAAAGATCGAAGTCGGCCGCGAATACCTCGTTTTCGGACGCCCGACCTTCTACCGCAACCAGCTGCAGTTAGCCCATCCCGAATTGGAGACCATCGAACAGGCCTTCGCACGCAAGGCCGAAAGCGGAATGCAGGGCATCTACCCCTCGACCGAGAAGATAGGCAACCTATTGGGGGCCAAAGGCATGTACCAGATCATCTGCAACACGTGGCGCCTCGTCGCCGGCCGCATTCCCGATCCGCTGCCGGATGCGATGCGCGCACAGTACGGACTGATCCCCCTCTGCGAAGCCCTCTACAATATCCATTTCCCGCAATCGGCCGAAGCGCTGCGGCAGGCGCAATACCGATTGAAATTCGACGAGCTGTTCGGCATCCAGCTCAATATCCAGCGTCATCGCACGGCCCGTCTCGCGAAAAACGACGGATTTATCTTCACGCGGGTCGGGGATGCCTTCAACGCTTTTTATAACGAGCATCTGCCCTTTCCGCTCACCGGCGCCCAGAAACGGGTCATCCGCGAAATCCGTCGGGACACCGTATCGGGGTTCCAGATGAACCGGCTGCTGCAGGGCGACGTCGGCAGCGGCAAGACGATAGTGGCATTGATGTCGATGCTGCTGGCCGTCGACAACGGGTATCAGGCCTGCATGATGGCGCCGACCGAGATTCTCGCCCGACAGCACTACGCCACGTTCCGGAAGCTGCTGGCGGGTACGGGCGTAACGGTCGGCATCCTGACGGGCGCGTCGAAAAGCCGCGAACGCCGCGAAACGCTCGCAGGCATCGCCTCGGGCGAGACGCAGCTGCTGATCGGCACCCACGCGCTGCTCGAAGACCGCGTGCAGTTCGCCAACCTCGGATTCGTGGTCATCGACGAACAGCACCGGTTCGGGGTCGAGCAGCGGGCCCGCCTGTGGACCAAGAATGCCCGGCCGCCGCACATCCTCGTGATGACGGCGACGCCCATTCCCCGCACGTTGGCCATGACCCTCTACGGCGACCTCGACGTCTCGGTCATCGACGAGCTGCCGCCCGGACGCCGCCCCATCCGAACCGTGCACTACACCGATGCGGCCCGCCTGCGGCTCTTCGGGTTCATGCGGCAGGAGATCGCGAAAGGGCGGCAGGTCTATATCGTCTATCCGCTCATCCAGGAGTCGGAGACGATGGACTACAAGGATCTGACGGACGGTTACGAAGCCATTTCGCGCGATTTTCCGCTGCCCGAATACGTTACGGCCATCTGCCACGGCCGGATGAAGCCGGCCGACAAGGAGGAGTCGATGCGCCAGTTCAAATCGGGCGAGGCACAAATTTTGGTCGCTACATCGGTCATCGAGGTGGGGGTCGACGTGCCCAACGCCACGGTGATGGTGATCGAATCGGCCGAACGGTTCGGGCTGTCGCAGCTCCACCAGTTGCGCGGGCGCGTAGGGCGCGGCGGCGAACAATCCTACTGCATCTTGATGTCGGGCGAAAAGCTGTCGCGCGAGGCGCGGGCCCGATTGGATGCCATGTGCGAGACGAACGACGGGTTCCGGCTGGCGGAGCTCGACCTGAAGCTGCGAGGGGCGGGCGACATCAACGGCACGCTGCAAAGCGGCATGGGATTCGACCTGAAGATCGCCAATCCGACGCTCGACGTCCAGATACTGACCGTTACGCGCGAAGCGGCGATCGGCATTTTGTCGGTCGATCCTGCGCTGGCCCGGCCCGAACACCGCGGTTTCGAGGAGCTTCGGAAGCGCTATGCAGGGGACGAAGCGATCGACTTTTCGCGCATCTCCTGACTTTATCGGGTAGAGAAACCTAAAATAGAGACGACAAAAACATGAACGAATCGAAAAAGAACATGACGAAGACCGCAATAACCGGCGACCGCAATCCGGCCGGCACCGTAAAACTGCATCGGGCGGTCCGATGGGCGGTATCGCTGCTTGCGCTCGCAGCCGCGGGCCCGCTCTTCGCCCAGCTCTATCACCCGGGGGAACGGCTCGAATACCGCGTGAGCTACAAAGCCAAAATGTTCCCCAATACGGAGGTCGGCACCGTGGAGGTTACGACCCGCGAGACGACCGTGAACGACACGCTCCGCTACGAGGTTACGGGTACGGGCCGCACGCTGCCCACCTATCGCTGGTTCTTCAATATGTTGGACGTCTACACGGTGCATATCGACCCGACGACCCTGCGGCCGATCACCTTCCGGAGCGATCTGCGCGAAGGCGACTACACCTTCCAGAGCCACTACCGCTACGACTGGGAGAACAACCTCGTATCGACCCGCTGGCGCAGCCGCCAGAAGCCCGAAAGAGAGAAACAGATGAAGCTGACGCCCGAAAGTTTGGATGCCATTTCGCTCTTTTTCAGACTGCGGTCGGCCAAGGCGGAGGATTTTCGGGTCGGCGAAACGGCCCTCCTCCAAATGGTGCTGCAAGATACCATCCGACAGATACACTACCGTTTCATCGGCCGCGAAGCGAAGAAAATCCGCAACATGGGACGTTTCCGCACCTTGCGGTTCGAGTGCGAATTAGGGTCGTCGGAGGAATTTTCGTTCACCGACGGCACGATCTTCACCATCTGGATTTCGGACGACGAGAACAAGATTCCGCTCTATATCGAATCGCCCATACGCATCGGCAGCATCCAAGCCTACATTTCGGGATACAAAGGGTTGAAATATCCGCTGACCAGCAAAATCAAATAGCCGGCCCTTGCGGGATATTTTTTACTAAAAACGGAAATATTCGTAACTTTGGCCTTCGAAAAAACGCCACGAAGATGTACGAAGCACTCAAACGGAGCATCGAGGCGGCCTGGGAGGATCGCAGCCGTCTTAAAGAGCCCGCAACCGACGCGGCGATCCGCGAAGCGATCCGTCTCGTCGACCGCGGCGAACTCCGCACGGCCGAACCGGTCGACACGGAAAAAAGCCGCTGGAAGGTCAACGAATGGGTCAAAAAAGCGATCCTCCTCTACTTCCCGATCCAGCCCATGCGCAAGATGGAGGCGGGCGAATTAGAGTGGTTCGACAAGATGGAGCTCAAACACGGCTACGAAGCCTTGGGCGTGCGCGCCGTGCCCCACGCCGTGGCCCGCTACGGCGCCTTCATCGCACGGGGCGCCATCCTGATGCCCTCGTACGTCAACATCGGCGCCTACGTCGATACGGGGACGATGGTCGACACGTGGGCGACGGTCGGTTCGTGCGCGCAGATCGGCAGGCATGTCCATCTGTCGGGCGGCGTCGGCATCGGCGGCGTACTGGAACCCGTACAGGCGTCGCCGGTCATCATCGAAGACCATTGCTTCATCGGCTCGCGCAGCATCGTCGTCGAAGGGGCGCACGTCTGTCGGGAAGCAGTGCTGGGTTCGAACACCGTCATCACCGGATCGACCCGCATCATCGACGTCACGGGGCCGGAGCCCGTTACCTACAAAGGGTACGTGCCGCCCCGCTCGGTGGTCGTGCCGGGCAGCTACCGCAAACAGTTTCCGGCGGGCGAATACAGCGTGTCGTGCGCTTTGATTATCGGGCGGCGCAAGGAATCGACCGACAAGAAAACCTCGCTCAACGACGCCCTCCGCGATTTCGGCGTATCGGCCTGACGACCTATGATCTGCAAAATCGACGAAACCACCTCGACCAACGACGACGCCCGCGACCCGCGCTATCGGCACGGCGACATCGTATGGGCCGAACGGCAAACCGCCGGACGCGGCCAGCGCGGCCACACGTGGACGAGCCCCGAAGGGGTCAATCTGACCTTTTCGCTGGTGTTGGAACCGCGGTTCCTGCCCGTCGACGAACAGTTCCTGCTGTCGGAGGTCATCGCATTGGCGCTGACCGATACGTTCACGAAATGCGGCATCGCGACCCGCATCAAGTGGACGAACGACCTCTATTCCGGCGACCGCAAATTGGTCGGAATGCTCATCGAGCACACCCTGTCGGAGGGGCGGTTGGCCCGCACGATTGTCGGCATCGGTATCAATGTCAATCAGTTGGCGTTCGATCCCGCGCTGCCGAACCCCACCTCGATGGCGCTGGCGGCCGGCCGCACATTCGACCGGCGCGAGGTGCTCGGAATCTTCTGCGGCTGCTGCATGGAGCGTTACGAAATGCTGCGGAACGGCGATCGGGAGACGATCCAGCGCAACTATCGCGACCGGATGTACCGGTTGGGCGAACGGAGCCCGTTCCGCCTGCCGGACGGAACCCGTTTCCGGGCGGTCATCGAGGGGGTGCGTCCGACCGGCCAGCTGCTGCTGCGGCACGACGACGGATCGCAGCGCGCCTATCTCTATCGCGAAGTGGAGTTCGTCGTGGCGGGTAAATAACGGCCGGACTATAAAAAAACGTTGCGAAAACAGTTGTTGTTACCAAAATAACAGCTATATTTGCGGCACGAACGAAATGCAACCGATCATTCAAAAAACAATACGAAGATGAATGTACCTGCAAATCTGAAATACTCCAACGACCACGAATGGTGTCGGGTGGAGGGCGAAACGGCCGTTATCGGCATCACCGATTTCGCGCAAAGCCAATTGGGCGACATCGTATTCGTCGATGTCCCGACCGTAGGCGAAACCCTCGCTGCCGGCGAGGTGTTCGGCTCCATCGAAGCCGTCAAGACGGTCAGCGACGCTTTCCTGCCCGTGGGCGGCGAGGTGCTCGAACTGAACGAGGCCGTCGATGCCGATCCGTCGATCGTCAACAAAGACCCCTACGGCGAAGGCTGGATGGTCAAGGTCAGGATGAGCGACCCGTCGGATTACGACAAACTGCTCACGCCGGCCCAATACGAAGAGCTGATCGGTTGATCCGGCCCCCGAAACAAAAACGAACTCAAACCGAAACGTATGTCTAAAGTTACGGTCGTAGGTGCCGGCGCCGTAGGCGCGACCTGCGCGAATGTGATGGCCTGCCGCGAAGTGGCGAGCGAGGTGGTGCTCATCGACATCAAGGAGGGCCTCTCCGAAGGGAAAATGCTGGATATGTATCAGTGCTCGACGCTGATGGACTTCGATACGAAGCTCGTCGGCGCGACGAACGACTACAAGCGATCGGCCAATTCGGACGTTGTGGTCATCACCTCGGGCATCCCCCGCAAACCGGGCATGACGCGCGAAGAGCTGATCGGCACCAACGCCGAAATCATGAAGGGCGTAATCGAGCAGATCGTCCGCTATTCGCCCCGCGCCATCATCCTCGTGGTGGCCAACCCGATGGACACGCTCACCTATTTGGCGCTCAAGGCTTCGGGGCTGCCCAAACACCGCGTGTTCGGCATGGGCGGAGCCCTCGATTCGTCGCGATTCAAATGTTATTTGGCCAAGGCGACGGGCGCCAACATCAACGACATCGACGGCATGGTCATCGGCGGCCACGGCGACACGACGATGATTCCGCTGCTGTCGAAAGCATCGGTCAACGGCGTGCCCGTAACGCAATTCGCTTCGAAGAAGAAGTTAGCCGAAGCCGTAGCCAACACGATGGTGGGCGGCGCGACGCTTACGAAACTGATCGGCACGTCGGCGTGGTATGCCCCGGGTGCGGCCGCATCGATGATGGTCGAATCCATTCTGCACGACCAGAAGAAGCTGATTCCCTGCTCGTGCTATCTCGACGGCGAATACGGCGAACACGATCTTTGCATCGGCGTACCGGCGGTCATCGGCCGCAAGGGGATCGAAAAGATCGTCGAACTCGATCTGACGAAAGAGGAGGCCGAAAAATTCGCCGCATCGGCCGCCGCCGTCCGCAAGACCAATCAGGTGTTGCATGAAATCAACGCGATCCCATAAAATCCGGCAAATTTACGAAAAGTTACCGCGCGGAATCGTATCGCTGCTGTGCCTCCTGCTCATCGAACCGGCCGCCGCCCAATTCAATTGGAAAAAAGCTTTGGGCGGCGTTTCGAAAGTCGCCCAAGCAACGATGCTGACCGATGAACAAATGGCCGCCTACGTCAAGGAATACATTGACGGGATGGATGCGCAAAATCCGGTATGCGACGAAGACGATCCCTATACCATCCGGCTTCGCAAACTGACCGAAGGGCTCACCTCGGCAGAGGGCATTCCGCTGAACTTCAAGGTCTACCGCGTTACCGAGGTCAATGCGTTCGCGTGTGCGGACGGCAGCGTGCGCGTATTCTCCCCGTTGATGGACATCATGACCGACGAGGAGCTGTTGGGCGTGATCGGCCACGAAATCGGCCATATCGCCCACAGGGATTCGAAAAAAGCATTCCGCACGGCGCTGCTCACTTCGGCGCTGAAAGAGGGAATCGCATCGAGCGGCGGCAAAGCCGCCCGACTGACCGAATCGCAATTAGGCGAGCTGGGCGAAGCGCTGGTGAATGCCAACTATTCGCAGCAGCAGGAACGCAATGCGGATGACTACGGCTACGAATTTCTGAAAGCTGCCGGCAAGAATCCGTGGGCGATGGCCCTGTCATTCCGCCGATTGAAGCAGATGGAGGAGGAAGCCGGGGTCGGAAAGAGCAGCAAACTGAATCAACTTTTCGCGACGCATCCCGATTTGGATGCACGCATCGAGCGCATGGAAGAACGGGCAACGGCCGAAGGCATCGCCAAGCCGGGAACCGGGACGGAGGCTGCCGAAAAATAGGTCGGAACGACTGAAACGACGATTCGACCGCATACCTCACTCCCCGAAATAGTGTTTTTCGAACATTTCACAACGCGACAACCCAATGAACATCAACGGGTAAAATTCCTATCCGTCAAATACTTGCCCTTATTCCGCCCCGAAATTCCGCTCTCTCCGAAATTATCCGTCTCTCTGACTTCACCGAAGATACTCCGTCTCGGCAAAATCATGCTATCGCTTGCTTCTGCGCTCGACTTTTCGTATCTTTGCATCGCCGCAAGGCTGATATTAACCTCTCGAAAATCATGAAAACCGACTTTTTAGTCATCGGTTCGGGTGCTGCGGGGCTCACATTCGCGCTCAAAGCCGCCGCATACGGTCATGTAACCATCGTTACCAAAGGCGCAATGAACGAGTGCAACACCAACTACGCCCAAGGCGGAATCTGCTCCGTAACCTATGCCCCCGATACGTTCGAAAAACATATTCACGACACGCTGGTCTGCGGGGCCGGCAAGTGCGACCCCGCAGCGGTCGAGTTGGTCGTGCGCCGGGCGCCGGAGCTGATCGCCGAACTGATCGGGTGGGGCACCCGATTCGACAAAACCCCCGACGGCCGGTTCGAGCTCAACCGCGAAGGCGGCCATTCCGAACACCGCATCCTCCACCACGAAGACCTGACGGGCGCCGAAATCGAACGCGCCTTGATGGAGGCGGTCCGCAACCATCCGAACATCGACGTGCGCGAGCGCCATTTCGCCATCGACCTGCTGACGCAACACCATTTAGGCGAGTTCGTTACGCGGCATACGCGCGGGCTGGCCTGCTTCGGCGCCTATGTCCTCGACCTCGATACGAACGAGATCGAAACCATGTTAGCCAAGTTCACGGTCGTAGCGACGGGCGGCTGCGGCAACATCTATTCGACGACCTCCAATCCGATCGTCGCAACGGGCGACGGCATCGCCATGTGCCACCGAGCCAAGGCCATCACCGAGAACATGGAATTCATCCAGTTCCATCCGACGACGCTTTACCACCCGGGCGAAAAACCGAGCTTCCTCATTACGGAGGCGATGCGCGGATTCGGCGCGATCCTGCGCCTGCAAAACGGCGAGGAGTTCATGGACAAATACCATCCGATGAAGTCGCTGGCCCCGCGCGACGTCGTGGCCCGGGCCATCCACCGCGAAATGTCGAAGCGCGGCGAAGAGTTCGTCTATCTCGACGTGCGGCACAAAACCCCCGAATCGGTGCGCAGCCATTTCCCGAATATCTACGAGAAGTGCAAATCGATCGGCATCGACATCACGCGCGATCTGATTCCCGTAACACCGGCAGCCCACTACTGCTGCGGCGGCGTGAAGGTCGACACCAACGGCGAGACCTCCGTAAAACGGCTTTATGCGCTGGGCGAGACCTCCTGTACGGGTCTGCACGGAGCGAACCGGCTGGCTTCGAACTCGTTGATCGAGGCGTTGGTTTATGCCGATCAGGCGGCCCGCCATGCGTCGGCCCGCATCGACAAGGTGGATTTCCAGGAAGGTATCCCGGATTGGGATTTCGAGGGCACGCGACATGCCGAGGAGATGCTGATGATCATCCAGTCGAAACGCGAGATGCAGACCATCATGTCCAATTACGTGGGTATCGTGCGGTCGAATCTGTCGCTCAAGCGGGCCATGCGGCGTCTGGAAATCATCTACGAGGAGACCGAAGAACTCTACAACAAGACGAAACCCAATCGCGACCTGTGCGAGCTGCGCAACATGATTGCAACGGCCTATTTGGTCATCAAGCAGGGCCGCGAGTTGAAAGAGTCGGTCGGCTGCCACTACAACATGGATTATCCCAAAGAGCAGGCCTGAAACCCCATGACACGACAGGAAGAGATTACCCGCCGACGGACGTTCGCCGTGATCGCGCATCCGGATGCCGGTAAAACCACGCTGACCGAAAAGCTGCTGCTTTTCGGCGGGGCCATCCATGTGGCCGGCGCCGTCAAAAACAACAAAATCAAGAGAGGCGCCACGTCGGACTTCATGGAGATCGAGCGGCAGCGCGGCATTTCGGTCGCGACCTCGGTCATGGGATTCGAATACGAGGGGATCAAAATCAATATCCTCGACACGCCGGGCCACGAAGATTTCGCCGAAGACACCTATCGCACGCTGTCGGCAGTCGATTCGGTCATCATCGTCATCGACGGGGCCAAGGGCGTCGAGGCGCAGACCCAAAAACTGATGGAGGTCTGCCGGATGCGCAATACGCCGGTCATCGTCTTCATCAACAAGCTCGACCGTCCGTCGAAAGAGCCGTTCGACCTGTTGGACGAAGTCGAAAAGGAGCTGCACATCGGCGTGCGGCCCCTGGCCTTCCCGATCTCCAACGGCCCCGATTTCAAGGGGGTTTACAACCTCTACGAACGGAATCTGTCGCTCTTCACCTCCGACGAACGGCTGACGGCCGATGCCTCGACGGTCGAAATCACCGACCTCGCCTCTTCCGAATTAGACGAACGCATCGGCAGGAAATTCGCCGACCAGCTGCGGGCCGACGTCGAATTGGTCGAAGGCGTTTACGATCCGTTCGACCGCGATGCCTATCTTCGGGGCGAAGTCGCGCCGGTGTTCTTCGGCTCGGCGGTCAACAATTTCGGAGTCCGCGAACTGCTCGAATGCTTCATCCGCATCGCGCCGTCGCCGCGTCCGGCTCCGACCGAAAGCCGCACGGTGGAACCCTCGGAACCGAAAATGACGGGCTTCGTCTTCAAAATCCATGCGAACATGGATCCCAACCACCGCGACCGCATCGCCTTTCTGAAGGTCTGCTCGGGCGTTTTCGAGCGGAACAGGAACTACCTGCACGTGCGCAGCGGCAAGCAGATGAAATTCTCGTCGCCGACGGCTTTCATGGCCGAAAAGAAATCGGTCATCGACTTCGCCTATCCGGGAGACATCGTGGGGCTGCACGATACGGGAAACTTCAAGATCGGCGACACTTTCACCGAGGGCGAGAAACTCCGTTTTACGGGCATTCCGTCGTTCTCGCCGGAGCAGTTCCGCTATATCGAGAACGCCGATCCGATGAAATTCAAACAGTTGGCCAAAGGCATCGACCAGTTGATGGACGAAGGCGTGGCGCAGCTTTTCACCTCGTCGCTCAACGGCCGGAAGATCATCGGCACGGTCGGCGCCTTGCAGTTCGAGGTCATCCAGTATCGTTTGGAGCACGAGTACAACGCCGCCTGCCGGTGGGAGCCGATCTCCATCTACAAGGCCTGCTGGATCGAAAGCGGCAACGCCGCGCAGTTAGCCGACTTCAAACGCCGCAAACACACGAACATGGCGGTCGACAAACACGGACGCGATGTCTTTTTAGCCGATACGAGCTATGCGCTCGCCTTGGCGCAGGAGAATTTCAAGGAGATCCGCTTCCACTTCACGAGCGAGTTTTAAGCGGACGACATTGGTTTCCGTGCTCGATTTTTGCCAGTCATCGACTTGCGTATGGCCGATTCCGAACTACCGTCGCTCAAAGAGCAAGTAGCCCTGCTGCCGCTTTCGCCCGGGGTTTACCAGTTTTTAGACAAAACCGGCACGATCATCTACGTCGGTAAGGCCAAAAGCCTCCGCAAACGGGTCTCCTCCTACTTCGTACAGAGCAAGGAGCACAGCGCCAAGGTGCGTGTGTTGGTGAAGCAGATCGTCGAAATCCGGCATATCGTCGTCGGCAGCGAAACCGACGCCCTGCTGTTGGAAAACTCGCTGATCAAGACCCTCCAGCCGCGCTACAATATCCTTTTGAAGGACGACAAAACCTATCCGTGGATCGTCGTCCGCCGCGAGCATTTTCCGCGCGTGCAGTCGACCCGGCAGCTTCAGCGCGACGGTTCGCAGTATTTCGGACCTTACGGATCGGTGATGATGCAGCACAGCGTTTTGGAATTCGTCCGCGAAGTGGTGCCGCTCCGCACCTGCAAACTCAACCTCGCCCCCGAGGCGATCGCCCGGGGCCGGTACACGGTCTGCCTGCAATACCACATCGGCAACTGCAAGGGGCCTTGCATCGGAGCGCAGAGCGAGGCGGAGTACGCACGGTTGGTCGACATGGTAACGTCGATCCTCAAAGGCGATTTGCGGCCCGTGCGGCAATACATAGAGCGCGAGATGGCCCAGGCGGCCGCCGATCTGCGGTTCGAAGTGGCCCAGCGTTACAAACAACGGATAGACGCCTTGGACAATTATGCCGGCAAATCGGTCATTGTCAGCGCACGGATCGTCGACATCGACATCTTTTCGCTGCTTCCGGACGACGAGGTGGCGTGGTGCAACTTCGTCCGCATCCGCCACGGGTCGATCGTGGGCGTCTCGACCGTGAAACTCGCGACGGGCGCCGAGGGCGACGAACGCGACATGCTGACGCTCGCCATCCAGCATATCGTCGAGCACATTGCCGGCGGTGAATTGGCCCGGGAGGTGATCGTGCCGTTTTTGCCCTCGACGACCCTGCTTTTCGACGGCGTTACATTCATCGTTCCCAAGCGGGGCGAAAAATTGGAGTTGCTCGAATTTTCGCAGAAGAGCGCCCGCATCTATCGCGCCGAACAGCTGAAGAATCTGGAAATCAAGAACCCCGAACGCTATACCGAGCGGCTGTTGAGCGCTATCCAGAAAGCGTTGCACCTCGACAAACCGCCGCGCCACATCGAGTGCTTCGACAACTCCAACTTGCAGGGTTCCAATGCCGTGGCCTCGTGCGTCGTCTTTCGCGACGGCAAGCCTTCGCGCAAAGAGTACCGCCATTTCAACATCAAGACGGTCGTGGGAGCCGATGACTACGCTTCGATGCGCGAGGTCGTTTTCCGGCGTTATACCCGTCTGATGGCCGAGGAGGCCGAGTT
Source organism: uncultured Alistipes sp. (assembly GCA_947629705.1). GTDB lineage: Bacteria > Bacteroidota > Bacteroidia > Bacteroidales > Rikenellaceae > Alistipes. The sequence goes on along the minus strand of CANREN010000008.1, from coordinate 26,466 downwards.
GCCCGATCTGATTATCGCCGACGGCGGAAAGGGGCAGATGGGCGTGATTCACGAGGTGATGGAAATGCTCGGTTTAGAGATTCCCATCGCCGGTTTGGCCAAGAACGACCGCCACCGCACCTCCGAATTGTATTACGGATTTCCGCCTTTGTTGGTCGGCATCCGACCGGCGTCGCCGCTTTTTCACTTCTTGTCGCACATGCAGGAGGAGGTGCACCGCTTCGCGATCGGGTTTCATCGGCAGAAACGGGACAAGACGTTCATTCACAGCGAGCTGGAAGCGATCGAGGGCATCGGTGAGAAGACGATCCGTACGTTGTTGCAGCATTTCCGCACGGTTTCCAAGGTTGCCGCAGCTCCGATCGAGGAGTTGACGGCGTTGGTCGGTGCGGCGCGGGCGAAAAAAATCAAACGCTTTTTCGAAAAATAGCATGGCGGAGTTTGGTAATTCGCAAAGAATGATTTATCTTTGCAGTCCCGATTCGGAGGTATGCCCAGATGGCGGAATCGGTAGACGCGTTGGTCTCAAACACCAATGACAGCAATGTCGTGCCGGTTCGACCCCGGCTCTGGGTACGCAGAAAATCGCTAACAGTTAAACAATTAACCTGTTAGCGATTTTTGTTTGCGGTAGTTGTTCCCGAATTGTTCCCAATGAACCGCAGGCAGCGATGACAACGCGTTTTTTCGTTATATTTTCTCCACCGGAACTAACAATCTATCTTCTTCATGATTTCATCAGTCATTACCAATGCTTTAATAATGCGTTGCCAATGCGACAAATCAGTAAATCCAAGCACGCGATTTGTCCGGTCTTTCAACCATTTTTGTGCAGGTTGATACCCGCCGATATAGAACTCCCAGGCAGTTAAAGGTACGTTGTCAAAATACTGCGAACTATTCATCCATACGCGACCGACACTTTCCGACAGTGATTCCCAACGAACTTTCTCAACAATGTTGTTGCCTTCTCCAAGATAGAGGTAATCCGTTGTCATGCTTTCCAATGTCGGGTGCTTCATCAGATGAATTTGGCGCAATTCGCTGCCAAGCCCTGCCAAACGGCGAAACTCGTCAATGGAGGTCGGATAAGGAACACGCGGGAAATCGGTCTTTAAGAACTCTTTGTATTTCTCGCGATATGCAGGACTATGCAGCACGGCATAGATATAATCCAACAAGTCTATCGGCGCAAATTTATCTGCCTCACCGCTTTTCTCCGATTCAAATGTCAAACCGATATTATTGGCTATCTTATCTATAATCTCCGGCTTTAAGTTCGGATGGCGTAATATATCAGAATCATATACGTATAAAGGGAAAACATATCCAGAGCCAAAACGGCCAGCTGTACCTGTCAAATTAAATTCACAAATATTCTTGGAACAAAAAACATAGCGCCAATCACTAACACATTGACGACTCGTAACTAAGCAGATATTATTGTCGTATAATAGATGTTGCATTACTTTCGACCGAGGTCTCCAAATAATGCGATCATCGAAATATATGTATTTCGTGTCGAAAGGTCTGTATGCTATCGGAAGAATGGATTTTTCGGAGATGTTTTTTAGATTGGATTTTAGTATGAAATCAGCATAATTCTTTCCAAGATTATATTTGATGTTTAACGTATTGGCATCATAGGGCGTTTCGATAAAGTCTCGAAGTCTGTTATGCAAAATTTCAGCAGACTCGGCCAATGCGAATGAATCTCCCATCGTAACCACTCCGGTGGCATTTACGGGCATCAATTCGTTTATGCAAAATCCTTTTTCATATTCCTCTCGTCCTGTCTCGTCTTTGGGTACGAAGAAATAAAACGGTGCGGTCGGTTCGACTTCCTCGAAGTTCAGCGAATACAAATCGCTATCGGTTAAAAAATCGTACTTCGTCTGCCGTTTACCCCACACATCATAGTGGAAAACTTCGGCAAATCCGTTTTTCGGCTTTTGCCCTGTTTTAATAAAGATGTTGATTGAAACACCTTGCTGTATATCGAACACATTTTCATCTTTCGATCCGTCGGGACACGCTTCTTTCTTCTTGCTGTTACCGTGAAGGTCGAGAATATAAATCTTGTCGAAACTTTTCAGCAGGTTCCATCGCATACCTCGGAACGTCGGATTATCGAGGAAACTGTGATTATTGATGTAAGCAAGTATGCCTTCATTGGTTTTATCGACAAATGATTCCCCCAATCGAATAAACTTCACATAGTCATCGTTCAGCCAATGTTTTCGTTCATTGAAATGAACGTTGTCGATATATTTATAATCATTTATAAGTTTAGAAATCCATTCGCCGTTATTCTGCGATACGCCGCTATACGGCGGATTGCCCAATACGACCATCACCGGAGTGTCGCGTTTGATTTCGTTCGCGCCGTTGGCTTCACGAGCGAGGAATTGGGCGAACAGCGTTCCTGTGTCCTTGTGATATTCTTCGAGCGAATTTGTCAAAAATATTCGCAGACGTTTGTTGTCCACCGGCTTATAGCCCGTATCTGTCAGCATCCAGTCGATTTTCAGATGGGCCATGGCATAGGACGCTATCAACAACTCAAAACCGTTCAGACGTGGCAGCAGGTGTTCATCGACATATCCCTGCCAAATGCCCGACTGCCCCTTAAACTTCGCATAAATCCGAGAGACTACTTCAGCGAGGAATGTTCCTGTACCTGTTGCAGGGTCGAGAATTTGAACTCGGTGATATTCAACTTTCCGTTTCTTCTTGCCGTCTGCATATCGCTTGTCGCGGCTTTGCTCTACACTCTGTTCTATGGATATTTTCGATGTGTCGGCAAGCCCCATTGGCAAATTGAACTCATTTTGCAGAATATCATCGACCGCACGAACGATGAAATTCACTACCGCCTGCGGAGTATACCACACACCGCGACTTTTGCGCAGGCTTGGGTCGTATGCCGCAAGGAAATCCTCGTAGAAATGAATCAGCGGGTCGTTTTGCTCGGTGCGTTTGCCGAATCCCGACATCATCTTCGGCATATCCGTCGCGCGGAACGTCTCGGCCAAGTCATCTACAATCCAACAGATACGTTCGTCGAGGTCATAACCGGCAACGTACTGAAACAACTGACGCAGGAATGGATTTGTTTTCGGGATAAGTGTTGCCGCCTCACTGCGCGAGAATGTTTCGGGCGTAGGGTCGTGCAGACGAGCGGCAAACATTCCGTAAGTAATGGTCTGCGCATAGACATCGGCAAACTCTTTCGGCGAAATATCGTGAATCAGAATATCCTTGAAGGCATCCATCTGACCTTTCAAATTGCCGTCTTCGTCCTTTTCCTTAACCAAAACATTCTCGATAACATTTGCCAGCAGACGTGCCTTGTTTGCCATAATCTCGGCTAACTTCGACGAACTCGTAATTGTCTGCGAAACGGCATTGCCAAAATGTTCGATAAGACTTTTGAATTTCTCGAAGTTCTCTTTTCGGGCAACAATCCTGTTGCCGTTTACCTCGGCGATACGGACGCTGTCTACAAATTCGCCTTTTTCATAGAAATGAAAATCGAGATAATCCGTAAAGGCGATATTGTCGAGCGATGAGCGATAGCGGCCGAACTGCTCTTTATGCTCTTTTCTGCCGGCAAGGTCGTTGTCGTCGATGTCTTTTGCTTCGACGAATGCAACGGGAATATTCCCACGCACAAGAATATAGTCAGGTGCACCGCAGGACAGACGTGCCGGTTCATTCAATGCGGTAAGATGCGGTAGCATCGTTTCCAAAAGTTGTTTCAATGCCGGTCTATACGTGTGTTCACGCGCATATCCCGTCAAAAATTGCTTCTCTATTTCCGCGATATATTCCTGAATGGTCATATTGATTAAGGTCTTGACAGATATAGTTATTTTCAATGAATTGTATTGCCATATAAAGGTAACAAAAATTTCGATATGAGAGAGCGGAAAAGATGAAAAACTCTATATTTCCGATGCTGTAATAGTTCATTACGTCGCGGATCAAGATGCCGCCATCGGGGTATTTCGTAATGATGCGCTGCCTGTCATCGGCATGAAGCGGTATAGTCTTGACGATTACAGCTGAATGAACGGATTCCTTTGGCGCTTCGCGACATTTTTCCTATTTTTACGGCAAATTCGATGCGGCCGGAGCTATACGCACCCAACGCACCCGCACGAGCTAAATATACTCGCACCCGCATCGACAAAACAACCGCCATGCAGATTCGAAACGTCCAGTTCAAAGGCTCCTCGGAGCGGATCGCCCAACTGCCGAACGATGCGCTGCCCGACATCGCGTTCATCGGCCGGAGCAACGTGGGCAAATCGTCGCTCATCAACCTGCTGACCGGCCGCAACGGGCTAGCCAAGGTCTCGGGTACGCCGGGCAAGACGCGGCTAATCAATCATTTCAAGGTCGACGACCGATGGTATTTGGTCGACCTGCCCGGGTACGGCTATGCCCGCACCTCGAAAACGACGCGCGACGATTTCGCGAAGATCATCACGGATTACGTTCTCCGATGCGAACGGCTTCACTTTCTGTTCGTTCTGGTAGACATCCGGCTCGAACCGCAGCGCATCGACCTGCGGTTCATCGAGCTGCTCGGCGAAAACGGCATCCCGTTCGGCATCGTCTTCACGAAGGCCGACAAGCTCTCGAAAACCCAAGCCGAACGCAGCGTCGCCCGCTTCAGCGAAGCGCTCCGCGAACAGTGGGAAGAGCTGCCGCCGATGTTCGTCAGCTCCTCGGAAAAGCGCATCGGTCAGCAGGATATACTCGATTTCATCGGGACGTGCCTCGGAAACGGTTGACCGAATGTTGAAAAAATACGGCCACATCGCCTCTTTTTTCGACGCATTGTCCTATCTTTGCGCCATCCTTTAATCCCGTAAATCTATGGCCATCCACAAAATCAAGATTTTCTCCGGTCGCGGCTCCGAATACCTCGCCACCAAGATCGCCTCGAGTTTCGGAACCAAACTCGGTCAGGCGGAAGTCCTGCAATTCAGCGACGGAGAGTTCCAGCCCTGCTTCAACGAATCCATCCGCGGCTGCACGGTGTTCATCATCCAGTCGACGTTCCCGCCCACGGACAATCTGATGGAGCTGCTGATGATGATAGACGCCGCCCGCCGCGCATCGGCCTACAAGGTCGTAGCCGTGATGCCCTACTTCGGATGGGCCCGTCAGGATCGCAAAGACCGCCCGCGGGTGCCGATCGGCGCCAAGTTGGTCGCCAATCTGTTGATGGCCGCCGGCGTCGACCGCATCATGACGATGGACTTGCATGCCGATCAAATCCAAGGCTTTTTCGATGTGCCGGTCGATGCGCTCTATGCCAGCGGTATCTTCGTGCCCTACATCCGGAGCCTCAACATCCAGGACCTCTCGATCGCCGCCCCCGACATGGGCGGTGCGAAGCGGGCCAACACCTATGCGAAACTGCTCGGCACGCCCATCATCATCTCGCATAAGGAGCGGGCCAAACCGAACGTCGTCGGCAAGATGACGGCCATCGGCGAGGTCGAGGGCCGCAACGTTTTGATCGTCGACGACATGATCGACACGGCGGGCACCATCTGCATGGCAGCCGACATGTTGATGTCGCGCGGAGCCAAGAGCGTGCGGGCCGCCATCACGCACCCCGTACTTTCGGGCCCGGCCTACGACCGCATCAATGCCAGCGCATTGGAGGAGGTGATCGTAACGGACACGATTCCGCTGAAAGAGGATCACGATCTGCACAAATTCACGGTTTTGTCGGTTGCGGACATCTTCGCCGACGTCATCGAGCGCGTCCACAACTACAAGGAGATATCCTCGATCTTTTTCAAATAGCGCTTGAGACGGGATTTCCCGATCCCGCCTTTCCTGCAACGGAACCTATTCCTGCGACGGGACTGAATAATACTCCATGCAGAAGCACCGTTGCGAACCGATTCGAAAAATCCCCCTGCCGCATCACTCGCAGCAGGGGGAATCTTTCTGCTTGCCCATTTATTCGCCGGCCGGCTCGGCTGCGGGCTTGCTGCTCCGACGATGGCGGCGGCCTCCGCGATGACGCCGCTTCCGGTCGCGCGTTCCCCGATTGCCCTCGCCTCGTCCCGAGGCATGTTCGTTATCCAATGGCTGCACCGGTTCCGCCGGACTTTCCGCCGTATTCCGCCGAATTTCCGGTTGACGGTCGGATGCAGCCGCTGCTGCCGCAGCGTCGCTCCCTTGCCGGTTGCGGCCGTTCCGACGATTCCGGCCTCCGCGGCCCCGCCCTCCATCGCCGGAACCCGCACCGCCGCGACCGCGCCGTCCGCCGCGTCCCCGGTTTTCGGCCGGCGCATATTTCGGGCCTTCGCCCACAACCGCGGGAAGATCGGCTTTGCGGATATCCCGTTCGATGAACTTCTCGATTTGGTGGAACCGGCCCTGATCCTCCTCGCTGACGAAGGTGATGGCACTGCCGGTTGCATCGGCACGGGCCGTACGTCCGATCCGGTGGATATAATCTTCGGGGTCGCGCGGCACGTCGTAGTTGATGACCAAGCCGATATCCTCGATATCGATACCGCGGGCCACAATGTCGGTGGCGACCAGAATGTCGATCTTGTTGTTCTTGAATGCGAGCATCACCTCCTCGCGCTGCGCCTGTTCCAGATCGGAGTGCATCGCCGCGACGTTGAGTTTCATCCGTTTGAGCGTGTGGGCCAGCTCCTTGACCTTAAGTTTCGAGGAGGAGAAGATGATGGTTTTCGATCCGCTCGGTTCGGCGAACAATTCGCGGATGAGGCCCAATTTCTGGCTTTCGTAACAGACGTAGGCCGATTGGTCGATGGATTCGTTGGGCTTCGATATGGCGATATTGACCTCGGCCGGATTGCGCAGAATCGTCTTGGCCAGCGTGCGGATTTTCGGGGGCAGCGTCGCCGAGAAAAGGATGGTCTGCCGCTCTTTGGGCATAAACGAGACGATGCGCATAATGTCGTCGCTGAATCCCATGTCCAGCATCCGGTCGGCCTCGTCGAGGATCAGACACTCGACATGCGAAAGGTCGATGCCGCTGTTTTGCAGATGGGCGATCATGCGGCCCGGCGTGGCGATCACCACGTCGGAACCCATCAGCATCCCTCGTTTCTGCTCGTCCCAGCCCTTGCCGTCGCCACCTCCATAGACCACGGTCGTGGATACGGGGAGGTAATAGGAAAACCCCTGAAACTGCTGGTCGATCTGCTGCGCCAGCTCGCGCGTCGGCACGATGATGACCGATTTCACCACATTGTCCTCATTCCCTTCGAGCAACAGTTTGTTCAGCAGCGGCAGCGTATAGGCGGCCGTTTTGCCCGTTCCGGTCTGCGCGCAGCCGATAATGTCGCGCCCTTCGAGGATGACGGGGATGGCCTGTTCCTGCACGGGGGTCATCTCCCGAAAATTCATATCATAGAGACCGTCGAGAATCTCCTCTTCCAAATCCAGTTCGTCGAATCGCATTTCTATTCAGTAAATATAAAACCAGGGGACGATTTCCCCCCCCCTATCCGATCAATCGAGTGCTTCGCCGAAGAGCGTCGCCGCCGTGCAGCCCGTAATGCGGACACGGACATAATCACCCACGCCGTGCGTGCCGCGGTCGAATACCACCACTTTGTTCTGCGAGGTGCGCCCCGACAGCTTGCCGGCATCGCGTTTGGACGGGCCCTCGACCAACACTTCAAATTCCCGGCCCACATTGCGCCGGTAAGCGGCCAGGCCCAATTCGTTCTGCAAAGCGATGATTTCGGACAACCGCCGCGATTTGACCGCATCGGGCACATTGTCGGGCAAGTGCCGCTGTGCGAACGTCCCCGGGCGTTCGGAGTACTTGAACATGTAGGCGAAATCGTACCCCACCTCGCGCATCAATGACAAAGTGGCGGCATGCTCCTCCTCGGTTTCGCCCGAAAATCCGGCGATCAGATCGGTCGTGATGCTGCAATCGGGCAGGTAGCGGCGGATGGCGGCGATCCGGTCGAGGTATCCCTCGCGCGTATATTTGCGGTTCATGCGTTCGAGCATCGAGGTGGCTCCCGACTGGGCCGGCAGGTGGATCGAACGGCAGATATTGGGCATCGACGCCATCGTCTCCAACAGCCGGTCGCTCATATCCTTGGGATGCGACGTCGCGAACCGCACGCGCAGCAAGGGCGAAACGGAGGCCGCCCGACGCATCAATTCGGGGAAATCGACCTCGCCGGTCCGATAGGAGTTGACATTCTGTCCGAGCAGCGTAACCTCGCGATAACCGTTTTCGAACAAGCTGCGTACTTCGGCCAGGACGGTCTCCGCATCACGGCTGCGTTCGCGGCCGCGGGTGTAGGGCACCACGCAATAGGAGCAGAAATTGTTGCAGCCGCGCATGATGGAGACGAACGCGCTCACCCCGTTCCGGTCGAGGCGCACGGGCGCGATCTCCGCATAGGTCTCCTCCGTAGAGAGGAGGACGTTCACCCCTTTGCCGCCCGATTCGGCCTCGCGCACCAGTCGCGGCAGGTCGCGGTAGGCATCGGGGCCGGCCACGATATCGACCCCGCACGGCCCTTCCAGGAGCTGCTCTTTCAGCCGCTCGGCCATGCAGCCGATGATGCCGACCAACAGCGAGGGCTTGGCCCGGCGCAAGCGTTTCATCTCGGCCAACCGCCCCCAGATGCGCTGTTCGGCGTTGTCGCGGATCGAGCAGGTGTTTATCAAAATGATATCGGCCTCGTCGATGCGGTCGGTGTAGACATATCCCTCGGCCTGCATCACGGAGACGACGATCTCCGTATCGCCGACGTTCATCTGGCAGCCGTAGGTCTCGACGAAGAGCTTGCGACCGTCGCCCTGCAACGGCCGCAACGCATGTTTATCGAATTGCATCGGATAATTTTTCGCCATGTGGATGATTCGCTATTCCGCCTGGATCGTGTTCGCATCGGGCAGCGGCTTGAATCCCTCGCCGAAGGTGTCGTAGGCATCGGTTACCACGACGAACGCTTTCGGATCGATATCGCGGATCTTGTGCTGCACCTGGCGCACCTCCTTGCGGCTCACGACCAAAAAGATCATGTCGCGGTCTTTGCCCGAATACATGCCGCGCGACTTGATGTAGGTCGCACTGCGGTCGAGGTCGTGGAGGATGAACTGCTTCAAGCCGTCGATGTTGTCGCTGATGATGAAGAGCAGCTTGTCGTACGAAGCGCCGTCGAGCATGTAGGCGACGACCCGCGAGGAGGTGTAGATGATGATCAACGAATAGAGCGTCAGCAGCCACCCCTCGCCGGACGACTGTTCCATACCCAGACCGAACCCGATGACGATCAAACCCGCCAGAACGACGCATCCGTCCGCCAGAAAGATGCCGGTGGAGAACTTGATGCCCGCGAATTTCTGCAACAACATGGCCACGATATCCGTACCGCCCGTCGTCGCCTGCTGGCGCACGACGAGTCCCATGCCGAGACCGATGATGACGGCCCCCATCAGACAGGCGAGGAAGAGATCGTCCGACAGGTCGAGCCGGCCGCCCAACAACTGCGCAGGATCGAGTGCTTCGATCGCCTCGGCATTCGGATAGACCAGCTTCGTCAATACGTTCATATAACCCGGCGTAAACATCGCCGCGAGGACGGTGCGGGTACCGAACTGTCCGCCGAAAACCAACACGGCGATAATCATCAGCGGGACATCGAACATGTAACCGAACGTACCGACCTGGATGGACGGAAAGATATTGTGCAGCACGACACCCAAGCCGTACACACCGCCGGGCACGAATTTATAGGGGTTGACGAAGAAGACGAAACCCGTTCCCATCACGGTGCACCCCAGAAAAATGAGGAACCACGAGCGCCACCACGCCCACGATCCCATCGGTTCAAGCAGACTTTTCGTAATCATGGTGCAAAGGTAGGAATTTAATTCGAAATCCGAACAGCGTTACTTCGCGGCCATACGGCAATACTTGTCGTAGCGTCCCAACACGTCGTCCACATACGCCAGCGTGCGCCGGCCTCCCGTAAAACGTCCGCATTCGACCACCTCGTTTCCGTAGTACTCCGGCTCGGACTCCAATATCAGATAACGCGCGACGACCTCCCACGAATCGGGATTCTCACCATAGAACAGAGCCAGCCGCCGGGCATCCTTCACGTGTCCGATTCCGCCGTTGTACGAGGCTAGCGCCATCGACATCCGATCGCGCTCCGGTATCTCGGCCGGCAGATGCAGCGACCCGAGGATGGTCGTCATCAGTTTGTTCGCCAACCAAACATTGGTTTCGGGTTCGGCGGCCCGTTCCGCCGGAACCGCGAAGTGGCGCGCCACCGAAGGCATGATCTGCATCAGACCCCGAGCGCCGCGATGCGAAACGAGATCGGAACGGAAACGCGATTCGTGATAGGCGATGGCCGACATCAGCCGCCAGTCGTGCCCCTCCCGCCCGCTGATGTTGCGAAAGATCGCATCATAGGCGGAAATCACGTATTCGCCCTCGCGCAACAACGGATTGCCGTAAGCCGTCGAATCGTTGTCGGGCGACACGGCCGCAGCGCCGTAACGGGCGTCGAAGCCGTAAAAAGTGGTCATGATGGTTAAGAACGCAAAGGTTAAAACCGTTTTTTTCAGCATAAAAATTGGGTGTTGCGGGCAGCTTGTACCGTGCAATACAGTACGCTAATCATAGAATCCCCACGAGAGACCGATTTTGAACATGCCCGGATTCAGCGGATAATTCGCCGCCGAGAAATAGGCACCTTCGCCGAACAGCCCCTTGTTCAGATGCTGATATTTGAGAAATATCCGCATCCGCTTCCACTTGGCCATGACGAACAGATCGACATAGGGATAGTTCCCCACTTCGATCTGCCGCTGGTTGTAGAACGCCGACAAGGCCGGATTGAAGCCGGGCGCATAATACTTCGTATGGAAGCGACCGTCCAAACCGATTTGCAGACGCAATACATCGCGCACCGTCCAGAACTCGTAGTAATACGAGAGGAAGGCGCTCAAAAGCGGAACGGGTACGACCTCTTGATTCGTACTCCATTGCAACAATGCCCTGTGATCCAGATGAAGTCCGCCCAAGCGGAAATCCTTGCGGGCATACACACTCGTGAGGCTGACGTTTCCGTCCGATTGGGCGATCCGGCTGTCGGCGTCGTAATAGATTTTGTTGTCGACGAATCCGAACCATACCCCCGCCTCGAAGGCGTAATCGGGCACTTCGAACTTGACCTCGAAACGAGTTTCATTCTCCTTGCCGAGAGGAGCGGACCACACATAGTGGTTCGAGAATAGATTCTCCTGCCAATAGCTCGGCGAGCGGCGCTCCATCGAGAGGCGGCCTTCGAGAATCAGGGGGTGTCCGCGGAGAAGCCCCATCAACGACAGATGGCCGCCGATGGCGAGGTCTCCGCCTCGGTATCCCGACGGGTAGAACTTGAGATTCGCGTCCCAATCGAGATATTTCTTGATCTTTCCGCCCACGGAGCCGTAGGCGAAGTAGCTGGTTTCGGACACTTTGTCGTAACGGCCCGACAGGTATCCGGAGGGGTGGAACTGCGCATAGGTATGCAGATCGATGCCGATCCCCGCATCAATCGTGCCGACCACGCCGTTTCGATCCCACGGCTGCGCCTGCACGAAGAATCGGTTCGAGATGACCCGTTCGTAAAGCGAATCGCGCGTCCGCGACGGATCGATATACCAATCCTTGTAGTACTCGTATTCGGCCGGTTCGAAGCTGCCGTCGGGATTGCGGTGGTCGCGTTCGTCGGTATAGGAGGCCCGAATATCGCTGTATACCTTGCTCCAGGAGTTGTATTCGAACGAATGGCCGATATAGACGGCCGAAAGGCCAGCCATCGAGAAGTCCGATTCGGTCATCCGCTGCAACGGGATGCCGTAGGACTGCGTAACGAAAAACGCATTGTTGCGATAGGTGTTCTGCGCCTTGGCATCGGCCAATTTCGTCGGCACGCCCGAGGGCATCTCGAAGGTCGTATCGGCGATGGCCCAGGCTCCGACCACGCCGCCGTTCTCCTGCTTCTCGATATGGTTGTTGAAAAAGCCCGCATGAACGGCATAGCGTTTCCCTGTATGGCTGACGGCGACCGACAGATTGTGGTTCTTCGTCCGCGACCACAAGTATTGGCCGCGCGTGCCGCGGGCCTTGTAGTCGACATTGAAACCGGTCGTCGGCGAGACGTTCTGCGCGTGCATGATATTGAAATTCTCCTCGCGGAAGCGTTTCTGTCCGGATTCGATGTAGGTCAACCGCAGCAGCGGCCGTTTGGAGTTGTAAAACGGCACGTTCTCCATTGTGTAGATATAGGCGTAATAGGGGCTTGCGAACGCGAAGTCGAAATCCTGCGGACGCCGGAAGTAGTCGAGCGGCAGCGATGCCTGGCCCAAACCGCCCTGGGCAATGTCGCCCACCCCTTCGCGATAGAACGGATAGTCGATCCGCCAGTCGGTCAGCACCGTATCGAGCGGCTGAATCTCCACGCGGTTGTACCCGCGGCGAAGATTCCACTGGAAGTTGTTCAAAGCCCGGATCGAATCGCTGAAGAAATAGGATTCGAGCGGTTTGCGGATCCGTTTCTCCTTTTTGGTCGTATCCTGCGGATGCTGCTGCCCCTCCCCCTCTTCGTCGGTCTGTTCGTAGGGGTTGGAGCCGTAGAGCTCGTTACCCCGGCCCTGCTGCTGCGCCCGCATGATATCGCGCGCATTGAACCGCTGCTGTGCACAGACCGTCGCCGGCAGCGCCAACGACAGCACCCCGAGCCATACGATCTTTTTCAGCCGACGATTCATGCAACGATCCGGTTTATTTACCCTCCGTGCGGACAAAATGCCAGCGCAGGGTCGAAATCACGATATAGGCGACGATGATGACCGGAATCGAACAGGGCCCCAACACGGCGATCAACGCGATGCAGAGGGCCAAAAACGCGTAGCGCAACTCGTTCCCTTTCCATCCGAATCCACTGAACTTCAACGAGAACATGCGGATCGGCGAGATCATCAGCAGCGACACGGCCACAGCCAGCGCCAGCACCCACTCGCGCGGCACGCTCCATCCGTGCAGCTGGGTCAGCATCCCGATGGAGGCGCAGAGCAGGGTCGCGGCAGGCGTCGGCAATCCGCAGAACTCGGCGTGCTGCGTCTCGTCGATATTGAACCTGGCGAGGCGAAGCGCCGCAAAAGCGCTGAAAACAAAGACGATCAATCCGGCGTTGCAACCGAGCCACCGGCCGGGCATATCGAGGTAGAGCGCGTAGAGCATGGCCGAGGGGGCGAGGCCGAACGAAATGTCGTCGGCCAGCGAGTCGAGTTGGATGCCCAAGGAGCCGCTCTGGCGGAGCAGGCGCGCCGCGAAGCCGTCGAAGAAGTCGAAGAGGGCGGCGGCGGCAATCAGCCAAAAGGCCGCAGTCAGGTTATGATGCACCAACGCCGCTACGGTCGCGGCCGCGCCGCAGAGCAGGTTGGCCAGCGTGAGCAGATTGGGTATGGTAAACAACCTTATTTTCATCGTTCGGGACAAATTATTCACGGAACAGGCGGCAAAGTTACGAAATTTTTTTAACTTTGTCGAATCAACGTGTGTCTTACAACGTCCTATGGCAAATTCCACTTATTGCATCATCATGGCCGGCGGCATCGGCGCCCGATTCTGGCCTCAAAGCCGCCAAAACCGCCCCAAGCAGTTTCTCGATATTCTCGGGACCGGAAAATCGTTCATCCGGCAGACCTACGAACGGTTCGCGAAGTCGGTTCCCGCCGAAAACTTCCTTGTGGTAACCAACCGCAAATACCGCTCGCTCGTATCAGAGCATCTGCCCGAGCTGCACGAGGGACAGATTCTCTGCGAACCGGTCGGCCGCAATACGGCCCCCTGCATCGCCTACGCCGCCTACACATTAGCTGCGAAAGATCCCGATGCAAGCATGATCGTTACGCCGTCCGACCACCTGATCCTCAACGAAGAGGACTTCCGCGGCATCATCGGCGAATGCCTCGGCTTCGCCGAAGCGCACGACGCGCTGATGACCGTGGGCATCAAGCCGACACGCCCCGACACGGGCTACGGCTATATCCAGGTGTCGGATACGAAGCCCATCAGCAAGGTGAAATGCTTCACCGAAAAGCCCGATCTCGAATTGGCCCAGACCTTTCTGCAATGCGGCGAGTTCTTCTGGAATTCGGGCATCTTCGTCTGGAAAATCCGGTCGATTATCGAGGCGTTCGCCCACTATCTGCCCGAGCATCATGCGCTTTTCAGCGCCGTGCGGCAAGCGGCCGGCACCGACGCGGAACAACAGGCTGTCGAAACCGCCTTCGCCGAATGCCGCGCCATCTCCATCGACTTCGGCATCATGGAGAAGGCCGACAACGTATACGTCCGTTGCGGGGAGTTCGGCTGGAGCGATGTCGGGACGTGGGGATCGGTCTACCAGCATTCGCGCAAAGACCGCTACGCCAATGCGATTCCGTCGGCGGGATGCTACCTCTACGACACGCGCAGCAGCATCGTTTCGCTCCCGAAGGAGAAAATCGCGGTCATCTGCGGGCTGAAAGAGTATATCGTCGTCGACACGGACGACGTGCTGATGATTTGTCCCCGCTCCGACGAACAGAATATCAAAAAGTTCATCGACGAGGTGAAGTTCCACAACGGCGAAGAGCACATCTGATGGAAAACCGGCTATACACCCTTTTCTGCGAACATCCGCACGTTTCGACCGACACGCGCCGCATCGAACCCGGTTCGATCTTCTTCGCGCTGCGCGGAGCCGCGTTCGACGGCAACCGGTTCGCAGCCGACGCACTCGACAAGGGAGCCGTCTGCGCCGTGGTGGACGATCCGGCGATCGCCGCCACCGACCCGCGCATGTTCCTGGTGGAAAACGCCTTGGAGGCCTTGCAGGAGCTGGCCCGCGAGCATCGGCGCGCATTGGGCATCCCGATTTTGGCCATAGCGGGCAGCAACGGCAAAACGACGACCAAAGAGCTCGTCAGCCGCGTGCTGGCCGAACGCTATACGGTCTATGCCACCCGCGGCAACCTCAACAACCATATCGGCGTGCCGCTCACCCTGCTTTCGATGACCTCCGGCATCCAGATCGGCGTCGTCGAGATGGGAGCCAGCGCCTGCGGCGAGATCGCGAAGCTGGCATCCATCGCCGAACCCGACTACGGCGTGCTCACCAACGTCGGACGCTGCCATTTGGCGGGCTTCGGCGGCCCCGAGGGGGTACGGCGCGGCAAAGGCGAGCTCTACGATTTTCTCGACGATTCGGGCGGTTGGGCATTCGTCCGCGACGAAGACCCGATCCTGAACGAAATGATCGCCGGGCATCCTCGTCTTCATGCGGAACGTTACGCCGCGTCGATCGCCGACGGATTCGAGAGCCGGTTGGAGGGCGATTACAACCGGTTCAATATCGCCGCCGCCATCGTGATCGGACGCCGGTTCGGCGTTCCGGACGAAAACATCCGGCGGGCCATAGCCGGTTACCGGCCCGAAAATCACCGTTCGCAGCGTCTCGAAACGCAGCGAAACACGTTGATCGTCGATTGCTACAACGCCAATCCATCGAGTATGCGGGCTTCGATCGAGCACTTTTTGAACCGTCCGCTGGATTCCCGCACACGGCGCATCCTGATTTTGGGCGACATGCTCGAGTTGGGCGAATGGTCGCTGCAAGAGCATACCGATATCCTCCGGTTAGCGGCCCGGCATCCGGATGTGCGGGTGCTTTTAGTCGGGCCGGAGTTCGCACAGGCATACGCTTCGCTCGCAGAGGCCGCTCCGCAGGAGGCGCCTCATCATCCGCAAATGGAACAGCCGGAACGGATTTCGCTCTATCCTTCGCGGACGGAGCTTGCGGCGGCACTCAAGGCTTCTCCCCTATCGGATGCGCTCATCTTAATAAAAGGTTCGCACAGTACGGGGCTCGAACAGACGATCGAATACCTGTAACGGACTGTAACAGTCAGAACTCGATGATTACGAATTTTCGAAATGCGTGATTCCGGCGCGGTTCGAACGCGCGACCCACAGCTTAGAAGGCTGTTGCTCTATCCAACTGAGCTACGGAACCTTTTTATTCGTTACGGCCGTCATTCTCTGAACGGCCGGGAGGAGCGAACCATGAACGACGGCTGCAAAGATAGGAAAATTTTCCGGAATTTTGCGCCGTTTATTTTGCCGGCCCGAAAAAATTGTCTACATTTGCGAACTCGAATCCCGCGACAGGGATTTAGTGCGTTTTTAATAAAACTTTAACCAAAATTCATTAAGCCGATGGCTGTTAAAATTCGTTTGGCACGGCATGGCAAGAAAGGTTTTGCTTTCTACCACATCGTCGCCGCAGATAGCAGAGCGCCACGTGATGGTAAATTCATCGAAAAGTTGGGCACCTACAACCCCAACACGAATCCTGCTACGATCGACCTGAACTTCGAGAAAGCTCTGGGTTGGTTACTCAAAGGCGCACAACCCACGGACACTTGTCGGGCGATTCTCTCGTACAAGGGCGTCCTTTACAAGAAACACCTGCTCGGCGGTGTCGCCAAGGGTGCTTTCACGGAGACCGAAGCCGAAGCCCGCTTCAACAAATGGTTAGATGCCAAGAATGGCAAGATCGAGGCGAAGAGCAACAAACTCGCTTCCGATGCGAAGTCGGCAGAGAAGACCCGTCTGGCTGCCGAGGCCAAAGTCAAGGAGGAGCGTGCAAAAGCGATCGCCGAGAAGAAGGCGGCTGCCGAAGCTGCCGCGAAAGAGGCCGAGCAGGCCGAAGAGGCTGCCGAAGCTCCTGCCGAGACGACCGAAAGCGCTGCCGAATAAGCCGATCCTGCGTGTCGATAAAAACGGCGAATTCCTTTGCGGGAATTTGCCGTTTTTCGTAACTTTGACTGCGTTGAAGCTGCGCTCCGTCTCGGCAGAAACAGGCTGTCGCTTGCTTCTGCTCCCGACTTTTCGTAACTTTGACGGCATGAATTAAGTCGATTATGCCCCATCCCTTCAAAAACCCATCCTCCCCCGACAGCTCGGTCGGTTCGAAAAAAGTGCCGGCCGGCCGCATCAACAAATCGTTCGGCACCGGCGGCGGATTGATGCTGTCGCTGTATGACGCATTTCCCGACGATTTTACGACCGACCAGCCGCTGTTCGCAACCATCGACGGGCTGGAGGTGCCGCTCTACTGCGAGCGGTTCGAGCGGCGCGGCATCGCGGGCGCTGTGGCGACCTTCGCCGATTTGGATACCGAACGGCGCGCACAGGAGCTGATCGGGTCGGAGTTTCGGATGGCCGTTTCCGAAGCGGCTCCGGACGACGATGAATTTTATCCGGAAGATTTGGTCGGATTCGCCGTGTCGGGCATCGAGACCCGTACCGACGGCGATCCGCAGCCGTTCACGGGGCACGTTACGGACTATTACGACAGCGACGCCAATCCGTTGTTCGAGCTCGAAATCGAGGGCCGGCGCGTGTTAGTGCCCGCCGCCGAGGAGTTCTTCGCACATATCGACTTCGAAAGGCATTCGCTGCGGTTGGTGCTGCCCGAAGGATTGTTGAACAGGGAAAAATAAGGATATGGCACGTGTCGTAATCGGACTTTCGGGCGGCGTGGATTCGTCGGTAGCCGCCTATCTGTTGAAGCAGCAGGGGCACGAGGTCATCGGCCTCTTCATGGTGAACTGGCACGATACCACCGGTACGCTGGAGGGCGACTGCCCGTGGCGCGACGACCGTGTTTTTGCGGAGTTGGTCGCCAAGAAATTGGATATTCCGCTGCATGTCGTCGACCTTTCGGCCGATTATCGGGCGCGGGTGGTCGATTACATGTTCGCCGAATACGAACGGGGCCGCACGCCCAATCCCGACGTACTGTGCAACCGCGAAATCAAGTTCGACGTCTTTCTGCGCGAAGCGCTGAAACTGGGCGCCGCGTTCGTCGCCACGGGGCACTACTGCCGGAAAACCGAAACGGCCGATGCCGCCGGACAGCGGGTCTGTCATCTGTTGGCGGGCTCCGATCCCAACAAAGACCAGAGTTATTTTCTGTGCCAGCTTTCGCAGGAGCAGCTGCGTTACGCCCTGTTTCCCATCGGCCGCCTGACAAAACCCGAGGTGCGCCGCATCGCCGAGGAACAGGGGCTCGCAACGGCCAAACGGAAAGATTCGCAGGGCATCTGTTTCGTCGGGAAGGTCGATCTGCCGGTCTTTCTGCAACAGAAACTCACCGCCAGGCAGGGCAGCGTGCATGAAATTCTGCCGTCATGGCCCAAATATGCGCAGCGCGAAGCCTGCGACCCGACAGCCGCCGAGCCGACCGATGCACAACTGGCTGCGTGGGCTGCGCCGTGGCGGTACACGGTGCGCGACGGCAAGAGAATCGGCGTGCACAACGGCGCGCACTTCTACACGATCGGCCAGCGCAAGGGCTTGGGAATCGGCGGCCGCAAGGAATCGCTGTTCATCCTGGCGACCGATGTCGCGGCCAATGTCATTTATGTCGGCGAGGGCGACGCCCATCCCGGGTTGTGGCGTCGGGCGCTGCGCATCGAACCGAACGAATTGCATTGGATCGATCCGTCGCAGGCGCTGCCGGTCGGCGGAAGCCGACGGTATTCGGTGCGGATTCGTTATCGGCAGGCCTTGCAGGGGGCGACGCTTTATCGGCGGACGGACGGAGCCTTTTTGGTCTTCGACGAACCGCAGCGCGGCATTACGCCCGGGCAGTTCGCGGCATGGTACGACGGCGACGAGTTGGTCGGTTCGGGCGTGATCGCCGAATAGGTTATGAAAATTCGGGAGTGCCGGATCACGACAGCGGATAATCAAATCGTAACGTCCGTGCAGGCCAAGAGCCTGCACGGACGTTACGATTTGGTGGAGAATATCGGATTCGAACCGATGACCTCTTGCATGCCATGCAAGCGCTCTAACCAGCTGAGCTAATCCCCCGTCGGCGTACAAAAATAAGACGAATTTTTCATTCCGGCAAGAACTTATCCGAAAAATCGCTAAATTTGTCCGAAAAATCCATCTATCATGACACTCAACGAATACCAACAACACGCATTGGAGACAGCCGTCTATCCCGAAAACCGCCGCATCATCTACCCCACCCTCGGCCTGACGGGCGAGGCGGGCGAAGTGGCCGACAAAGTGAAAAAGGTCATCCGCGACGGCCACGAAGAATTTACGGAAGAGAAACGCCGCGAAATCGTCAAGGAGATCGGCGATGTATTGTGGTACTGCGCGACGCTCTCCCACGACCTCGGCTACGAATTGGACGAGGTGGCGCAGATGAATGTCGACAAACTGCACTCGCGCATGGAGCGGCACCGCATCTCCGGCAGCGGCGATAACCGATAAGGGCCGTTCCACAGCCGAATCGCCCGCAATCCGATCCGACGAGCGGTCCGGTCGTGGCCTGCGAAATCGGCCGGACGAGCGGCAAGCGACGAATAACAAAACGATTTTCATCAAAAAACTGAACAAATCCTCGATTATGGAACAAAAAAAGAATATCTCGCTGCCCGAAAATGCCTATCGGGAACTCAAGCCGGGCGAAACCTACACCCCGCTGATGCCTGCTTCGACCTCGCCCCGCGAAGCAACCCCCTATTCGGTCATCATGGGCGTCGCAATGGCCATCCTCTTTTCGGCTGCCGCCGCCTTTCTCGGACTGAAAGTCGGCCAGGTCTTCGAAGCGGCGATCCCCATCGCCATCATCGCGGTCGGCATGGGCAATGTACTGGGCAAAAAGAACATGCTCGGGCAGAACGTCATCATCCAGTCGATCGGCGCCTCGTCGGGCGTCATCGTCGCCGGAGCCATCTTCACGCTGCCCGCTCTCTACATTCTCGGATTGGACGCCGCCTTCTGGCAGGTATTCCTTTCGTCGCTGTTCGGCGGATTGCTGGGCATCCTGCTATTGATTCCGTTCCGCAAGTACTTCGTCAAGGAGATGCACGGCAAATACCCCTTCCCCGAAGCCACGGCCACGACCGAAGTGCTCGTATCGGGCGAAAAGGGCGGCAGCCAGGCCAAACTGTTGGCCATATCGGGTCTCGTGGGCGGACTGTACGACTTTGCAGTCGGCACTTTCGGACTGTGGACGGAATCGGTTTCGACCCGCATCTGCGCATGGGGGGCGACGGCCGCCGATAAATTCAAGGTAGTATTCGGATTGAACACCTCGGCCGCCGTACTCGGATTAGGATACATCATCGGACTGAAATACGCGATGATCATCACCGCCGGTTCGTGTTTGGTATGGTTCCTCATCGTGCCGCTGGTCGGCTCGCTCGCCGAGAGCATCGATCCGGCTTCGTTGGCCTCGCTGTTGGGCATCACGCGCCCCGACCTGCTGGCCGATCCGCAGACGCTCTTCACCCCCGAGAATCTGTTCGCCTTCATCGGCAAGCCCATCGGCATCGGCGGCATCGCCATGGCCGGCATCATCGGCATCGTCCGTCAATCGAAAATCATCCGGCAGGCCGTCGGGCTCGCCGTTTCGGAGTTCGGCGGAAAGGGCGGCAGCCAGACCGGCGCATCCGTCGAACGCACCCAGCGCGACCTGCCGATGCGGCGCATCCTGTCGTTTCTGATCGCCACGCTCGTCTGCGTGTTCGTCTTCTTCCACTTCGGGCTGCTCGACGGTTGGGCCCAGTCGATCACGGCCTTGCTGATCGTCTTCGTCATCGCGTTCCTCTTCACCACCGTGGCGGCCAATGCCATTGCGATCGTCGGCACCAACCCCGTTTCGGGCATGACATTGATGACCTTGATTTTAGCATCGCTCATCCTCGCAAGCGTCGGACTGAACGGCACGACCGGCATGACGGCCGCATTGGTGATCGGCGGCGTGGTCTGCACGGCCCTCTCGATGGCGGGCGGATTCATTACCGACCTGAAGATCGGCTACTGGCTCGGCACGACGCCCTGCAAACAGGAGAGCTGGAAATTCCTCGGCACATTCGTCGCTGCGGCAACCGTCGCAGGGGTGATGATTATCCTGAACAAATCGTACGGATTTGTCGGCGAAGGGGCGTTGGTCGCTCCGCAGGCCAATGCGATGGCGGCCGTCATCCAACCGTTGATGACCGGCGGGCAAACGCCGTGGATGCTCTATTTCTGCGGCGCGGCCTTGGCGTTAGTGCTGACCTCGATCGGCGTTCCGGCCCTCGCTTTCGCCTTGGGCATGTTCATCCCGATGGAGCTGAACGCGCCGCTCGTCGCGGGCGGTTTGATCGCCTGGTTCGTTTCGAACCGTTCGCAGGACAAGGCGCTGAACAAGGCCCGTTTCGATCGCGGTACGCTGCTTGCATCGGGCTTCATCGCCGGCGGCGCGTTGATGGGCGTCGTGAGCGCATTGCTTAAATTCCTGGAGGTGGATTGGTACCTTTCGGGCTGGGCTTCGTCGAACGCTGCCGAATGGACGGGGCTGGCCATGTACATTGCATTAGCCGTCTACCTGATTCTGCATACGCTGCAAGCGAAAAAAGAGGAATAAAACAAAAAGCATGACGCCATGGAACTGAAAGAACGATTTCTGAAATACGTCTCCTACGACACGCAATCGTCGGAGGAGAGCACGACCTTCCCGTCGACCGAAAAGCAAAAGGTGCTGCTCGACGCGTTGCGCGACGAGATGCAGACGCTCGGCATGACCGAGGTCTCGATGGATCGATACGGTTATGTCATGGGCACCGTCCCGGCAACGCCCGGATGCGAGACGGCTCCGGTCATCGGGTTCATCGCGCACGTCGACACTTCGCCCGACATGAGCGGCGCGGAGGTCAAACCGCGCATCATCGAGGAGTACGACGGCAGCGATATCGTACTGAACGGTCAGCTCACGATGCGCGTCGCAGAGTTTCCCGAGCTCGCCTTTTTCAAGGGCCATACGTTGATCCATACCGACGGCACGACGCTGTTGGGCGCCGATGACAAGGCCGGTGTGGCCGAAATAATGACCGCGGCGGAATATCTGCTGACGCATCCCGAGGTGAAGCACGGCAAAATCCGCATCGGATTCACGCCCGACGAGGAGATCGGCCGCGGCGTCGACTTCTTCGACGTCGCGGCGTTCGGCGCGGACTTCGCCTACACGGTGGACGGCGGCATGGAGGGAGAATTGGAGTACGAGAACTTCAACGCCGCCAGCGCCAGAATCGAAATCCAGGGGCGCAACGTCCATCCGGGCTATGCCAAAAACAAGATGATCAACGCCATTGAGGTGGCCTGCGACCTGCAGCGTCTGCTCCCCGAGGCGGAGCGTCCGGAACACACCGAGGGTTACGAAGGCTTCTATCACTGCGTCGGGCTGAACGGCACGGTCGAGCAGGCGACGGTCAGCTACATTATCCGCGACCACGACGCCGACCGGTTCGAGGCGCGCAAAGTCTTTCTGTGGTCGTGCGTCGACCTGCTGAAAAAGAAGTACGGCGACGGGGTGCTGAATCTGATCCTCAAAGACCAGTACTTCAACATGCGCAAAAGGATCGAGCCCCATCCGCAGGTGATCGACAAGGCGCTGCAAGCCATGAAGACGGCCGGTGTGAAGCCGCTCGTGCGGCCGATCCGCGGCGGCACGGACGGCGCACGGCTTTCGTTCATGGGACTGCCCTGCCCCAACCTCTTCACAGGAGGCATGAACTTCCACGGCAAATTCGAATACTGCTCGCTGACGACCATGCGCAAGGCGCAACAGGTCATTCTGAATCTCGCAACGCTCTGGAGCGAATAACGCACTTATGGACAACTTCGGATTTCTCAAGGTCGCGGCGGCCATTCCGCACGTAAGCGTCGCCGACTGCCCGGCCAATGCCGAACGCATCGTCGCGCTGGCGGAACAAGCCGCCCAACGCGGGGTCGAAATCATCGTCTATCCCGAATTAGCCGTTACGGCCTACACCTGCGGCGACCTGTTCCTGCAACCTGCGCTGCTCGATGCCGCCGACCGTGCGCTGTCGAAGATCGTCAAGGCCTCGCGCAAGCTGCCGCTGACGTGGATCGTCGGCGCACCGCTGCGCCACGGCCCGGCCATCTACAACTGCGCGGCCGTCATCGCACAGGGGCGCGTACTGGGCGTCGTCCCCAAGACCTACATTCCGAACTACGCCGAATTTTACGAAGTCCGCTGGTTCGCTTCGGGCGCGGGCATCGAGGACGAAACCATCCGGGTGGCCGGTCAGGAGGCCGATTTCGGTGCGGGACTGACTTTCGAGGTCAACGGGGCGGAATTCGGGGTGGAGATCTGCGAAGACCTCTGGACGGCCGTTCCGCCCTCGTCGCATTTAGCGCAAAACGGCGCCAAAGTCATTTTCAACCTTTCGGCTTCGCCCGAAGGCACAGGGAAATACGACTATCTGCGGCAGCTGGTGGCCCAGCAATCGTCGCGAACGCTCGCAGCCTATGTCTATTGTTCGGCGGGATTCGGCGAATCGTCGACCGACCTCGTATTCGCCGGCAATGCGCTGATCGCCGAAAACGGCATCATCCTGCGCGAAGCGGAGCGCTTCTCGTTAGAGGAGCGGCTGACCGTCGCGGACGTGGACATCGAACGGTTGGAGTTCGAACGGCGCCGCAACACCTCGTTCCGCACGAACGAAGCCGCGACCGAAAACACGGTCATCGAGATGGAGATGCCCGAGGGGCTGCGGGCGGCCGTGCTCGACCGCGACATCGACCCGCTGCCGTTCGTGCCGCAGGACGAAAAGCATCGCAGCGAACGGTGCGACGAGATTTTTCATATACAGGCGCACGGGTTGGCCCGCCGTTTGGCACACACGCACTGCACGAAAGCGGTCATCGGCATCTCGGGCGGGTTGGATTCGACGCTGGCCCTGTTGGTCGCCGTGCGCACGTTCGATCTGCTGCAACTCGACCGCAAAGGGATCATCGGAATCACCATGCCGGGGTTCGGCACCACGGGACGCACCTACCATAATGCGTTGGAGTTGATGCGCGGCTTGGGGGTTACGGTACGCGAGATTCCCATCGGCAAAGCCTGCGAACAGCATTTTTCCGATATCGGGTTGGATGCTTCCGACCGTTCGGCGGCCTATGAAAACGCACAGGCCCGCGAACGCACGCAGATATTGATGGATACGGCCAATTTAGAGGGCGGATTGGTCGTCGGCACCGGCGATTTGAGCGAGCTGGCACTCGGCTGGGCGACCTACAACGGCGATCAGATGTCTATGTACGGCGTCAACGCATCGGTTCCCAAGACCCTCGTCCGCCATTTGGTGAAGTGGGCGGCCGATACGGAGCCGGATGCAGCGACCCGCGCAACGCTGTCGGATATCATCGACACGCCGGTCAGTCCGGAGTTGCTGCCGGCCGATGCGGAGGGGCGAATCGCCCAAAAAACCGAAGATTTGGTCGGCCCCTACGAATTGCACGACTTCTTCCTCTACAACTTCGTGCGGGCGGGTTACCGGCCGGCCAAAATCCTGCTGCTGGCCGAACAGGCTTTCCGCGGCAGCTACGATCGGGCGACCCTCCGCAAATGGCTGACGGTCTTTTTCCGGCGGTTCTTCGCCCAGCAGTTCAAACGTTCGGCGATGCCCGACGGCCCGAAGGTCGGTTCGGTGGCGCTTTCGCCGCGCGGCGACTGGCGGATGCCGTCGGATGCGCTGGCGACGATCTGGCTCGACGATCTGGAAAAGTGATCGTCTCCCGAATCAGCAAACAATCGATAAAAAGGCAAATACAGCCCAAACGATGATGAACGAACAAGCACGACAGTATGTCGAAAATTTCATGGCCCGACTGATCGCCCGTAACCCGGGCGAACCGGAATTCCACCAGGCCGTCCGCGAGGTGGTCGAATCGCTGGCGCCGCATATCGTGGCGAGCCCCGTATTGCAACGGATGAAGATTCTGGAACGCATCGCCGAACCGGAACGCATCATCATCTTCCGGGTGCCGTGGCTCAACGACAAGGGCGAAATCGAAATCAACCGCGGCTACCGCATCCAGATGAACAGCGCTATCGGCCCCTACAAGGGCGGATTGCGGTTCCATCCGTCGGTGAACCTCTCGATTCTGAAGTTCCTCGCGTTCGAGCAAACGTTCAAGAACAGCCTCACGACCCTGCCGATGGGCGGCGGAAAGGGCGGTTCGGATTTCGATCCGAAAGGCAAATCGGACAACGAGGTAATGCGCTTCTGCCAATCGTTCATGACCGAGCTCCAAAAGCATATCGGTCAGGATACCGACGTTCCGGCCGGCGATATCGGCGTGGGCGGACGCGAAATCGGCTTCCTTTTCGGACAATACAAGCGGCTGCGCGACGAATTTACGGGTACGCTTACCGGCAAAGGCCGCGATTGGGGCGGCAGTCCGCTGCGCCCCGAGGCGACGGGCTACGGAACCTGCTATTTCGCCGAGGAGATGCTCGCCACGCGCGGCGAAAAGTTCGAAGGCAAGATCGTCTGCATTTCGGGTTCCGGCAACGTGGCCCAATATGCCTGCCAGAAGGCGACGCAATTAGGCGCGACGGTCGTAACGCTCTCCGATTCATCGGGCTACATCTACGATCCCGACGGAATCGACGCCGAAAAGCTGGAATACGTCATGGAGTTGAAGAACGTCTTTCGGGGCCGCATCCGCGCGTATGCCGACCGTTATCCGTCGGCCGTCTACCACGCGGGCGAACGTCCGTGGGGCGAGAAATGCGACATCGCGATGCCCTGCGCCACGCAAAACGAGCTCAACGGCGACGAGGCCCGCACGTTGGTCGCCAACGGCTGCATCTGCGTAACGGAGGGGGCCAATATGCCGTCGACCCCCGAAGCCATCCGGATTTTTCAACAGCACAAACTGCTCTATGCCCCCGGCAAGGCATCGAACGCCGGCGGCGTTGCGACCTCGGGATTGGAAATGTGCCAGAACTCGATGCGTCTGTCGTGGACACCCGAGGAGGTGGATGCGCGGCTGCACACCATCATGCGCAACATCCATGCGGTCTGCGTCGAATACGGCACCCGGCCCGACGGCTATGTGAACTACGTCGCAGGAGCCAATATCGGCGGCTTCATGAAGGTTGCGAATGCCATGCTGGCGCAGGGCTGCGTATAGCTGGTCGTATCCCCAAACACAAAACAGTCCGAACCATATTAATCGGTTCGGACTGTTTCTTATCACCCCTTTCGGAACATTGCGTTTCGCGAAACTTTTTCTTATCTTTGCCGCGTAACCCCGCACGGGTCGCAACAAGTTGATTTCAGTGAAAGTGTTTCGCTGATCCTTGATACGAAATCTGGAAAGTTAAATTTGAAAAAATATAATACTCTGTATATCTATATTTTACAACATAACAAAATGCAAATCGTAACAAAATCGTAACAAAAAGTGATTTTATTAGGGTTTGCTTGATTTTTTATTATCTCTTCTTTTCAGCGACGTCATTTATTGGCATTTTACCCGTCTTCTCTCTTATC
>CANREN010000007.1 GCA_947629705.1 uncultured Alistipes sp. | reverse complement strand
GAGCGGAAAACGAGACTCGAACTCGCGACCCCAACCTTGGCAAGGTTGTGCTCTACCAACTGAGCTATTTCCGCAAACGGCATCCGCATGATGCCTAATGGACGAATGCGGATGCAAAGGTAACGAAAATTTCCGAATCTCCAAATTTTTTATGAATCTTAATCGGAATTTTTACGGATGCCGATCGCTGCCTTGGCGTCGGTGCATCTCCGCGGGTCGTCCGCCCGCCCACCCGATGCCGCTCGGCGTAACCGGGCCGCCCGATGCGGCCGCTGTCCGAAAAACCGTCGAAGAAATGTCGTTTATCCCCTGATGAATATCATTCCAGCACGAAATTCGCCTGCACGCTGTATTCCAACTTGATGGTCTTGAACTCCAACGATTCGTCCTCCTCGACGGCGGTTTCGATACCGGCAGCGTCCGCAGCCAGACTGCGCATCATGACCGCCCTGTTGTCGTAATAGCGCGGCATGATGTCGTTGTTCGAATCGTAGATGAAGAAACATTTGCCGATCTGCTGGCCGATCGCCGTGGCTAACGTTCGGGCATTCTCGCGGGCGTTGCGGATGGCGGCGACGCGCACCTCGTTCTTGAACTCGTCGAGTTTCGAATGGGTTACTTTCAAAATCGATACGTTCGATATGTTCAGCGCGTCGAGCGCCTGCCACACTTTGGCGACCTCGGCCGCAGAACCCAGCTGCAACTGGTATTTGGCCTGGGCTACGGAACTGCGCTTCTTGAAAAACTCGCTCGACAGATTGGCCACTTTCAACTGTTTTTCGATATCGACACCCGCTTTTTTGAGGGCTGCGATCATGTCGCGCTGCTGACTTTCAACCGAAATTTTGCCTTTCGAATCGCGCTCGTTGATGATGATCGAAAGGTAGAATTCATCGGGCACGATCTCTTTTTCGGCCCGTCCGTTGACCTGAATGTAGCTGGGGAATGCCTCCTGCTTCGTTTGGGCCGCTGCGGTGAATGCCAGGCATACTGCGGCTGCGCATAAAAGAATCTGTTTCATAAGCTGTTGTATTTTCTGTTCCTGTTCATGCACTTTTTCTCTCCTCGGCATAGCTCGAACAGCCTGGCTCTCGCTGCGGCATAGCTCGAACAAGTCCAACAAGTCCGGTTCTCTCCTCGGCTTATCGAAAACGCGGCTTTTCGTTCTTCGTTTGCAGGGGGCTTTGTTTGTCCCGTTCCCCGAGTTCCTTACTGTATGGAAAACGTGGAAAGAGGGCGGTTTATTGTGTGCGGCGGACGTTATTGCTTGGCGCGTCGGGCGGGTTTGACCGTGCCGGACAGCGCCAGCCGAACGGCCGGTCGGCTGCCCGATGCGGAGGTGTAGACCGGCATCTGCTTGTAGAGGGCCCCTTCGCGGCCGTGCGGATCGAACGTGATGAGCACTTCGCCCGTTGCGCGCGGAGCGATCGGCTTGCGCGAGAAGGAGCTCTTCACGCAGCCGCACGAGGTATCCACCCGCAGAATGACGATCGGTTTGTCCGATCGGTTTTCGTAGCTGAACCGGTAGGTGCGCGGCGGATCGTTTTCGGCGATCTCCCCGATGTTGCAGACCGAATCGGGAAAGATCAGTTGCTGCGCCGCAGCGGAATCCGCCGCGAATGTCGCGAAAAGAATCGTCAGCAAAAAGAGCGATCGGTTGAATGTTTTATGCCTCATTCGTGCATCGGTTTTCGGTGTGTGATCATCATGCTTTGCATGCCCCGACGTTTTTCGGCCCTGTTTTTCCCATGCAGCCGATTTTATCGGCCGGTCGTTTTGGGGCCGCGCTTCCCGGTTCGACGATCTTTCCCGTGCGGTCGATCCGGTGGCGTATGCCGTTTCGGATGACGACGGCCTGACCGTCGTGGAACGGCTTCACGGCCTCGCAATCCGGACAGTCGATCGCCGGACGCCCTGTCGGGTCGATGTAATGCCACGTGTCGTCCAGCTGCACGGCGGCCAACCCTTCGGTGAAGTCGAATCCGCAATCGTACAACGGCGGAACGACGATCTTCGTATCGGTGCGATAACCCCAATAGCCGTTCTCGACGAACAATTCAGGGGTTCCGGCGTCGTGCGGTGCCGGGTCCGGATGAAGCTCCTGTTCCACTTCGCGGCGGGCCGCATCGAGCAGCGGAGCAAGGCGCGGCAGCCGGAGCGTCGGCGCATACAACAGGTTGGCAATCCGATATTGCGCCGCCCGTCCGTGCCGTTTGAACAATTCGAGCACTTCGCGCAGGGCCGTGTCCGTCGCGATGCGCTGCGGATCGAACAGCAGGCCGTCCCGTTCGCCGTAGCGGTCGAGCAATTCCGGTGCCATGCGCAGCGCGTGCAGCGCCGTGGCGATCAAGGCCGTCGGGTAATCGTCCAGCGAGGCATCGAAATCCGCGGCCGTGCGTGCCGGATGCTGATAGGCCGCCGTACCCAATTCGGGGCTGGACTCGCCGGCGAACTCCGGCAGATAGGCGGCATCGAAGTCGATCGGATGCAGGCGGCCGTTGTCGTCGACCAGGATGTTTTCGGGTTTTAGGTCGCCGTGGGCCCGATCGTCCGAGACCCATGCGGCTCCCGACCGGTCGAATGCGAGCGACAGGCGGGAGATTCGCGCGAGGTCTCGATTCCGTGCGGCCTCGAAAAGCACCTCCCGCAGTGTCCGGCCCTCGATCCAGTCGTCCACAACGACATCGACCCACACCCCGCGATCCGCACCGGTGAAGAGAAACAGCTCCCGTTCGCGGAGCCGGTCGCCGTAGAGGGCCCGCAGATGCCGCATCGGGCGCCGGTAACAGCGCAGCGCCCGGATGCGTCCGTCGATCCGGACGCGAAAGACGATCGCCGTATTGCCCAATGCGTACCACGGCCGGCCGTCGGGTCGGCGGCAGAGCGTCCATTCACCCGATGAGCGGGTCAACCCGAGGGTATCTTCCAGCGATATCAGGTATTGGCTTAACGCATACATGGATTCAGAAAGCCGTAACGTCCGGTCTGTTGATGGCGGTTAATGGCAGTGGCCCTCGCAGCCGCAGCCTTCGTGATCGCCGCAGCCTTCGTGGTCGTGGTGGCAGCCGCCGCCGCAATCGCCGCACGAACAGCGGCCTTGCAGGTCTTCGGGCGTTACGTCGCGCACGGAGATCACCTCGACGGCGAAGTGCAGCGTCTTGCCGGCCATCGGGTGGTTGAAGTCCATCTTCACGCGGTCGTCGGCGACCTCCTTGACGATCCCCATCATGCGGTTGCCCTGGGCGTCGCTCATCGGAATCTGGTTGCCTGCGTAAAGCATCTCGTCGGCGATCTTGCCGTCGATCATGAAGATGTTTTTGGGCAGCTCGACCACGGCTTCGGCGATGAACTCGCCGTAGCCGTCTTTCGGTTCGAGTGTGAATCCGACCCGATCGCCGGGCTCTTTGCCGAGAATGGCCGCTTCGAATTTCGGCAGGAGCATCCCCGTACCGAAGATGAATTCGAGCGGCTGGCCCGGACGCGACTGGTCGGCGATTTTGCCGTCGACGGTCAGCGTATAATCGACGCCGACCATTTTATTCGCTTCTACTTTCATTTTTATTAACTGTCAAGGATTGTTAAGTGCCTGTTTTAGATAACTATATGCCATTCCACACCGAATCGAGTTGGCGGATGCGTTTGCATCGCTGCCGGTCGCGTCGCTCGCGGCAAAGCCGCGTTTGCAGGCTTGACCCACCCCCCCCCGCCTTGGCGGGGGCTTCGGTCGGAACCCGCAAGGTCTTGCGGTTTCGGTTTGCCGCCGGTGTAAATTCGCAGGTGATCGCCATTTTTTATTATTACGGCTCGGCAGGCCGCTAATCGATTCAAGGTATTATTTTTACATCGAACGCTCTTTGCCGTACCGGTTAACAAAAAAACAAAAGTAGGACATTTTCCCCCGATTGCCAAAAATTTTGCTAAATTTGCCGGAAAAACATCCGATATGGAGTACAATTTCAAAGAGATAGAGGCCAAATGGCAGCAGAAGTGGCGCGAGAATCATACCTATCGCGTCGTCGAAGACCCCGCACGCCCCAAATTCTATGTGCTCGACATGTTCCCGTATCCGTCCGGTGCGGGCTTGCACGTCGGCCATCCGCTGGGATATATCGCATCCGATATTTTCGCTCGTTACAAACGGATGAAGGGCTTCAACGTCCTGCATCCGATGGGCTACGACGCCTTCGGCCTGCCCGCCGAGCAGTATGCCATCCAGACGGGCCAGCATCCGGCCGTTACGACCGAGCACAACGTGGCCCGTTACCGCGGGCAGCTCGACAAAATCGGCTTTTCGTTCGATTGGGAGCGCGAGGTGCGGACGTGCGACCCCTCCTATTACAAATGGACGCAGTGGGCGTTCTTGAAAATGTTCGGTCATTGGTACGACCGCGCGCAGCAGAAGGCCCGCCCCGTCGAGGAGCTGACCGCTGCGTTTGCCGCGCACGGCACCGAGGGGATCGACGCTGCCTGCACGGCCGGGATGCACTTCACCGCCGACGAGTGGAACGGTTGGGATGAAGCCCGCAGGGAGCAGGTGCTGCAGAATTACCGGCTGGCGTTCCGGGCCGACACGATGGTCAACTGGTGCCCGAAGCTCGGGACGGTGCTGGCCAACGACGAAGTGCGCGACGGACTGTCGGTGCGCGGCGGCTTCCCCGTGGAGCAGAAGCGCATGAAACAGTGGCTGCTGCGCGTTACGGCCTATGCGCAGCGCATGCTGGACGGCCTGGATCGGTTGGCGTGGAGCGATTCGCTGAAAGAGATTCAGCGCAACTGGATCGGCCGGTCGGTCGGCGCGCAGGTCTTTTTCGATATTGCCGGTTCGGAGAAGAAGCTCGAAATTTTCACGACCCGTCCCGATACGATCTTCGGCGTTACGTTCATGGTCATCGCGCCCGAGCACGAGTGGGTCGCCGAGCTGACGACGCCCGAAAACCGGTCGGAGGTCGAGGCCTATATCGAACAGGCCCGCAGGCGTTCCGAACGCGAACGGATCGCCGAAACGCGCCGCGTGAGCGGCGCCGCGACCGGTTCCTATGCCGTCAACCCCTTTACGGGCAAGAAGATACCCATTTACGTTTCGGATTACGTCTTGGCCGGTTACGGTACGGGGGCGATCATGGCGGTGCCGGCGCACGATTCGCGCGACTATGCGTTCGCACGCCATTTCGGATTGGAGATCGTGCCGGTCGTCGCGGGCGGCGACCTTGAAAAGGGCTCCTACGATGCCAAAGAGGGGCGGATGATCCATTCCGGTTTCCTCGACGGCAAGGAGGTGAAGGAGGCCATCGCCTTGATGTTCGACGAGGTGGAACGCCGCGGATTGGGCAAAAAACTCGTCAATTACCGGCTGCGCGACGCCATCTTCTCGCGGCAGCGCTATTGGGGCGAGCCGTTCCCCATTTACTATAAGGGCGATACGGCCTATCCGCTCGACGAATCGAAATTGCCGCTCGAATTGCCGCCTGTCGCCGATTTCGGCCCCACGGAACAGGGCGAACCGCCGCTGGCCCGCGTGAAGAACTGGGCGACCCCCGAGGGCTGGCCCTACGAACTGTCGACCATGCCCGGATTCGCCGGTTCGTCGGCCTACTACCTGCGTTACATGGATCCGCACAACGATCGGGCATTGGTGAGCCGCGAAGCGGACGAGTATTGGCGTTCGGTCGACCTCTACGTCGGCGGCATCGAGCACGCCACGGGCCACCTGATGTATTCGCGTTTCTGGAACATGTTTCTCTACGACCTCGGTTACGTGTGCGAGGAGGAGCCGTTCCGCAAGCTGATCAATCAGGGAATGATTCAGGGCCGGTCGAATTTCGTCTACCGGGTCGTGGGCACCGACAAATTCGTTTCGTTCGGCCTCAAAGACCGGTACGAAACGCAGGAGATTCACGTCGATGTCAATATCGTCAGGAACGATATCCTCGACACCGAGGCGTTCCGCCGCTGGATGCCCGATTTCCGCAATGCCGAATTCATCCTCGAGGAGGGTAAATACGTCTGCGGCTGGGCCGTCGAGAAGATGTCGAAGTCAATGTACAACGTCGTCAATCCCGATTACATCGTCGACAACTACGGCGCCGACACGCTGCGCATGTACGAGATGTTCCTCGGCCCGTTGGAGCAGTCGAAACCCTGGGACACGAACGGCATCGACGGCGTGCACAAGTTCCTGCGCCGGTTCTGGCGGATGTTCTTCCGCAACGGGACGTTCGGCGTCAGCGACGAACCGGCGACCGAAAAGGAGCTGCGCACGCTGCACAAGACCATCAGGAAGGTGAGCGAGGATATCGAAAACTTCTCGTTCAATACGTCGGTGGCCGCCTTCATGATTTGCCTGAACGAGCTGGGCGACTGCGATAAACGGCAGATTCTCGAACCGTTGACCGTGCTGCTCGCGCCGTTCGCCCCGCATATCGCCGAAGAGCTCTGGTCGCAGCTGGGGCATACGACGTCGGTGTGCGACGCCGCCTATCCGACTTACGACGAACGCTGCCTCGTGCAGCGCGCGTTCGAATATCCGGTGTCGGTCAACGGCAAACTGCGCTTCCGCAAGGAGTACGCCCTCTCGATGACCCCTGCCGAGATTCAGACAGCCGTCGTTGCGGAGCCCGAGGCGCAGAAATGGCTCGACGGCAAGGCGCCGAAAAAGGTGATCGTCGTCCCGGGAAAAATCATCAATATCGTTATTTGAATATGAAACACACGCTTTTCATGGCCGCCGCTTTGCTTGCGACTGTCGGCCTGTCGGCGCAGAACGAAAAAACGCCCGCAAAAGGGCCTGACCGCGTTGTGAAAATATGGGACAACACTACGGCCCCCCACTCGAACGGCATCACGACGCCGGAAGTCGGCAGCGCATCCGGTCGGGTGGGAAACGTCTCGGAGGCGACGCTCTTCATTTTTAAGGCCGACCCGTCGAAGGCGGCGGGACAGGCGGTCGTCATCTGCCCGGGCGGCGGTTATGCGCGTTTGTCGATGGAGGACGAAGGGCTCCAGATGGCTCGCTGGTTCGCCGGAAACGGCATCACGGCCGCCGTGTTGAAATACCGTATGCCCGAGGGCCATCGCGAGGTGCCGCTCGAGGATGCCGAACAGGCGTTGCGGATCATGAAGGGCGAGGTTGCCGGTGCCGAAGGCTTCGTCGAACCGCAGGTCGGCATCGCCGGTTGTTCGGCGGGCGGTCATCTGGCGGCGATGGCCTCGACGATGGGAGCCGTGCGTCCCGATTTCTCGATCCTGTTCTATCCGGTCATCACGGGCGAGGCGGGCAAGTGCCACAAGGGGTCGTTCGACAATCTGCTGGGCGTCGGCCGGACGGAGGAGCAGACGGCTCGCTACTCCTTGCAGAACCGCGTAACGGCGGCGACGCCTCCGGCGTTGCTGCTGCTTTCGGACGATGATCGGACCGTACCCACCGTCAGCAGCACGTCGTATTACAATGCGTTGAAAGAGCAGGGGATTCGGGCGTCGATGCATATCTATCCTTCGGGCGGCCACGGCTGGGGCATGAGCGACGGATTCGCCTACAAGGCGCAGTGGCAGCAGGCCGTTTTAGACTGGCTCGAAACATTGCAATAACAGACTTTTTGCCTTTTTACATTAATGTTGGATGTCCTCTCCCAGATAATCAATACGATCGCAGCGTCGATATGCGACGGCTTCACCAATGCCAGTTCGCCTATATCTTGTGCCGTCTCTTTCCTTGCATCCGTCGTTACGATTGCCGGTTTCGGCTCCATATTCTTTTACTATTGGAAAGTCCGAATCTCGAAGCTGTGCCAAAAAAAGATCATCATTGATCTGATCAGGCATCTTTACATCAACTGCGTGATCATCGAAATCATTCGGGCGCGACTGACGAAAGAAAAATTCGCGATACGTCCGACCGACGGCGTTTTCAGCCGGTTCGCCGTGTTGGATACGGACATGTGCCTGGATCGGTTTTCGGTCAATTCCCGGAATTTCGAGATGATGCACGAAATATGCCTCCTGTTCAGAAACTACAACATTGTCGTCGGTGTGGCGGAAAAGCATTTCGCCGATCCGAAAATATCGGTGGATCTGAAAAAACAGGATATGACCGATATCTTTTCCCGGGCCGTAAAAGTTACCAAATTGTTGTTCGTGTTGGGTGAGAACCTTAAATTGGGGATCACGAAAGAGTGGATCGTCCGTTTCTTGGAAGAGAACTTGAAGTCGGCCAAAGAGGGGGCCTGGCCGGCCGGCATCGAGGAGAGCGATATTCTTCCGCGAGATCAGTTCGACGGCCATTCGTATTATGATGAAATGGGATTGGGAGAAATTTTCAATCAACGTATGTTGAAACACGCGACGACTTTTTACTTCGCGCCGCGGGATTGAGTGTGCGTACGGAATAAAGTAAAAGTGTCGGAATATCTATATTTTATGGCAGACAACACCATATTGACCCGCTTGGACGGGCTGAAACTCAAGTACGAGGAGACGGGGCAGCGGCTCACCGACCCCGAAGTCATTGCCGATGTCAAGCAATTCGTGCAGCTGACGAAGGAGTACAAGGAGCTCGAACCCATCATCGAAACGTCGGAACGCTATCGCACGGCGCTCGCCAACCTCGCCGAGGCCAAAGACACCTATGTCAACGACAAGGACGAGGAGATGCGCGAGATGGCGCGCGAGATGATCGCCGAACTGGAACCCGAAATCGGCCGGTTGGAGGAGGAGATCAAGCTGCTGCTGATTCCCAAAGACCCGCAGGATTCGAGGAATGCCATCATGGAGATTCGCGGCGGCACGGGCGGCGACGAAGCGGCGCTGTTTGCGGGCGACCTGCTGCGCATGTACACCAAGTACATCGAATCGAAGGGGTGGCGCTACGAAATCACCTCGTTCTCCGACGGCGCGGCCGGCGGCTACAAGGAGGTGGTGATGAAGGTAACGGGCCAGAACGTCTACGGTACGTTGAAATACGAGTCGGGCGTGCACCGCGTGCAGCGTGTGCCCCAGACCGAGACGCAGGGGCGTGTCCATACGTCGGCGGCTTCGGTGGCCGTGCTGCCCGAGGCCGAGGAGTTCGACGTCGAGATTTCGATGAACGACATCCGCAAGGATATTTTCTGCGCCAGCGGCCCGGGCGGCCAGTCGGTCAACACGACCTATTCGGCCATCCGTCTGACCCACATTCCGACGGGGATCGTCGTGCAGTGCCAGGATCAGAAGTCGCAGCTGAAAAATTTCGATAAGGCGTTCGAAGAGTTGAGGACGCGGGTATTTAACCTCGAGTACTCGAAATATCTCGACGAAATCGCCTCGAAGCGCAAGACGATGGTTTCGACGGGCGACCGCTCGGCGAAAATCCGGACATACAACTATCCGCAGGGCCGCATCACCGACCACCGCATCAACTACACGATCTACAACCTTTCGGCCTTCATGGATGGCGACATTCAGGATTGCATCGACCATTTGATCGTGGCCGAGAATGCCGAACGGCTCAAGGAGAGCGAGTTGTAGGATGCCGATACGAGGGTGTGCCCGGCACGCGGTTGCCGATCGGCGCGTGCAATAAATCCGGTCGCCGTCCGTTGAAAGAAAAAACAAAGCATGGAAAGAACGATCGTTTCGGTTTTCGTCTTTTTGGCAGGGCTCCTTTCGGGTGTAACGGCCACATGGGCCCAGCAACAGCCGCTTTATATCGTCAACGGTCAGCCGGCGGCCGAGGGAATCGACCGGATTCCGCCCGAGGATATCGAACGGATCGAGACGCTGCCGGCCGACGAGGAGACCATCGCCCGTTACGGATTGCAGGCCTCGAACGGGGTGGTATTGGTTACGCTTCGTTACGACGAACCGGCCCGTTTCGATGCCGACGGCATGACGTTCGGCGAATACATCGCCCGGCAGGTCGAGTGGAAAGCCGATGAACCGGCGGCGCGGGTCGTGTTGCGGTACACGGTAACGCCCGAGGGCCGGACGGTGGTCGGCGCAGCACTCGAATCGACCGATAATCGGTTGAAACGTCGGGTGTTGAAGGCGGTTGAGGAGGCGCCGGACTGGCATCCGGCCATGAAGGAGGGCCTCCCCGTTGCGAGCGAGGGCGTGTTGCGCATCCAGCTGCCCGAAGGCAAGCCGATGCCCCGTCAGATGGAGTTGGTTCTTTATTAGCGCGGCTGTCGCCGTGTTTCAGCGCATGGGAGGGAGGGGCGCACTCCGACGAAGAAAGCCCTCGCAAGTCAGAATAAAAAACAGAGAAAATCGCCATGAAAACCAACTCGTTATCAGCTTGGATATTGGCCGTGCGGCCCTATTCGCTGGGGAATTCCGTAATCCTTGTCTGCGTCGCTTCGGCGTTGGCCTTTGCCGACGGAGGATTCCGATGGTTGCCCGCCTTGTTGTGCCTGCTGTTCGCCGTGGCGATGCAATGCACCGCCAATTTGGTCAACGATTTGTGGGACTTCCTGAAAGGGGCCGACCGGCCCGACCGGTTAGGCCCCGACCGCGCTTTCGCCAAAGGGCTCATCACGCTGCCCGCCATGAAAGCCGGTATCGCCGGATTCACGGCGGTCGCTTGCATCGTGGGTTGCGGTTTGTTGGCGTGGGCCCTGCACGCGGATATGCTCCGTTACGGCGGATGGGAATTGATTGCTGCGGGAGCCGCCTGCGTCATGTTCGCCTATTTCTATACGGCGGGCCCCTGGCCGCTGGCCTATCACGGTCTGGGCGACGTGGCCGTTTTCCTGTTTTTCGGCATTATTCCCGTAACATTCACCTGCTTCCTGCAAACGGGAACGTGGAGCACAACGAGCCTGCTTGCTGCGGCGGCCTGCGGATTGGCGATCGACACGATGCTGATGGTCAACAATTTCCGCGACCGCGAGGAGGATGCCCGTTGCGACAAACGCACGATCGTCGTCTGCTGGGGGGCCGGTGCGGGCCGGTGGGGCTATCTCGCCTTGGGCGTCGGGGCCGTGGGCTGTTGCCTTTCGCTGCTCTTCGCGGGGCGTCCGGCTGCCGCTTTGCTGCCGCTGCCCTATCTGTTCGTGCATATTGCGACCTGGCGCAAGATGGTGCGCATCGACCACGGAGAGGAATTGAATGTCTGCCTCGGCGAGACGGCCCGCAATATCTGGATATTCGGATTGTTGTTCACGCTCGGCATCCTGCTCGACGGCCTGCTATGACGGAACGGGAGCATATCACCCTGAAAGAGTTGCAGCGGATGGTGAAGCTGACGCTCGACGAGCGTTTCGCTTTGCCGGTGTGGGTGAGCGCCGAAATCGCGGAAATCAAGATCAACTATTCGGGCCATTGCTATCTGGAATTGGTCGAAAAGGGGAGTGCCGACGGTCTGCCGACGGCGCAGGC
This sequence comes from uncultured Alistipes sp., assembly GCA_947629705.1. Taxonomy (GTDB): domain Bacteria; phylum Bacteroidota; class Bacteroidia; order Bacteroidales; family Rikenellaceae; genus Alistipes. The sequence goes on along the minus strand of CANREN010000007.1, from coordinate 75,579 downwards.
GCGGGCGGTCATCTGGCGCAGCCAGTTTCCGCGCATCTCGACCCGCTTCGAGTCCGAAACGGGCCGGCGGCTCGCGGCCGGTATCCGGTTGTTGGCCAAGGTGCTGGTCTCCTATCACGAATTGTACGGCTTCTCGCTGCAAATTACCGATATCGATCCTTCGTTCACGCTCGGCGACCTCGAACGGCAGCGGCAGCAGACCATCGCGCAGCTGCACGAGGACGGGGTGTGGGAGATGAACCGTTCGCTGCCGATGCCCGAAGTCGTGCAGCGGGTGGCCGTCGTGTCGAGCGCCCAGGCGGCCGGTTATCAGGATTTTTGCAAGGAGTTGGCCAAGAGCCCCTATCGCTTCGAAACCGTGCTGTTCGATGCTTTCATGCAGGGGGCGGCCGCCGAGGATTCCATCGTTTCGGCCTTGTGCGAGGTCGCCGCCCGGCCGGAACGCTTCGATGCCGTGGCGATGATCCGCGGAGGAGGTTCGCGCAGCGACCTGACCTGCTTCGACAGCTATCGGCTGTGCACCTATGTGGCGCAGTTCCCGCTGCCCGTTCTGACCGGCATCGGACACGACAAGGATACCAGCGTTGCCGATTTGGTGGCGCATACGGCTCTCAAGACGCCTACTGCCGTGGCAGGCTGGCTCGTCGACCGGATGACCGAAGCCGAAGAGCGTCTCGATGGGGCGGCGTTGCAACTGCACGATGCGGTGCAGACGATGCTGCATGACGTTACGGTGCGTTTGGAGCGTTTCTCGGGCGACCTGCGCGAAACGGCGGCGACTTTCTTCACGCGGCGGAGCCTGCGGTTGGAACATTTGGCGGAGGGGCTGCCGATGGCCGTGCGGGAGTTGCTGGAGCGTCGGAAGAAGGGGCTGGACGCCGCCGCGGAGTGGGTGGCCGGCTATGCGCCCGAACGGATTTTGCGGTTGGGATTCGCGGTCGTGCGGAAAGAGGCACGGGCCTGCGTCTCGGCCGGGCAGGTACGGGCTGGCGATCGGCTCTTGGTCGAATGGATCGACGGCCGCAAGTCGGTTACGGTCGACGGGGATGCCTGAAACAAGGTGCGGTTCGAACTTGCAAACGCGGCTTCGCCGCGAGGAGCAACGGCCGGATTTGAAAAACAGGGTCGAAAAACGCAGGTACACAAAGTAGCGCGCTTAACAAAAAGTAGCCCCACCGCGACTCGAACGCGAATTTAGGGTTTAGGAAACCCTCGTTCTATCCCTTGAACTATGAGGCCATGCGCACGCGACGGCGCGCAATCGGCAGGCATCCGTCAGTGCGGAATGTCGCAGGCCGAGCAGTTGCCCGTACAACCCGCCGCCGGTTCGTTTTTTTTTGCCGGGGAGCTCCCCGGGCAGGCCGCCCGTCCGTCGGCTTCGCGGCTCTCCTGCACGGCGCACTTGATGCCCAACCGCTGCATGTTTTTATTGGTCGCAATCTCCGAATCGATCGGATGTCCTTTGAAAATCAACGTAATGGAGAGGCCGACGACGAACAGGGCGACGGCGCCGACCGAAAACGACAGGACGATGAACCACGCGGACATGGACGATTCTCGGTTGAAAATTTGGGCATTCTCCGACAAATGTATACATTTGTAAGGGAATTTGCAAACGCCTCGTCCGTTTCTTGTCGGGGGAGTGCCGCTGCAACGTAACGGAGCGAATCGAATCATGAAAATCGTCATTGCCGGAGCCGGCGAAATGGGCAGTCATCTGGCCCGCATGTTGAGCGGCCACGGCCACGAAATCGACATTATCGATCCCGACGGAAAGCTGCTCGCCGAGGTGAGCAGTCTGGCCGATGTCGTCGCCGTCGAGGGCGATTCGACCGAGTTCGGGGTGCTGCGGAGGGCGTCGGTGCGCAAATGCGACCTCTTCATCGCCGTCAACCACGAGGAGAACGACAACATCGTCGCCGCCATGATGGCCAAGAAGCTGGGCGCCCGCAAATCGATTGCCCGCATCGACAACAACGAATATCTGGAGCCTAACAACAAAGAGATGTTCATCGACATGGGCATCGACTATCTGTTCTATCCCGAGAAGGTCGCTGCCAACGAGGTCATCAATCTGCTGGGCCATACGTCGACCACCGAGTACGTCGATTTTTCGAGCGGCAAACTCTCGTTGGTAGTCTTTCGGTTGGAGGCTTCGTCGCCGTTGGTCGGGACGCTGCTGACCGGTTTCGACGAGGAGCAGGCCCAGCTCAATTTCCGCACCGTGGCCATCACGCGCGGCGGGCAGACCATCATTCCGCGGCGTGAGGAGCATTTGATGGAGGGCGATGTGATCTACGTCATCACTTGCCAGGATACCCTGCACGAGGTGCTGGAGCTGTCGGGGCAGACCAATGTCGAGGTCAAGAACATGATGATCCTGGGCGGTTCGCGCATCGGCATCCGGATCGCTACGGAGTTGCAGAACGAGGTGAATATCAAGTTGGTGGAATATAACCAAGAGAAGGCCTACCGGCTGGCCGAACTGCTCGAAAAGACGTTGATTATCAACGAGGACGGCCGCAACACGGAGGTGATGCTCGAAGAGGGCCTTCCGAACATGGACGCCTTCGTGGCCGTAACGGGCCGCAGCGAGACCAATATCCTCGCGGCGATGCTGGCGAAGCGCATGGGCGTGAAGAAGGTGATCGCCGAGGTTGAAAACCTCAATTACATCGACCTGGCGGAGTCGATCGGCATCGACACGATCATCAACAAGAAATTGGTTACGGCGTCGAATATCTTCCGGTTCACCATGTCGACCGACGTGCAGGCCATCAAGTGCTTGACGGGCAGCGACGCGGAGGTGCTGGAATTCATCGTAAAACCCAATTCGCCGGCCACGAAGTGCCGCATCCGCGACTTGGGAATGCCCGAAGGAACGATCATCGGCGGTATCGTGCGGGGCGACAAGGTGTTCATTGCGGTGGACAATACCGAGATCAACGCCTACGATCGCGTGGTGGTCTTCGCCATGCCGGAGTCGGTGGGCAAGGTGGGGTATTATTTCAATTAGGAACAGACAATGTCTCTGCGAAACAGCATATTGCGGGCCTTTTTCGCATCTCGGCTGCGGGCCATCGACCGCTTCCGGCGCCGTCCCGCCGAGACGCAGGAACGGATGTTGCAGAGGCTGTTGCGACGCGGTGCGCAGACCGGTTTCGGCCGGCAGTACGATCTGCGGTCGGTGCACACGGTCGAGCAGTTTCAGACGAAGGTCGGCACGTTCGATTACGAGACGTTCAAACCCTATATTGAACGGATGAAGGCGGGCGAGCGCGACGTTGCGGCACCCGGCAGGGTGCGGCTTTTCGCCCGATCGTCGGGCACGACCTCCGACCGCAGCAAGTATATCCCCGTAACGCGCGAATCGGTGCTGTGGAACCATACGCTCGGGATGCGCGACGTCGCCGCGATTTTCGCCGCCAATCATCCCGATACGCAGGTCTTCGACGGCAAGACGCTGACCCTCGGCGGGTCGTGCTGCATGGAAAACGGCTATCTCGTCGGTGATCTGTCGGCCGTGTTGATCCGCGAAATGAACTTCTGGAGCGGGTGGTTCCGTGCGCCGCGCACCGAAACGGCCGTCATCCCCGATTTCTACGAAAAGGCCGACGCTATCTGCCGCGAATGCGCGGGCGAGCATATCACCTCGTTCGCGGGGGTTCCGTCGTGGAATCTGGCGCTGATGCGGCGCGTGCTCGAGTACACCGGCAAACGGCATCTGTTGGAGGTGTGGCCCGATCTGTGCCTCTTCGCGCACGGCGGCGTGGAGTTCGCACCCTACCGGAGCTCGTTCGAGGAGCTGATCCCCTCGGAGCGGATGAGCTACATGGAGACCTACAACGCATCGGAGGGCTTTTTCGCCTTGGCCGACGACCCGTCGCGCAGCGACATGCTGCTGATGCTCGATTACGGAACGTTCTACGAGTTCCGCGACGGCGACCGCATCGTCCCGCTCGAAGGGGTCGTGTGCGGCAGGCCCTATGCGATGCTCATCACCTCGAACAACGGCCTGTGGCGTTACGAAATCGGCGATCGGGTGGAGTTCACCTCGACGAATCCCTGCCGGATCCGTTTCGCAGGTCGTACACGGCAGTATATCAATGTGTTCGGCGAGGAGTTGATCGTCGATAACGCCGATCGGGCGCTGGTCGAGGCGTGCCGTGCGACGGGTGCCCGCGTGAGCGAATACAGCGTGGCGCCGTGCTACATGTCGCTGCAGCATCGGGGGGCGCACGAATGGTTCGTGGAGTTCGAGCAGGAGCCCGAAAGCCGCGAACGGTTCGCCGAGGAGCTCGACCGCGCCTTGCGGGCCGTCAATTCGGACTACGATGCGAAGCGCGAGACGACGCTCGAACGCCAGCATCTGACGGTGCTTCCGTCGGGCACGTTCCTGGGGTGGATGCGCGACCGCCGGAAGAACAAGGTGCCGCGATTGGTCAACGACCGGCACGTGGCGGAACAATTAGAGGACGCGGACAGGCGGGCTCCGGAGCAAGGGTGCGCCGATAGGAATGCAAGCGGAAAAGACGAATAAAGCGGAATAAAACATACGACCATGTATATAGCCATAGCAGGAAATATCGGAAGCGGCAAGACGACGCTCACGCAGATGCTTACGGAGCGCTATCAGGCCAAGGCCTATCTCGAGGAGGCGGACAATCCCTATATCGGCGATTTCTACGAGGATATGAAGCGCTGGGCGTTCAATCTGCAAATCTGCTTCCTCGGCAGCCGCATCCAGCAGACGATGGACATGCTGCGCGAAAATTCGTCGGGATATATCTTTCAGGATCGAACCATCTACGAAGATGCCCATATCTTCGCGGGCAATCTGCACGAAATGGGGCTGATGCCGGGCCGCGACTTCGAAACCTACATGAAGCTGTTCCGGCTCTTCACCACGGTGATCCCGCAACCCGATCTGTTGATCTATCTGAAGGCGGATGTCCCGACCCTCATCCACCAGATTCGCAAGCGGGGCCGCGAATACGAGATGAATATCGACGAAAATTACCTCCGGCGCCTGAACGGCAAGTACAACGACTGGATCGAACACGGCTATCGGGGCGAAATACTGGTCATCGACAAGGATCGCGAAGATTTCGTCGAAGATGCTTCGGTCTTCGAGCGCATCTGCGCGGCGGTAGACGAACGCGAGACGCGGCTGGCCGGATACAACCCTTCGTTGTTTTAATAATCGGTCGGAATGCTGTTGCCGGAAGCGTTCATGCGGCGCGTGTCGCGCGATTTGGGCGAGGCGGAGGGCCGGGCCTTGTGCGAGGCGCTCGATACGCCGTCGCCCGTTGCCGTGCGGCTGCATCCGACGAAAGCCGGAGCGGCGTGCGCCCCGCCGCACGAGTTGGCGGCGGGTTTGCCGGCGCTGTCATTCGATCGGCCTATTCCGTGGTCGCCGCAAGGCTGGTATCTGACCGAACGGCCGTCGTTTACGTTCGACACCGATTTCCATGCCGGCGCCTATTACGTGCAGGAACCGTCGTCGCAGTTCGTGTGTCATCTGTTGCGGCATGTCGAGACCCGGGGTGCCCGCATCTTGGATATGTGCGCTGCCCCGGGCGGCAAGACGACGCTTTATGCCTCGATGGTCGGTGCCGACGGATTGGTCGTCGCCAATGAAATCGACCGGCGGCGGGCCGCTGTACTGGCCGACAACGTGCGCAAGTGGGGGCTGGGCAATGTGGCCGTAACGGTTTGCGAACCGCGTGCGTTGGGCGACTGCGAGACGTGGTTCGATGCAGTGGCGGTGGATGCCCCCTGCTCGGGCGAGGGAATGTTCCGCAAAGACCCCGATGCCCGCACGGAGTGGAGCGAAGCCGGCGTGCATCTGTGCGCCCGTCGGCAGGACGAAATTTTGCGGGCGGCGTGGCAGGCGCTGCGGCCCGGCGGCACGTTGATTTACAGCACCTGCACGTTCAACCGCGAGGAGAACGAAGGGTCGTTGGAGCGGATGCTCGCATGGGCGGTCGATGAAGCGGAGCCGTCGGACGAAGTGCCGGTCGATGCGGCCTGGGGCATCGTCTGCGGCGAGGTCGGGCCGTTCCGGACGTATCGCTTCTACCCGCATCGGGCGTGCGGCGAGGGATTTTTCGCCGCCGCAGCCCGCAAGGCAGGGGCTGCGGCGGGGACGCGGCCGCACCGGATGCCGAAATCGAAGGCGCGGCGGTCGGCAGTCGTTCCAGCCGACCGAATGGCGACGGCCGAGGCGGCCCGCTGGCTGCTGGAACCCGAACGGATGAAGTTCGTGATGGCGGGCGATACGCTCTATGCGTGGTTCGGCCCGCAGGCCGAGACGGTGCGGATGCTGTCGGAACGGGTGCCCGTCATCTACTCGGGCATCGCGCTGGGGCAACTCTTCAAAGGTCGTCTGAAACCCGATCCGGCGCTGGCTTTCAGCACGGAGCTGAATCGGGCGGCGCTTCCGATTGCGGAGCTGGACGAGGTGCAGGCTCTGCGCTATCTGCGACGGCAGGAGGTCGAAGCGGCGGCGTTCGTCGAAGGGGTGAATTTGGTGTGCGCCCGCGGGCGGGCCTTGGGTTTCGCCAAGCGGATCGGTGCGCGCGTGAACAATTCGTATCCGGCTTCGCTCCGGATTGTTGCCGATTGGCGGGAAACAGCGAGTGAACGGTGCCGGTGAAGCAATTTGCCGATTAGGGGAAGCCCGTTCGGACGGGCTTCCGTACCAGTTAATAAGAAGATGGGAAAGATGGTTTATACGATGGGCGAAGTGGCCGAAATGTTCGATGTCAACCAGTCGTTGATTCGGCATTGGGAGAAACAGTTCGACGTGCTGCGTCCCAAACGCAACAAAAAGGGCAACCGGCTCTTTTCGCCGCAGGATGTCGAACGGTTGAAGATCATCTATCATTTGGTCAAGGAGCGCGGCATGACGCTCGACGGAGCCCGCAAGGCGCTGCGCGGGCATCGGGTCGGCGAGGGCATCCCGCGCGAGGTCGAGTTGATGGAGCGGCTGCAGCGGATCCGGTCGTTGTTGGCCGAGGTGCGGGAGGAGCTGAAGGACGGGCCCGTCGGCGCCTACACGGAGCGGGCGGCCGATGCTCCGGATGCGACCGAATCGCATCCGGCTGCTGCTGCCGCGGAGGCGGTTCCTGCGGAGATCGGGAAAGAGCAGGCGGCGGATTCGGCATCCGAAGCGGAATCGGTGCAGCCGTGGAAAACCGCCCGCCCGAATCGGAGACCGCGCCGCCGGAAAGACGATGAGGAGGATAAGGAGTTGTTCGCTTTTTACGAGCAGTCGCTGTTCTGACGGGGCCCGCTGTGGACAGCTTGCGGAGACCCGGCCCGACGGCATCGAAAATAGGGGGGCGCTCATTCGATAAGATAAGATAAGATAAGATATGATATGATAATAGGATATTCCTTAATAAAAATTCGACAGATCGTATGTTGATTCGCGAAATAGCCGCCGTGGTCGAGGCCTTCGCGCCGCTCGCCTGGCAGGAGGATTACGACAATGCGGGATTGATCGTCGGTCGTCCTGATGATGAGGTGCACGCCGCCTTGCTGGCCGTCGATGTTTCCGAGGAGGTGCTCGACGAAGCCGAAGCGAGGGGGTGCGATTTAGTGATTACCCATCACCCGATCCTCTTTCGGGCGTTGAAACGGTTCAATTCGGCCGATTACGTGCAGCGGTGCGTCGAACGGGCCATCCGGCGCGGCATCGCACTCTACGCCTGCCACACGAACCTCGACAGTGCGCCGCACGGCATGAGCTGGCAATTGGCGGAGATGCTGGGAATCGGGGCGTTGCGCGTATTGCAGCCGTCCGAGCGGCGGCAGCCTGCGGCAGGCGGTTCGCAGGCGGACGGCACGGGTGCCGAAGTGGGGTTCGGCGTGGTCGGGAATCTGCCCGAACCGGTCGCGACGCTGGATTTCATGCGCCGGATGCAGCGGCTGTTGGAGGTGCGGTGCGTGCGGTACAGCGATCTCGTGCGTCCGGAGGTGCGGCGTGTGGCGGTCTGCACGGGCGCGGGCGCTTCGCTGATCGGCGATGCACGGCGCGCAGGCGCCGATCTGTACCTGACGGCCGATCTGAAATACAACGACTTCATGACCCCCGACAAAGCCCTCGTCGTGGCGGATATCGGCCATTTCGAGAGCGAATATTGCGCAATTCGGCTCTTGTTTGCCGTTTTATCGAAAAAATTGCTTAACTTTGCCATTCGCAAGAGCGAATGCTCGCGCAACCCCGTAAATTATTTGGTGTAAGTCTAATAAGGATTCGTATCAGGATATGGCAACGCAAAAGAAGACCGCCGAGGTGGATTACTCCATGCAGGAGAAGATCCGAAGCCTCTATGAATTGCAGAAAATCGACAGCCGGATCGACGAAATCAACAAGGTGAAGGGCGAACTGCCGCTGGCAGTGCAGGGGCTCGACGACGAACTGGCCGGACTCAAGGAGCGTACCGACAAGATCAACAAGGAGATCGAGGAGCTTAATGCGCTGACCAAACAACGCAAACGCGAGGTCGACCAGGCCCGCATCATGATCGGCAACTACAAGGAGCAGCAGAACAACGTGCGCAACAACCGCGAGTACGATGCCATCTCGAAGGAGATCGAATATCAGGAGTTGGAGATCACGTTGGCCGAGAAGCGATTGAAAGAGTATGCGGCGGAGGTCAAGGCGAAGAAGGTGCAGCTGGAAAATACGGAACAGATTGTCGAAGAGCGTCGGGCCGATTTGGAGGCGAAACAACGGGAACTCGATGGCATCGAGGCCGAGACGGCTCCGCAGGTCGCCGAATTCGAGGCGCAGGCCGAAAAAGCCAAGGAGCGGATCGACGAACGGCTGCTGAAAGCCTACGAACGCATCCGTCATAATTTCCGGAACGGGCTGGCCGTGGTACCCATTCGCCGCGACGCGTGCGGCGGCTGCTTCAACCACATTCCGCCGCAGCGTCAGGCCGATATCCGTCAGGGCAAGAAGCTCATCGTCTGCGAATATTGCGGCCGGATTCTGGTCGACGATCCCGAAACGGCGGAGGAGGCTTGACGAAAACAAAGCGAGACGGCCGGAGTGCCGATTGGAAAGACAAGAGGCTGTCTGCGATGCGTCGGACAGCCCTTTTTATTCGAGAGAAGGGCCGAAGAGTGGGGGGGGTAGGCAGTCAGTTGATGCGATAGGCTTTCTGTACGCCGCGAATGTGCAGGATGGAGTGGATCAGCGTGTCGACGACGTTCGCGCCCGGCACCTCGACGGAGACCGTGCCCCGCAGTGTGCCGCCGCCGGCCGATTCGAATGCCAGCGACCGGATATTCAGTTTCAGATCGCGGCTGATGACCTCCGTAATGTGGTTGGCCATGCCCGTCGTGTCGGCCGCGATGATGCGGATCGTAACGCGGAACGCCCCTTCGGCCGATTTCCGCCAACGCGCCGCGATGATGCGGTAGGGATAATTCTCCCGCATGCGGCGGGCATTCGGGCAGTCCGTGCGGTGGATGGTGATGCCCGAATTGATGGTGATGAAGCCGAAAATGTCGTCGCCCTTGATCGGGTTGCAGCACTTCGCCAATTTGTATTGGATTTTCGACAGGTCGTCGTCGATGACCAAGGCATCCTGCGACGAGCCGGCGGAGGGTTCGTGCGTGGCGGCGTTGGCGCTTTTTTGCCGCCCGATCTCCGCGGCTGCGGCCCGCCGCTCTTCGGCCGCTTCGCCCGACAGGTGGCGGACGAGGATCTCCTTGATGTTGCCGAAGTCGATCTTCTGCGTCGCGATCATCGCATAGACCTCCGTCCCGAGCCGCAGCTTGAAGTATTTTCCCAAATAGGCCACCGCTTCGTCGATCGTCAGGGCGAGTTTCCAGTTTTTCAGCTTGCGCTCCAACTCCTCGCGTCCCATGCGCGTGTGTTTGGCCTGCTCTTCGCGCAGGAACGATTTGATTTTGGTGCGGGCCTTGCTCGTCGTTACGATATTGAGCCAGTCGGCTTTGGGCGTCTGGTTCTTCTGGGTCAGAATCTCGACAATGTCGCCGTTGTGGAGCGTTTCGCGGATCGACACCGCCCGCTGGTTGATCTTGCCGCCGACGCAGGAGCATCCGAGCGACGTGTGAATGTCGAATGCGAAGTCGAGCAGCGAGGCTCCCTCGGGGAGTTTTCGCAGGTCGCCATTGGGCGTGAAGACGAAGATTTCGCCCGAAGCCGGTTTGGCATCGAAGCGCTGCGCTAACGAATGGGTCGTGTCTTCGAGCAGTTCGCGCAGGCGGCCGAGCCACATTTCGCTGGTCTGCGCCCCCTGGCCGACCCCCTTGTAACGCCAGTGGGCCGCGATGCCGCGTTCGGCGACGGCGTCCATGCGTTCGGTGCGAATCTGCACTTCGACCCACCGCCCGTCGGCCGAGACCGTCGTGTGGAGCGATTCGTACCCGTTCGATTTCGGGATGCTGATCCAGTCGCGCATACGCGTCGGATTGGGCGTATAGAAGTCCGTTACGATGGAATAGACCGTCCAGCAGAGCGGTTTCTCCTGCTCGGGCGGACAGTCGATGATGATGCGGATGGCGAAAATGTCGTAGACCCCCTCGAACGGCACGTGCTGTTTGCGCATCTTCGTCCAGATGGAGAAGATCGACTTCGTGCGGCTCTTGATGTGGTATTTCATCCCCATCGCGTCGAGCCGGTCGGTGATGGGCACCAGAAAGCGGGCGATGAAATTGCGGCGTTCCTCGGCGCTTTCGGCCAGCTTGTGGACGATGTGTTCGTAGTCCTTGGGTTCGAGGTATTTCAGCGCGATGTCTTCCAGCTCGCTTTTGAGCGAATAGAGCCCCAGTTTGTGGGCGATTTGGGCGTAGAGGTTCATCGCCTCCCAGCTCTTTTTGCGATGCTTTTCGTGGGGGAAGATGTCTAATGAACGCATGACCTCCAGCCGGTCGGCGAGCTTGATGAGGATGACGCGCGGATCGGTCGAATAGCTGACGATCAGGTCGCGGAAGTTGTCGGCCTGTTCCGACGAGACCTTCAGTTTGAGTTCGGAGATGTTCGACAGCCCGACCGTGATGCCGACGACCTGTTCGCCGAAACGGTCGTGGATCTCCTCCGTCAATTTCAAAAAATCTTCGGGCGGCAGCTGCTTGTGCGCCAGCCGGACGACATCGTGCAGAATCGTCGCGACGGTCGAGTTGCGTCCGAGGCCGATTTCCGAAATGACGATTTCCGCTACGGCCACGGCGTGGTCGAGCAACGGCGAACCGTCGTAACGGGTGAGGCCGGCGAGTTTTTGGTCGGCATACTCCAATGCCCCGTCGACCAACTGTTGCGTCTCCTGCGAAAAGCTGCCCCGTACCAACGAACGGAGCTTTTCATAACGTGAAAAGTCCATAGCTCTCTCCCTTCGATCCTTTGGAGGCAAATATAGGAATTTTTTCCAGCAAATAGATAGATACCTGTACCGACGGTCGTAAAACTCGATCCGTCTCGAAGTTTCGACGGAAGCCCCCGCCAGGCCGGTGTGTGTGGGAGGGGCAAGCCTGCGCGCCGCCTGCGGCGGCGAGTGCCGAGGGGCGGATGCAAGCATGCAGGCAAAAAATCGTCGGCACATGCGAGTATATCATCGCATTTTTTCCTATATTTGAGCCGGAGAGGAGGATAGGCTGTGAAGGAGAACGAACAGACGATGAAACGGACGGTTTACGTCCCGACGACGGGCGAGGAGATCGCCAATACGGTATCGCATGGCGTAATGTCGTGCTTGGCCTTGCCGGCATTGCCTTTCGCTGCGGTTTGGGCCTATGTCCAAGAGGCGGGCGGAGTGCTGGCATCGGTCTCGGTGTCGGTTTTCGTGGTGTCGATCTTTCTGATGTTCCTTGCGTCGACCCTTTACCACTCGATGACTCCCCATTCGCGCCACAAGGAGGTGTTCCACATTCTCGATCATATTTTCATCTACGTGGCCATCGCCGGAAGCTATACGCCGATCGCCCTGTCGGTCATCGGCGGGTGGCAGGGCATCGTCATCACGGCGGTGCAGTGGACGATGGTGCTCTTCGGAATCTTCTATAAGTCGTTGTCCCGTAAATCGATACCGGCGATTAGCTTGACCGTCTATTTAGTGATGGGGTGGACGATCCTCTTTTTTCTGCCGGTCTTTTTGCGGCAGGCTTCGGCTCCGTTAGCGGCGTTCATTGCGATCGGCGGGTTGTTCTATACGCTCGGGGCCTGGTTCTATGCCCGCAAGGGATTCCGTTATCACCATTTGGTCTGGCACCTGCTCATCAATCTGGCCGTCGTCGCCCATTTTATCGGAATCGTCTTTTACCTTTACTGATTCGGGTTTAGCGCGGCCCTTTTTAGGGCTGCGGGCCGAAGCCTCCGCCCGCGGAGGCCCGCCTATTGGCATGTTCTCCGCACTCTTCGTCCCGCGCCGGTTCCTTCCCGACCTTGCGAAGCCTTAATCGAAACAGTGGGGGGGGGAGCGAAGATGACGTTCAAAAGCAATCGGAGGTTCCACCGCATCAGGAACGCCTTTCAAAAGGCGCGGGCGCGCTTGGCCATCGCCGATGCGAATACAAAATCGTTCAGCTCGGGGTTTTCGGCATGTAGAATATCCTCTTTCGTGCCCTCCCACCACTTGCGGCCCTCGTAGATGTAGACGATCTTTTCGCCGATCTCCATCACCGAGTTCATGTCGTGGGTGTTGATGATGGTCGTGATGCCGTACTCTTGCGTAATGTCGTGGATCAGGTTGTCGATCACGATGGAGGTCTGCGGATCGAGTCCCGAGTTGGGTTCGTCGCAGAACAGATAGCGCGGATTGAGCACAATGGCCCGCGCGATGGCCACTCGCTTGATCATGCCGCCCGAGAGTTCGGCCGGATAGTGCTTGTTCGCATTTTCCAGCCGGACGCGCTGCAAACAGAAATTGACCCGTTCCATCTTCTCCTCCTCCGATTGGCGGGTGAAGAGATCGAGCGGCAGTTTGACGTTCTCCTCGACGGTCGAGCTGTCGAGCAGCGCCCCGCCCTGGAAGATCATGCCGATGTCCTTGCGGATGGCCTTGCGCTCGCGAAAGCCTAACTGCGTGAAATTCACGTCGTCGTACCACACGTCGCCCCGATCGGGTTCGTGCAGGCCGACCAACGTCTTGAGCAGTACGGTCTTGCCCGAGCCGCTGCGGCCGATGATGAGATTCGTTTTGCCGGTTTCGAACTCGACCGACACGTCGTCGAGCACCGTGCGTCCGTCGAACGACTTGACGATATGTTCCGCATGTATCATATCAGAAGCAGCTGCGTCAGTATCAGGTTGAAGATCATGATGATGATGGAGCTGGCGACCACGGCCCGCGTCGAGGCGGCGCCCACCTCCAGCGAATTGCCTTTCGCGTAGTAGCCGTAGAAGGCCGACACCGACGTGATGATGTAGGCGAACACGGCCGTCTTGATGAGCGAATAGACGATCGAATAGGACTTGAAGTCGAGCAGCAGGCCGTCGATGTAGTCCGACGGGATCATGATGCCCGTCAGATAGGCGATGGCCCACCCGCCGAGGATGCCGATGCCGATCGAAAGGATGGTCAGCAGCGGGAAGAAAACGACGGCCGCAACGATCTTGGGCAAAATCAGATACGAAGCCGAATTGACGCCCATGATCTCCAGGGCGTCGATCTGTTCGGTGATGCGCATCGTGCCGATCTCCGAGGCGATGCTCGACCCCACCTTGCCGGAGAGGATCAATGCGACGACGGTCGACGAAAATTCCAGAATCATGGTTTCGCGCGTGGCGTAGCCGATGAGCGACTGGGGGATGAACGGCGAATCGAGGTTGATGCACATCTGCAAGGTGATGACGGCGCCGATGAAGACCGAAATAATGGCGGTCAGGCCGATGGAATTGAGTCCGAGCGCCTCCATTTCGTACAGGATGCGCCGCCGGTAGATAGCGCTCTTTTCGGGACGGGAAAAGACCTTCCCCATCAACAGAAAATAGCGCCCGATCAGTTCGAATACCTTCATGGTTATTGACTTGGTTGGAATGCCGGCTGCCGGCAATTACTTCTTCTCGCGGGTCTCCTCGAACTCCACGTAATCGCCCACATCGTTGGACACCCGTTTTTCGGGGGCGTCGGAGGTCTTGTAAATACGGACTTCCCCTTCGCGGCGCGATTGCGAAGAACGGCCCCACGACGAACGGTAACTGCGCTGACCGGAGCTATTCCGGTTGTCGCTGCGGCCGAACTGCTCGTTCATCTGCTCCTCCATGCGCCGCTGCATCGAACGGATGCGCCACCCGAACAGCAGCAACAGCAGCACGCCCGCCAGCAGGATCCCGAAAATCAGATAGAGCACGAACATAGCGATGCCTTTCAGCAGCGCGGGCGCCCCGAGAGCCAGCAACAATATCACCAAGACAGTCAGCGGATTGCGCTGCACGAAGCCGACCAAAGCATCGACGATTGCCATCAGAAACTTCATTCCAGCATATCCTAAATGTTCGACAAAGGTAGGTAAAAATATGCGTAATTCAATTAATTATCGTATTTTTGACCCGACAAAACGACAAATCGAACCATGCTCGAACCACTCACCGCTATTTCGCCCATCGACGGGCGCTACCGTAATAAAACGGAAAAATTGGCCGATTATTTTTCCGAAGCGGCCTTGATCCGCTACCGTGTACGCATCGAAATCGAATATTTCATCGCCTTGTGCGAACTGCCGCTGCCGCAGCTCGCCGGTGTCGATGCCTCGAAATTCGTCGCGCTGCGCGCTATCTACACCGATTTCACGCTCGATGACGCCCGCCGCGTGAAGCAAATCGAGGCGGCCACGAACCACGACGTCAAGGCGGTCGAATACCTCGTCAAGGAGAAGATGGAGGCGCTGGGGCTCGGAGCGTGGAAAGAATTCGTGCACTTCGGGCTCACGTCGCAAGACATCAACAACACGGCTATTCCATTGACCCTCAAAGAGGCATTGGCCGAGGTCTACCTGCCGTTGGCCGGCGAACTGCGCGACCGGCTCGCGGCGTTGGCCGGCGAATGGAGCGACATCCCGATGCTCGCCCGCACGCACGGACAACCGGCTTCGCCCACCGTATTGGGCAAGGAGATGCGGGTTTTCGTCGAGCGGCTCGACCGGCAGCTCGACCGGCTGCGCGCGATAGCCGTTCCGGCCAAATTCGGCGGTGCGACGGGCAATTTCAATGCCCATCACGCAGCCTACCCCGTCATCGACTGGGTGGCGTTCGCCAACCGCTTCGTGAACGAAACGCTCGGGCTGAACCGTTCGCAATACACGACGCAGATCGAACATTACGACGATCTGGCGGCCATTTTCGACAATCTGCGGCGTATCGACACCATCCTGGTCGACCTGGCCCGCGACATGTGGACGTACATTTCGATGGAGTACTTCAAACAGCGCATCAAGGCGGGCGAAGTGGGGTCGAGCGCCATGCCGCACAAGGTCAATCCGATCGACTTCGAGAATGCCGAGGGCAATTTCGGCATCGCCGGCGCCCTCTACGGACATCTCGCCGGCAAACTGCCCGTTTCGCGGCTGCAGCGCGACCTGACCGATTCGACCGTCCTGCGCAATATCGGGGTGCCGATGGCCCATTCGGTCATCGGTATGCAGTCGCTGCTGAAAGGGCTCGATAAACTCATCCTCAATCGCGAGGCGTTCGACCGCGACCTGGAAAACAATTGGGCGGTCGTGGCCGAAGGCATCCAGACGATCCTGCGGCGCGAAGGCTTCCCGAAGCCCTACGAGGCGCTGAAAGCCCTGACCCGCACCAACACCCGCATCACCGAAGCGGCGATTGCGGAGTTCATCGACGGGCTGGCCGTGCCGGATGCGGTGAAGGCGGAGCTGCGGGCCCTTTCGCCCGCGACCTACACGGGCGTATTCCGCGTGAAAAAATAGCCGGCCGAAATGATTCCGATTTGTCGCAATCCTGTCGCAAAAGGGACAAAACGGCATTTGTTTATCGCGAGCCACACGATTGGCACGGCATTTGTTAGAACATTCGACAGCTGCGGCACAGCAACCGCAGTGAGGTTTCTTCATTTATTTAAGTTTGGGTTAGTAGTTTCGGAGGGCAACCTCCGGAGGCAGCAGGCAATCGTGAGATTCCCTGCTGTTTTATTTATATCCCCTCATACCCCCCCCGCCGTTCGAACGGCGTTCCCGATGCTTTCGGCGCAGCGTTTTTATTAGCTGGTTGTCATGCTATTATGGCTATGTTCACTGTCTGTGTATAAGCAATCTCTTATACAAACAAGAAAATCTATCGGAAGAAAATATCGGAAATCACGCAAAATTCTGAATTACGGTGCGAAAAAGAGCCGCCTTTCTGTGGAAATTCAAAAAAAATCGCTACCTTTGCAGTCCATTTTGGACAATGGAAATAGATTTTTAACCATTAAAGGACAGTTTAAGAAATGCCAACTATTCAACAGTTAGTGAGAAACGGCCGCCTTTCGCTGGTAGACAAATCCAAGTCTCCCGCTTTGGCCGCTTGTCCGCAACGCCGTGGCGTTTGTACCCGTGTCTACACGACGACCCCCAAAAAGCCTAATTCGGCTATGCGTAAAGTCGCCCGTGTCAGACTGACCAACGGCAAGGAGGTCAACGCTTACATCCCGGGCGAAGGACACAATCTGCAAGAGCACTCCATCGTATTGGTGCGCGGCGGTCGTGTGAAAGACCTCCCGGGTGTTCGTTATCACCTCGTGCGCGGTGCGCTCGATGCAGCCGGCGTGGACGGCCGTCGCCAGCGCCGCTCGAAGTACGGAGCCAAACGCCCCAAAGCCGGTAAATAAACCTTATTAATCAAATCAGTTCGGATAATCAGTCGGTTCGAACATTCGAAAAACGAAGCAGGTCGGTCGGAAAGACCGATCGCACAAGAAAAAAACAAGCAATGAGAAAAGCTAAACCAAGAAAGCGAATTCTACTTCCGGATCCCAAGTTCGGAGACGTGGCCGTTACCCGTTTCGTGAACAACCTCATGCTGGATGGTAAGAAGAGTATTGCCTACACGATTTTCTACGATTCGTTGGAACTCGTCGGCAAGAAGATGAAGGATGCTGATAAATCTCCGTTGGAAATCTGGAAACAGGCCCTTGAGAACATCACGCCCCAAGTCGAAGTGAAATCGAAGCGTATCGGCGGTGCGACTTTCCAGGTGCCTATGGAGGTTCGTCCGGAGCGCAAGATTTCTATTTCCATGAAAAACCTTGTCCTCTTCTCCCGCAAGCGCGCCGGAAAGACCATGGCCGATAAACTCGCTGCCGAGATCATCGATGCCTACAACCAGCAGGGTGCCGCCTTCAAACGCAAGGAGGAGATGCACCGCATGGCCGAGGCCAACAAGGCTTTCGCTCACTTCAGATTCTAAAAACAGGACGCAAAGATGGCAACCAGAGATTTGCATTACACCCGCAATATCGGTATCATGGCTCACATCGATGCCGGCAAGACCACCACATCGGAGCGTATCCTCTTCTACACCGGCAAGACCCATAAGATCGGCGAGGTGCACGAGGGCGCCGCTACGATGGACTGGATGGTGCAGGAGCAGGAACGCGGCATCACGATCACGTCGGCCGCTACCACCGCATTCTGGCACTACAAGGATCATCAGTATCAGATCAACTTGATCGATACCCCGGGACACGTCGATTTTACGGTCGAGGTGGAACGTTCGTTGCGTGTGTTGGACGGCGCGATCGCTACGTTCTGTGCGGTCGGCGGCGTGGAGCCCCAGTCAGAAACCGTTTGGCGTCAGGCCGATAAGTACAATGTTCCGCGTATCGGTTATGTCAACAAGATGGACCGCACGGGTGCCGATTTTCTGTCGGTGTGCGCCCAGATCAAGGAGCATTTCGGTGCGACGGCCCTGCCGGTCGTGCTGCCGATCGGCGCCGAGGACAAGTTCGAGGGCCTGGTAGACCTTATATATAATAATGCGATTTATTACTTCGATGACAAGACCGTCCGCGATAACTTCGAGTTGCGCGAAATCCCCGAGTCGATGAAGGCCGAAGCCGCCGAGTGGCGTGCGAAGCTCATCGAGGAGGTTGCAGCGACCGACGAAGCCCTGATGGAGAAGTTCTTCGAAGACCCCGATTCGATCACGGCCGACGAGTTGCTCGCAGCCATTCGCAAGGCGACGATCTCCATGCAGATCGTGCCGATGCTCTGCGGCTCGTCGTTCCACAACAAGGGTGTGCAGAAACTGCTCGACTATGTGATGGCTTTCCTGCCGTCGCCGCTCGACGTGCCCCCCGTCAAGGGTCTCAATCCCAAGACCGAGGCCGAAGAGGTGCGTCATGCCAAGGAGGACGACCCGTTCTGCGGTTTGGCTTTCAAGATCGCGACCGATCCGTTCGTGGGCCGTTTGGCTTTCGTCCGCATCTACTCGGGCAAACTCGATGCCGGTTCCTACGTGCTCAACGCTCGAAGCGGCAAGCGCGAACGCATCAGCCGTATCTACCAGATGCACGCCAACAAGCAGAACCCGTTGGAGACCGTTGCGGCCGGCGATATTTGTGCTGCCGTGGGTTTCAAGGAGATCCGCACGGGCGATACGCTCTGCGCCGAGAACGCACCGATCGTACTGGAACAGATGACGTTCCCCGAACCGGTGATCGGTCTGGCCGTAGAGCCCAAGACGCAGAAAGACCTCGATAAGCTGGGCATCGCACTCGGCAAGCTGGCCGAGGAAGACCCCACCTTCACGGTTCATACCGATGAGGATTCGGGCCAGACCGTCATCAGCGGTATGGGCGAGTTGCACCTCGACATCATCGTCGACCGTCTGCGCCGCGAGTTCGGCGTCGAGATCAACCAGGGCGCTCCGCAGGTGAACTACAAGGAGGCGCTGACCAAGACCGTGCAGCACCGCGAAGTCTTCAAGAAGCAGACCGGCGGTCGCGGCAAGTTCGCCGATATCATCTTCGAGATCGGCCCGGCCGAAGAGGGCAAGATGGGCTTGACGTTCGTCGACGAGGTCAAGGGCGGCAACATTCCGAAGGAGTTCATCCCCTCGGTGCAGAAGGGCTTCGAGGCCGCTATGGCCAACGGCGCGCTCGCCGGCTACAAGATGGACTCGATGAAGGTTACCTTGAAGGACGGTTCGTTCCATCCCGTCGACTCCGACCAGCTGTCGTTCGAAATCGCTGCCCGCAACGGTTATCGTGCGGCCGCTCCGAAAGCCGGTTCGGTGATTATGGAGCCGATCATGAGCGTCGAGGTCGTAACGCCCGAGGAGAACATGGGCGATATCATCGGCGACCTGAACAAGCGCCGCGGTCAGATCACCGGCATGGAGTCGAAAGGCAACGCGCGCGTGGTTAAGGCCAAAGTGCCGCTGGCGGAGATGTTCGGCTATGTAACCGTGCTGCGCACGATTTCGTCGGGCCGCGCAACTTCGTCGATGGAGTTCTCGCACTTCGAGGAGGTTCCCGCCAATTTAGCCAAGGAGATCATCGAGAAGGCGAGCGGTAAACGTAAGGATATAGATTAAATAAGTATATGAACCAGAAAATCAGAATCAAATTAAAGTCGTTCGATCACAATCTCGTGGACAAATCGTCCGAGAAGATCGTAAAGACGGTGAAGAGCACGGGCGCTGTCGTCAGCGGCCCGGTGCCCCTTCCGACGCACAGGCAGATTTTTACGGTGAACCGCTCGACCTTCGTCAACAAGAAGGCCCGCGAGCAGTTCCAGCTCTGCACCTTCAAGCGCATCCTGGACATCTATTCGTCGACGCCCAAAACCATCGACGCCTTGATGAAACTGGAGCTCCCTTCGGGTGTCGAGGTCGAAATCAAAGTCTGATGGAGCGCAGCATCCTGCGGAACGTACATAAAGCGTCCGCGATGCTCTCCCGATGACTTACATTAGAAGCAAAGCATAGTTAACAAACAATTTGACAAAATGTCAGGACTTATTGGAAAGAAAATCGGAATGACTTCCGTTTACAGTGCCGAGGGTAAAAACATACCATGCACTGTCATTGAAGCTGGTCCGTGTGTAGTTACGCAAATCAAAACCGTTGAGAAGGACTCCTACGAGGCGGTGCAGATTGCCTATGACGAGAAAAGCGAAAAACACACCAGCAACAGTCTGTTGGGACACTTCAAGAAAGCCGGCACCACCCCGAAACGCAAATTGGCGGAGTTCAAGGGGATGCCCGAAGTGTCTCTCGGCGATACGCTCACCGTGGATATGTTCTCGGAAGAGGATTGGGTGGACGTAACCGGGATTTCGAAAGGCAAGGGCTTCCAGGGCGTCGTGAAGCGTCATGGCTTCGGCGGCGTCGGCGGCCAGACCCACGGCCAGCACAACCGTCAGCGCAAGCCCGGTTCGTTGGGCGCATCGTCTTATCCGTCGCGCGTGTTCCCGGGCAAACGTCTGCCGGGCCGCATGGGCGGTGAACAGGTCAAGGTGTTGAACCTGCGTGTATTGAAAATTATTCCCGAAAACAACCTCATCCTCGTGAAAGGTTCCATCCCGGGAGCGAAAGGTGCTTATTTAACGATTGAGAAGTAGTATGGAATTAGCTGTATTGAATGCCCAAGGAAATGAAACGGGTCGCAAGGTAGTCCTTTCGGATGCCGTTTTCGGCGTGGAGGCTAATGACCACGCTATCTATCTCGATGTGAAGCAGTATCTTGCCGATCAGCGTCAGGGTACCCACAAATCGAAGCAGCGCAACGAGGTCGCCGGTTCGACCCGCAAGCTCAAGCGTCAGAAATGTACCGGCGGCGCCCGTTCGGGCAGCATTCTGTCGCCGTTGTTCCCGGGCGGCGGCCGTGTATTCGGTCCCGTGCCCCGCGATTACAGCTTCAAGCTCAACAAGAAGCTCAAACAGCTGGCTCGTCGCAGCGCGTTGACCTACAAGGCCCGGGCCGGTGCCATCAGCGTCGTCGAGGCGTTGAAGTACGAAGCTCCGAAAACCAGGAACGTCGCCGCGTTGGCCGGTGCGCTGAAGGTGGATGACAAGAAGGTTTTGCTGGTTCTTCCCGAATCGAACGCCAATCTCCAGCTTTCGTGCCGCAACCTGCCCTACGTGAAATCCGTGCTGGCGCAGAACCTCTGCACCTACGACGTGATGAACGCTTCGGCGATCGTGCTGGTCGAGGGTGCCGAGCAGATTTTGAATACGATGTTAGCTTAAAAACGCAAGAGACAAATGGAAATTATTATTAAGCCGGTTCTGACCGAGAAAATGACGATTCAGGGCGAAAAGTTGAATCGCTACGGTTTTATCGTCGACGTGAGGGCTAACAAGCTGCAAATTCGCAATGCCGTAGAACAGATGTACAACGTCGTCGTAACCGATGTCAACACCGTGAACTACATGGGCAAACAGAAAAGCCGCTACACCAAAGCGGGCCTTTTGGAGGGCCGGGCCAACAACTACAAGAAGGCTATCGTAACCCTGAAGGAGGGAGACAAGATCGATTTTTACAGTAATATCTAACGAAGATGGCAGTAAGAAAATTCAAACCTGTAACCGCAGGTACGCGACACAAGATAATCGGCACGTTCGACGAAATCACGAAGAGCACGCCGGAAAAATCGCTGCTCAGCCCCAAGAAAAGCACGGGCGGACGTAACAACAACGGCAAGATGACCGTGCGCTACATCGGCGGCGGCCACAAGCAGATGTATCGTCTGATCGACTTCAAACGTGCCAAGGACGGGGTCGCTGCAACTGTGAAATCGATCGAGTACGACCCCAATCGCACGGCTCGCATTGCACTTCTGGTATATGCCGACGGCGTGAAGAGCTATATCCTCGCACCGAACGGTCTCCAGGTGGGCCAGACCTTGATGAGCGGCGCAACCGCTGCTCCCGAAGTGGGCAATACGCTCTTCTTGAGCGATATTCCGCTCGGTACGGTCATCCACAATATCGAACTCTACCCCGGCCAGGGCGCCGCGATCGCCCGTTCGGCCGGTTCGTATGCTCAACTGCTGGCACGCGAAGGCAAATTCGCCATCATCAAGCTGCCTTCGGGTGAGACTCGTATGGTACTCGTAACTTGCCGCGCAACGGTGGGTGTCGTGTCGAACATCGACCACAACCTCGAAAGCTCGGGCAAGGCCGGCCGCGAACGTTGGCTGGGCCGCCGGCCTCACAACCGCGGTGTCGTCATGAACCCGGTCGATCACCCGATGGGTGGCGGCGAAGGCCGTGCTTCCGGTGGTCATCCCCGTTCGCGCAAGGGTCTGTTGGCTAAAGGTTACAAGACGCGCAACCCGAAGAAGACGACCTCGAAATTTATTATTTCCCGTAAGAAAAAATAATTAAAAAAGAGTACATAATGAGCCGTTCATTGAAAAAAGGACCGTATATCGACCCGAAGCTCGAAGCGAAAGTTTCCGCTCAAGCCGAAAGCAACAAGAAATCGGTCATCAAAACTTGGTCGCGCGCAAGTATGATTTCGCCTGAATTCGTCGGGCAGACGATCGCCGTGCATAACGGAAACAAGTTCATTCCGGTCTACGTTACGGAGAACATGGTAGGACACAAACTCGGCGAGTTCGCTCCTACGCGCAACTTCCGCGGCCACGCAGGTAACAAGAAAAAATAGGTAGAAAATGGGTGCAAGAAAAGCAAATAGAGCCGAGAAAATCAAGGCTGAAAAGAAGCAGAAGGCCATAGCCGTTCTGCGCGATTGCCCGACCTCTCCCCGTAAGATGCGCTTGGTGGCCGACATCATCCGCGGCGTGGAGATCAACAAGGCGCTGGGCATCCTCCGTTACTCGAAAAAGGAGGCATCGATCCGTATGGAGAAGCTCCTCAAGTCGGCGATCGCCAACTGGGAGGCCAAGAACGAGGGCGAAAGCCTGGAGAGCACCGCGCTTTGCGTGAAAGAGGTGTTCGTCGACGGAGGCCGTATGCTGAAACGCATTCAGGCCGCTCCGCGGGGGCGCGCGCATCGCATTCGCAAACGTTCGAACCACGTAACGATCGTGGTCGACAAATTGGTAACCGCAGAAAACAAGTAATCAGATGGGACAGAAAGTTAATCCGATAGCAAATCGACTCGGGATCACCCGCGGTTGGGACTCCAACTGGTTCGGCGGCAAGCACTTCTCCGACAAATTGGTCGAGGATGCCAAGATCCGCAAATATCTGAATGTCCGTCTTCAGAAAGCAAGCATCTCGAAAATCATCATCGAGCGCACGCTGAAGTTGGTTACGGTAACCATCTCGACCGCTCGTCCGGGCATCATCATCGGCAAGGGCGGCCAGGAGGTCGACAAACTGAAGGAGGAGTTGAAGAAACTCACCGGCAAGGAGATTCAGATCAATATCTTCGAAGTGAAGCGTCCCGAAGTGGATGCCGTCATCGTGGGCCAGAACATCGCCCGTCAGCTGGAAGGCCGCGTGTCGTTCCGCCGTGCGGTGAAGACCGCCGTCGCTTCGACGATGCGCATGGGCGCCGAAGGTATCAAAGTCCAGGTTTCCGGCCGTGTCGGCGGCGCCGAAATGGCCCGCACGGAGACGGTCAAGGAGGGGCGTATTCCGTTGCATACGTTCCGGGCCGACATCGATTACAGCCTGACCGAGGCCCTTACCAAGGTGGGTATCCTGGGCGTGAAAGTTTGGATCTGCGAGGGTACGGTTTACGGCAAACGCGACCTCTTCGAAATCGCAGGCGCTTCGGCCCAGTCGTTCTCGGGCGAGCGCGGCGAACGTCGCGGCGGCCGTGGCGAGCGCGGAGAGCGTCGGGGCGGACGCCGTCGCAACAACAAGTAAGTCGGACTTCTTAAAGCAAAACGAACATGTTACAGCCGAAAAAGACAAAATTCAGAAGAATGCAGAAGGGCCGTATGAAGGGTTTGGCTCAAAGAGGTAACCAACTTGCATACGGATCGTTCGCCATAAAGGCACTCGAATCGACGTGGATCACGGGTCGCCAGATCGAGGCGGCGCGTCAGGCCATCACCCGTTACATGAAGCGTGAAGGCCAGTTGTGGATTCGCATCTTCCCCGATAAACCCATCACGAAGAAACCCGCCGAGGTGCGTATGGGTAAAGGTAAGGGTAATCCCGAAGGATTCGTAGCCCCCGTAACGCCGGGTCGCATTCTCTTCGAGGCAGAGGGCGTACCCTTGGCAGTGGCCCAAGAGGCCCTGCGTTTGGGAGCCCAGAAACTGCCGATCACTACCAAATTTATTGTAAGACGTGATTACGTCGAAACCACCATTTAAGGGAACCGCAAGATGAAAAGTGCAGAAATCAAGGATATTGCGACCAAAGACCTCGTGGAGCGCATCGCTGCCGAAAAGGCCCGGTTGGAGAAACTGAAGGTGCAACACGCCGTCTCGCCGGTCGAGAATCCCTCCATCATCAAGAAAAACCGCAGAGATATAGCTCGTATGCTGACAATTCTGCGTCAAAGAAACGCTAAATAATTGACACGACTATGGAAAGAAATCTGAGAAAAGAGCGTATCGGATTGGTTGTCAGCAACAAAATGGCGAAAACCATTGTGGTTGCCGTAGCCCGCAAGGTGAAGCACCCGATCTATGGCAAGTTCGTCAACAAGACGACCAAGTTCGTCGCCGAGTCTTTGGACGAGACTTGCAAGGAGGGCGACACCGTCCGCATCATGGAGACGCGCCCGCTGAGCAAGACGAAGCGTTGGAGATTAGTACAAATCATTGAAAGAGCTAAGTAGTTATGATACAACAGGAAAGTAGACTCGTAGTAGCTGACAACAGCGGTGCGAAGGAGGTTCTTTGCATCCGGGTGCTCGGCGGTACCAAACGCCGCTATGCGTCCATCGGCGACAAGATCGTCGTTTCGGTCAAGAGCGCTACCCCTTCGGGCGACATCAAGAAGGGCTCGGTATCGAAAGCGGTCGTCGTGCGCACGACCAAGGAAATCAGACGTGCCAACGGTTCGTACATCCGTTTCGACGACAATGCCGTGGTACTGTTGAACAATCAGGGTGAAATTCGCGGTACGCGTATCTTCGGTCCCGTAGCGCGCGAGCTGCGCGACCAATACATGAAGATCATCTCCCTCGCACCCGAAGTATTGTAATGTTAAAACAACAACCGTCTATGAAATTACATATTAAGAAAGGGGATATGGTGCAGGTCATTGCCGGCGACAACAAAGGCAAGCAGGGCAAAGTCCTGAAGGTCGAGGTCGCCAAGCAGCGCGCCATCGTCGAAGGGGTCAACCTCGTGAAGAAGGCCACCAAACCCAATGCGCAGAATCCGCAGGGCGGCATCGTCGAAAAGGAAGCTCCGATTCATATTTCGAACATGCTCGTCCTCGATCCCAAAAGCGGCAAACCGACCAAAGTGGGGCGCAGACTCGGCGAAAAAGGCAAATTAGTTCGTTACGCTAAAAAATCAGGGGAGGAGATCAAATAATGGCATACGTTCCTACACTCAAGACACAGTATAAGGAGCAGATCGTTCCTGCCCTTATGAAAGAGTTCGGGTACTCGAGCATCATGCAGTGCCCCAAACTCCGGAAAATCGTCATCAATCAGGGTATGGGTCAGGCCGTCGCCGACAAGAAACTCATCGACGTGGCCGAAGCCGAATTGACCCAGATCGCGGGCCAGAAAGCTGTGCAGACCCGTTCGCGCAAGGATATTTCCAACTTCAAACTGCGTAAGGGAATGCCCATCGGCGTGCGCGTAACGCTGCGCGATGCGAAGATGTACGAATTTTTGGAGCGTTTAGTCGCTGTCGCACTGCCGCGTATCCGCGATTTCAAGGGAATCAACGAGAAGTTCGACGGTCGGGGCAACTATACCCTCGGCATCACCGAACAGATCATCTTCCCCGAAATCGACATCGACAAGATCACCAAGATTTTCGGTATGGAGATCACTTTCGTAACCTCGGCCAAAACCGACGAAGAGGCTTTTGCGCTGCTCCGCGAATTCGGCCTTCCTTTCAAAAACGCTAAAAAGAACTAAACGATGGCAAAAGAATCAATGAAGGCTCGCGAGGTGAAGCGTCAGAAGCTCGCCAACCGCTATGCCCACAAACGCGAAGAAATCGCTGCCAAAGTGAAAAGCGGTGAGATGGATCACGAGGAGGCATGGATCGCCTTGTCGAAGCTGCCCCGCAACTCCAATCCCATCCGCCAGCACAATCGCTGCAAGATCACGGGTCGTCCGAAGGGCTATATTCGCCAGTTCGGTATCAGCCGTATCCAGTTCCGCGAGATGGCTTCGAAGGGCTTGATCCCGGGCGTGAAGAAAGCCAGCTGGTAGCGATCGGCGTGCGGAGGGGCCGGCAGCGTTTAGGGCGTGAAGGCTGAAAAGGCTCCCGGGCGCCGCAGGATGACGTTTAGGACGCGAAGGCTGAAAAGGCTTCCGGACGTTGCAAGATGATGATACGGGTGCCGAACCCGTTGTAGATACGTCGCAATATCGGGGAAAGTGCCACTGCAAGCGGTAACTTCCCGATATGTGGGGCGTTTCGAAAAGTTCGGCATTTTTCGATAAACCACGGAAGAGCGTTAGCTGTCGGGAGGACAGGTTGACCTTGTCCGTGTACGGGTATCGTGAATTTTTCCGCCGAAAGAGGGTTTTCTCTTTGGTTTATCGGAAAATAATGCCTAAATTTGCGCGCGTTGCGCGGTTCCCTCCGGAAGCAAGATGCCGAACGGAGGCCCGCACGGCTGTCGAAGATAACGGATTATGAACGGACAAACGGATTGGTTGAGTACGAAAAGGGTATTGTCGATTGCCGCATTGATTTCGTTGGCGTGCGGAATCGTTGTCTTGGTTCGGGCATGTATGGATACCTCTTTCGTTGCTCGTGCCGTTTTGGCGGTAATGAATTTCGTGGTGTGCGGCATTTGCGCATACCTGTTCGTCCGACAGGCGAAAAAAAACAGGCCGATAACTCGGGTCTCCCGCAGCGCGGCAGAAAATGGAAAATTTTAACTTATTTATTGTATATTAATTAATAAAAATTCTTATGACTGATCCTATTGCGGACTTTCTGACCAGAATTAGAAATGCGGTGAAAGCCAACCACAAAGTGGTTGAAGCTCCCGGATCCAAAATCAAACAGGAGATCACGAAGATTCTCTACGAGCAGGGCTACATCCTCGCTTACAAGTTCGATGCCGATGAGAAGGGCCACCCGACCATCAAAATCGCGCTCAAGTGGGATGCCGCTACGAAGTGCAACGCCATCAAGAACCTGAAACGGGTCAGCCGTCCGGGTTTGCGCCGTTACGCTTCGGTTTCGGACATGCCCCGCGTACTCAACGGGTTGGGTATCGCCATCCTTTCGACCTCGAATGGGATCATGACCGACGCCCAGGCTCGCAAGGAGAATGTGGGCGGCGAAGTGCTGTGCTACGTTTATTAGCAAGCGGCGCCGGCATTCCCGCAAACGAACCGAGATTTGCAGATTAACAGAGATTAGCACTAACGGAAGTCGTTCAAAATCGTAATTTGCAAACCAACCGAGATTAGCAACTAAACAAATTAATAAAAATGTCAAGAATTGGTAAATTACCTGTAAACTTGCCTGCCGGCGTTACCGTTACGGTATCGGCCGACAACGTGGTAAGCGTGAAAGGGCCACTCGGGACGCTGAATCAGAAAGTCGATTCGGATATAAAGGTAGAGGTCGGTACGCACACGGAAGCTCACACGGGCAAGGAAATCCCCGCCGTTCTCGTAACGCGCCCCACCAATCAACCCCGCCACCGTTCGCTGCACGGTCTCTATCGTGCGTTGATCAACAACATGGTCATCGGTGTGTCGAAGGGCTATGAAATCAAACAGGAGCTGGTCGGCGTCGGCTTCAAGGCCGAAGTCAAAGGCAATATCATCGAAATGAGCCTCGGCTATTCGCACGATATCTACGTGATGCTCCCTCCCGAAGTAACGGCCACGGCGGTTACGGAGAAGAAGGGCAACCCGATCGTAACGCTCAAATCGTGCGACAAACAGCTGATCGGCCAGGTGGCTGCCAAACTCCGCTCGCTGCGCAAGCCGGAACCCTACAAGGGCAAGGGTATCAAGTTCGTCGGCGAACAACTGCGTCGCAAGGCGGGCAAATCTGCAGGTGCTAAATAGTAAATAGTCTGAAATTATGTCATTGAACAAAATAGAAAGAAGAGAGCGCATCAAGATGCGTATCCGTAAAATCGTGAACGGCACGCCCGAGCAGCCGCGCATGACGGTCTTCCGCAGCAACAAACAGATCTACGTGCAGTTCATCGACGATGCGGCTGGCACGACGCTGGCTGCGGCTTCGTCGCTCGACAAGGAGGTCGCTGAAGCAGCTGCCGGCAAGACCAAGTGCGAAATCGCCGCTTTGGTCGGCAAATTAGCCGCCGAACGCGCTGCCGCCAAAGGCATTCAGACCGTGGCGTTCGACCGCAACGGTTATCTGTATCACGGAAGAGTCAAACAGCTGGCCGAAGCAGCACGCGAAGGCGGACTTAAATTCTAACGGAAATGGCAAATACCAATATCAAGAAAGTACGCACGAGCGACCTGGAGCTGAAAGATCGGCTCGTCAGCATTCAGCGTGTTACGAAGGTAACGAAGGGCGGTCGCACCTTCAGTTTCTCGGCGATTGTCGTCGTGGGCAACGAGGACGGCGTCGTCGGTTACGGTCTGGGCAAGGCCTCCGAGGTGCAGGCTGCCATCGCCAAGGGCGTGGAGGATGCCAAGAAAAACCTGATTAAAATTCCGGTCATCAACGGAACCATCCCTCATAAGCAGGAGCTCCGTTACGGCGGTTCGCTCGTGATGATCCGTCCGGCTGCTCCCGGTACCGGTATCATCGCCGGCGGTGCCATGCGAGCCGTGCTGGAGTCGGTGGGCGTGAAGAACGTGCTGGCGAAGAGCAAGGGTTCGTCGAACCCCCATAACTTGGTCAAGGCGACCATCGGCGCACTCTGCGAACTGCGCGATGCACACAGCATCGCCCGTTTGCGCGGCATCTCGATGGACAAGGTGTTTAACGGTTAATATCTGAAACGAAATGGCAAGATTGAAAATCACCCAGATCAAAAGTCGTATCGGTGCTACGGCGCGTCAGTGCCGCAACCTCGATGCACTGGGTCTGAAGCGTATCAATGCGAGCGTTGAGCACGAAGACTCGGTTATTATCAAGGGTATGCTCGCACGTGTAAAGCACCTCGTGAAAGTCGAGGAGGTAAAATAAGTTCAACCTTCAATAGACGTATATCAATGGAACTCAATAATCTCAAACCCGCAAAGGGTGCAACGCACCACGACAAACGTATCGGTCGCGGTGCCGGTTCGGGGCACGGCGGTACGGCTACCCGCGGTCATAAGGGTGCCCAGTCGCGTTCGGGCTATTCGCGCAAGTTAGGCTTCGAAGGCGGTCAGATGCCGTTGCAGCGCCGTCTGCCGAAATTCGGCTTCACGAATCTGAAACGTGTGGAATTCAAGGCGATCAACCTTGCTACGCTCGAGGAGCTGGCCGCCAAGAAGGAGCTCGCCGAAATCAATGTCGGGACACTCGTCGCTGCCGGTTTCATCTCGTCGAACGACAAGGTGAAGATTTTGGGCAACGGTTCGGTTACCAAAGCGCTGACCGTCAAGGCTCACGCATTCTCGAAGAGCGCCGAGGCCGCCATCACGGCCGCCGGCGGCACTGTCGAAAAACTGTAAGACTATTAGAAACCGAAAATTATGAATCAGTATTTGATTGTCGGTATCGTCTTTTTAGCGGTTATCGCTCTTTTGGCGACCAACAAAAAAATCGTCGAAACGCTCAAGAACATCTATAAGATCGAAGAGCTGCGCAAACGTGTCCTGTACACGATCGGGCTGCTGCTGATCTATCGTCTGGGCAGTTTCGTGGTAATTCCGGGCATCGACCCTAACGCGCTGGGCGAGGGGTCGCAGTATGCCAACCAGTTGGAAGAGAACGGCCTGCTGGGCCTGTTGAACGTCTTCTCTGGCGGTGCATTTGGCAATGCTGCTATCTTTGCGCTCGGAGTTATGCCGTATATCACCGCTTCGATCGTCATCCAGTTGATGGGTATGATGATCCCGTATTTCCAGAAAATGCAGAAGGAGGGTGAGAGCGGCCGCCGCAAGATGAATCAATGGACGCGCTTCCTGACGATCGGCGTGCTCGTGCTTCAGGGCCCGGCCTATATCGCCAACCTCTATCACCAAGCGCCCGGAGCATTCGTCTACGGCAATTCGTTCGGCACCGTCTGCATGATGACGGTGATTCTGATTGCGGGCACCATGTTCATCATGTGGCTCGGCGAAAAGATCACCGACAAGGGAATCGGCAACGGTATTTCGTTGATTATCATGATCGGTATCGTGGCCCGTCTGCCGCACGCGCTGTTGGCCGAGGTCAACGCCCGCTTGCAGACGGCCTCCGGCAACATGATCATGCTGATCTTCGAAATCGTGCTGCTCTTCCTCGTCTTCATGGCGACGATTGCCCTGGTGCAGGCCGTCCGCAAGGTGCCTGTGCAGTATGCGAAACGTATCGTCGGTAACAAGCAGTACGGCGGCGTGCGTCAGTATATCCCGCTCAAGATGAATGCGGCCAACGTCATGCCCATCATCTTCGCGCAGGCGCTGATGTTCATCCCGGCGCTGTTCTCCAGTACGGCTGCCACCTTCAGCAACGTAACGGGGTTCTGGTACAACTTTACGCTCGCAGTGCTGGTGATCGCCTTCACCTATTTCTATACGGCGATCATCATCAACCCTCAAATGATGGCCGATGACATGAAGCGCAACGGCGGCTTTATCCCGGGTGTGAAACCGGGCAAGCAGACCGTGAACTACATCGATACCATCATGACGCGCATTACGCTTCCGGGCTCGTTCTTTCTCGCCATCGTGGCCATTCTGCCTGCGTTGGCGATGAAGTTCCTGGGCATTCAGCAGGGGTTCGCCTACTTCTATGGCGGTACGTCGCTGCTGATCATGGTCGGCGTGGTGCTCGACACTCTCAAACAGATAGAAAGCTACCTGTTGATGCGCCACTACGACGGCCTGATGAAAACGGGCCGCATCCAAGGTCGTCATTAGGATCGATTGTCGAGAGTTTTTATTAATTTACTCATAAAAAAACCGAACCGTATAAATCATTATGATTTATTTGAAGACGGACGAGGAGATCGAGCTGCTTCGCGAGAATTGCCTGCTCGTGTCGAAGACGCTGGCTGAAGTGGGCCGCCACATCAAGCCCGGGGTTACGACCAAAGAGTTGGATAAGGTCGCCGAAGAGTTCATCCGTTCCAACGGAGCGATTCCTCCTCAAATCGGATACGAAGGCTATCCTGCTGCGACCTGCATTTCGGTCAACGAACAGGTGGTTCACGGGATACCTACGGATAAGACCGTCATCAAGGAGGGCGACATCGTATCGGTCGATTTATGTACGTTTATGAAGGGGTTTGTTGGCGATTCGGCGTATACGTTCGCCGTGGGAGCAATTTCCGACGAAGCACGGAAACTGCTGGAGGTTACCAAAGAGGCTCTTTATAAAGGTACGGCACAGGCCAGGGCCGGAAATCGCGTAGGCGATATTTCGGCGGCCGTGCAGGAGTATGCCGAAAGTTTCGGCTACGGCGTGGTGCGCGAGTTGGAAGGACACGGATTGGGTCGGAAAATGCACGAAGACCCGGGCGTCCCCAACTACGGTGCACGGGGCAGAGGCCCGCTCTTGAAGGAAGGGATGGTCATCTGCATCGAACCGATGATTGCGATGGGTAACAGAGCGGTCGTTTTCGAACGCGATGGCTGGACGGTGCGCACGCGCGACCGCAAGCCGGCGGCTCACTTCGAGTTCGCGGTGGCTATCCGCAAGAACGGCCCCGATGTGCTGACGGATTTCAGCATCATCGAGCAGGCGATTAATCAGACAAATTGACAAGTTAAGAAGACTCTATGGCAAAACAAGCAGCTATCGAACGGGACGGGACGATCATCGAAGCCCTCTCCAATGCGATGTTCCGCGTCGAATTGGACAACGGCCACGTGCTCACCGCCCACATCTCCGGCAAGATGCGGATGCACTACATCAAGATTCTGCCCGGGGATAAAGTGAAAGTGGAGATGACCCCTTACGATCTTACGAAAGGTCGCATCTCTTTCAGGTACAAATAATGAAAACGCTTGAAAACCATGAAAGTAAAAGCATCCATCAAGAAGCGAAGCGAGGATTGCAAGATTGTGAAGCGTAAGGGCAAACTTTACGTGATCTGCAAGAAGAATCCCAAGTTCAAAATGCGACAGGGATAGTGTTTCAACGGTTAATTAAAGAAGAAAAAATTTTATGGCACGTATAGTCGGTGTAGATTTACCTAAAAACAAGCGGGGCGAGGTCGGTCTGACCTATATCTACGGTATCGGTCGCTCGACAGCCCGCATGATTCTCGACAAGGCAGGCATCAGCTACGACCTCAAAGTGGAGGAGTGGAGCGATGCACAGGTCGGTGCGATCCGTTCGACGATTGCCGATATGGGCATCAAGGTCGAAGGAGAGTGCCGTTCGCTTGTCCAGTTGAACATCAAACGACTGATGGACATCGGTTGCTACCGGGGCATCCGTCACCGTCTGGGCCTTCCGGTTCGCGGTCAGTCGACCAAGAACAACGCCCGCACCCGCAAGGGAAAGAAGAAGACGGTCGCAAACAAGAAAAAGGCAACAAAGTAATCTTTAGAGAATTATGGCAAAGAAAACTGGTACAGTCAAGAAAAAGGTTGTTAAGGTCGGAGCCTTGGGCAACGCCTATGTCCACTCCACTTTCAACAACGTCATCATCACCATCACCAACGAGGTGGGCGATGTCATCAGCTGGTCGTCGGCCGGTAAGATGGGCTTCCGTGGTTCGAAGAAGAATACGCCTTATGCAGCCCAGACGTCGGCTGCCGATTGCGCGAAGGTCGCTTACGACATGGGCCTGCGCAAGGTGAAAGTTTATGTCAAGGGTCCGGGTGCAGGCCGCGAGTCGGCCGTGCGCACCATTCACGGCGCCGGCATCGAGGTGATGGAGATCATCGACGTTACGCCGCTGCCGCATAACGGTTGCCGTGCTCCCAACCGCCGCCGCGTATAATTCGGACGTTCCGGCAGGATGATTCAAAAACGTACTTTTTAATAAAACTGTAAAACAATGGGAAAATACATAGGACCGAAATCGAAAATCGCCCGGAGATTCGGCGAAGCTATTTACGGCGCGGATAAGGTGCTTGAAAAACGCAACGTTCCCCCCGGACAGCACGGTCTGGCACGCAAACGCAAGAAGGTGTCGGAGTACGGTACGCAGTTGAGCGAAAAACAGAAGGCCAAATATACCTACGGTCTGCTGGAGAAGCAGTTCTCGCGTACTTACGAGCAGGCTGCCCGTATGGGCGGCATCACGGGTGAGAACCTGCTGAAACTGCTCGAGTGCCGTCTCGACAATGTGGTTTATCGTCTGGGCATCGCTCCGACGCGTGCCGCAGCCCGTCAGCTCGTTTCGCACCGTCATATCTGCGTCAACGGCTCGGTGGTCAACATCCCGTCGTACTCGCTGCGTGCAGGCGATGTGGTGTCGGTTCGCGAAAAGTCGAAGAGCCTCGAAGTGATCACCGAATCGCTGGCCGGCGGCCGCAGCCGCTATGCCTGGCTGGAGTGGGACGCTGCTACGATGAGCGGCAAATTCCTTCAGAAACCTGAACGCGAAGAGATTCCGGAAAATATCAAGGAACAGCTTATCGTCGAGTTGTACTCGAAGTAGTCATTAAAATCCATTTCACGCATTATGGCAATATTAGCATTCCAGAAACCTGAGAAGGTTATTATGCTCGAATCCTCCTCCTCGTTCGGAAGGTTCGAATTCCGACCGTTGGAACCCGGATTCGCAATGACTGTCGGTAACGCTTTGCGTCGTGTGCTGCTCTCGTCGCTCGAGGGCTATGCCATCACGACGGTCAAGGTCGCCGGTGTCGATCACGAGTTTGCCGCCATTCCCGGCGTGATCGAGGACATGCTGCACATTATCCTCAATCTGAAGCAGGTTCGTCTTATTCGCACAGTCGACAATCAGGATGCCGAGAGGGTCTCCATTAACGTCGCGGGTGTAACGGAGCTGACTGCCGGTTATATCTCGAATTATCTGTCGTCCTTCAAGGTGTTGAATCCCGATCTGGTGATCTGCCGCCTGGCCCCCGGCACCAAAATGCAGATGGTCTTGACCATCGGCAAAGGCCGCGGCTATGTGCCCGCCGAGGAGAACAAACCTGCCGACTGCGAATTCGGTACATTGCCCATCGATTCGATCTTCACGCCCATCAAGAACGTGAAGTACACGCGGGAAGACTACCGTGTCGAGCAGCGCACGGACTACGAGAAGCTGAATCTGGAAATTACTACCGACGGTTCGATTCATCCCAAGGAGGCGTTGAAAGAGGCTGCCAAAATCCTTATCCAGCACTTCATGCTCTTCTCCGACGAGAAGATCACCGTCAATATGGAGGAGAACAGCGGTTCCGAAGAGTTCGACGAGGATGTGCTGCACATGCGTCAGCTGCTTAAGACCAAGCTCTCGGATCAGGACTTGAGCGTCCGCGCCCTGAACTGCCTGAAAGCCGCCGACGTGGATACGGTGGGCGACCTCGTGCAGCTCAACCGCAGCGACCTGCTCAAATTCCGCAACTTCGGTAAGAAGTCGTTGACGGAATTGGACGAGTTGCTGACCTCTCTGAATCTGAAGTTCGGTATGGACGTATCAATCTACAAACTTGACAAAGACTAATTTATGAGACACAATAAGAATTTCAACCACCTCGGTCGTCAGGCGGGCCATCGTAAAGCGTTGCTTTCGAACATGGCGTCGTCGTTGATTCTGCACAAACGCATCGAGACGACCGTAGCCAAGGCCAAGGCGGTACGGCAGTTCGTAGAACCGTTGGTAACGAAGGCCAAGGAGGATACCACGCATTCGCGCCGTATCGTCTTCTCGTACCTCAAACAGAAAGAGGCCGTTACGGAGCTGTTCCGCACGATCGCTCCGAAAATCGCCGAGCGTCCGGGCGGTTATACCCGCATTCTGAAGACGGGTTTCCGTCTCGGAGACGGTGCCGATATGTGCATCATCGAGTTCGTCGATTTCAACGAAGCCTATACGTTGGGCATTGCGCCGACGGCTGCGGCTGAAGCGAAACCCAAGACGCGCCGTTCGCGCAAGAAGCCGACGACGGATGCTGTCGAGGATGCCACGGTAGTCGAGGGCGAGACCAAGAAGAAGGCTGCAGCCCCGAAGGCTCCCAAAGCGCCGAAAGCAACGGCTGCCAAGGCCGCTGCACCGAAAGTCCTCAAAAAGACGAACATCGGCAAAAAAATGTAATGACAGGAATCATCGGCCTGTTCGCGTCGGCGGCGGCATAGGGTAATGCTTTGCTGCTGCGTCGGTTGCAGAGGCGATGGTTCGCAACTATTCGATTCGAACCGATCCGGACGGAGTTTTCTCTGTCCGGATTTTTATTCACGGGGTCCGTCTGAACGGGTTTTCGAATGCAATAGATATTGAGTTTCGATATATATTTTTTGAAAACCAAAAGCAAATGATTATCTTTGCGGTAAGAATAACATAAAAGCGTATTGCTATGAACTTTTTTAAGACTTTTTTGGCCGGATTGCTCGCTTTCGTGGTGGGATCCGTGCTGTCGTCCTTCCTGTGGTTCATCCTGTTGATCGGCATCGTTGCGGTGATGGGCGGTAGCAAAACGGTTGCCGTTCCTTCGCATTCCATTCTGAAGATCGACCTTGCCGAGCCGTTGACCGATGCGCCGTCGACCGATCCGATGGCCGGTTTCGACATTATGTCGATGAGCATGACACCGCAGCTGCCTCTCTATAAGGCGCTGTGCGCGATCGACGCGGCGGCTGCCGATGACCGGATCGAGGGGATCTACCTGCGTATGAACGGTGCGGGCGGTTTTGAAAGCCTTGCCGTGCTCGAAGAGTTGCGCGAAGCGCTCGTCGGGTTCAAAGAGAGCGGCAAATTCATCGTATCTTACAACGAAAGCTACGGCCAGGGCGGATACTATCTCGCATCGGCTGCCGACAAAATCTACCTTCAGCCGCAGGGCGGCATGGATTGGTCGGGCCTCTCTCAAGAGATCATGTTCTACAAGGGGCTGTTGGATAAATTGGGCGTCAAGGCCGAAGTATTCCGTCCGACGGCCTGCAAATACAAGAGTGCCGTCGAACCCTATATCCTCGACAAAATGTCGCCTGCCAACCGCGAGCAGATGCAGCAGCTGGCCAACTCGATGTGGAAGAGTCTCTCTTCGAAGGTGGCCGAGGCGCGCGGGATCGATTACGACGCCTTGCAGCGGATGACCGACGAGTTGCAGGTCGTGCTGCCCGAGGAGGCGCTCGAAAAGGGATTCGTCGATTCGCTGCTCTATGAAGACCAGATGGACGAGGTATTCGCCGAATTGGGCGTCGAGGCCAACGAGGACGGCACGTACAACTACGTTTCGTTGGGCGATTATGCTTCGCAGCTGTCGGCCGATGTGGAGCATCTATCCGCTCCGCAGGTGGCCATCGTCTATGCCGACGGTACGATCGTCGACGGCGAGGGCTCCGACGGAGACATCTATGGCAATACACTGGCTCGAAAATTAGCCGAAATCCGCAAGGATGAGGATATTGCGGCAGTCGTGCTGCGGGTGAACTCGCCGGGCGGAAGCGCGCTGGCTTCGGACTTGATCTGGCGCGAGATGGAGCTGTTGAAGGCCGAAAAGCCGGTGATCGTCTCGATGGGCGGTTATGCCGCGAGCGGCGGTTACTATATTTCGTGTCCGGCCGATGTGATCGTGGCCGACCGGATGACCCTTACGGGTTCGATCGGCGTATTCGGTCAGATGTTCGATTTCCACGATGCGTTGGCCGACAAGTTGGGCATCACGGTCGACGGCGTGCGGAGCAATGCTTCGGCCGGAATTTCGATGATGAGCCCGTTGACCGCGTCGCAGCGTGCCGCGATGATGCGGGGCGTGAACAAGGTTTACGAAACCTTCACGACCAACGTGGCGAACGGTCGGAATCTGACGATCGACCATGTGCTGGATATTGCCGGCGGACGGGTCTGGTCGGGCGACGATGCCAAGGGGATCGGTTTGATCGACGATTACGGCGGCCTGAAAGCGGCCATCGCGTTGGCTGCCGACAAAGCCGAATTAGGCGACGAATATCGGGTAACCGAGCAGGTGGAGCAGCCCGACGGTTTCGCCGCCATTTTGGCCTCGTTGAATGAGCAGGTTCGCGCGACGGTCAAATGTTCGCAGTTGGGTATCCTGACGAAGGATTACGAGCGGATGCGCGAGGTGCTTTCGCAAGAGGGGATTCGCATGTATTGCCCCTATAAAGTGGAGCTGAAATAGTCCGAGCTGACAGACGAATCGCCGTCAGGCGGATGCTCCATTCGACGCTTATGGGTGAGGTATCCCGATAGGATCGGGTTTCGATCGGTTGCCGGATTTCCCAGCCGGAAGCAGCGTCCCGATAAAAAGGGTTATGAGCGGATGCAAAGGAAGCGGGTCGTCTGATTTTCAGACGACCCGCTTCCTTTGCATGGTATGGAGCGCGAACGATGCTCCCTAATTCCCGTAACTCCCCATTCATAGGGTACCCCGTTCAAAAGGGGTGTACAGCGAACAGCAGCGCTTTTCAAGCAGTCTTACCTCCTGTCTCTTCCTCTGCTGCGATCCGTACCGGTTAATAGAAATTAGCGGACTTTGAACCCTTCGTCGGCGCGGGCCGGGATGGGCATCGAGGCATAATAGCCGCTTTCGAGTTTGTCGCGTACCGATTTGAAGGCCTCGATCGTTACTTTGACATCCTCCAGCGTGTGGGCTGCCGTCGGGATGACACGCAGGATGATTTCGCCCTTCGGAATGACGGGGTAAATCACGATCGAGCAGAAGATGCCATGATTTTCACGCAGATCGACCACTAAATTCGTCGCCTCCTGAATGCCGCCCTTCATGAAAACCGGCGTTACCGGTGAGTTCGTTACGCCGATGTCGAATCCGTTCTCTTTCAGTTGGCTCTGCAAGGCGCGGACGATCTCCCACAGCTTCTGCTGGAATTCGGGATGATTGCGGATCAAGTCTAAACGCTTCAGCGCACCGATGACCATCGGCATCGGCAGCGATTTGGCGTAGAGCTGCGAACGCATGTTGTAGCGGAAGAGGTTGATGAGCCAGCGCGGGCCGCTGACGAATGCGCCGATGCCCGCCATCGACTTGGCGAAGGTGTTGAAGAGGACATCCACACCGTCGACCACGCCGAAATGCGAGGCCGTACCGCGGCCGCCTTTGCCCATCGTGCCGAATCCGTGCGCGTCGTCGACGAGCAGGCGGAACGTGAAGTCCTTTTTCAGCGCGACGATCTCGTCGAGCTTGCCCAAGTCGCCCTTCATGCCGAATACGCCCTCGGTGATGACCAATACGCCGCCGTTCTGTTCGTCGGCCAGTTCGGTCGCGTGCTTCAGTTGCAGGCGCAGCGACTCCATGTCGTTGTGTCCGAAGACGAATCGTTTGCCCTTGTGCAGACGTAACCCGTCGATGATGCAGGCGTGGGCCTCGGCATCGTAGACCACAACGTCGCGCGGCGTCAGCAGGCAGTCGATGATCGAGATCATGCCTTGATAGCCGAAGTTGAGGAGGAACGCATCCTCCTTGCCGACGAATGCGGCCAGTTCGCGTTCGAGCTGCTCGTGATAGACGGTCTGACCGCTCATCATGCGGGCTCCCATCGGCGCGGCCATGCCGAACTGCGCGGCACCCTCGGCATCGGCTTTGCGGACTTCGGGGTGGTTGGCGAGTCCTAAATAGTTGTTCAGGCTCCAGTTGAGCATCTCCTTACCGCGGAAACGCATGTGAGGACCGATTTCGCCCTCCAATTTCGGGAATGCATAGTATCCGTGGGCGTAGGCCATGTATTGGCCGATCGGGCCGCCCGCATTTTTTTCGAGACGGGCAAAAATATCAACCATAACGATTTGTATTTGAATTAATTCGGTGTTCCGGATGCGGCAACGGCCCGCAAAATCGGGCGAGGCCGCCGTTGAAACGTCCAAAATTAACCGTTTTTTGTTCCGTTCGGATACGTATTTATACTTATTTTGTCTCGGCAGACAGCCTTCCGGCTGCGGGCCGCAGGCGATGCGGCGGTGCGAAAGAAAGAATTTCGTTCGATTCGTTCGCGAATCGGAAGCTTATTTATAACTGATTACCAAAATCTTCGAACTCTCCCAGAATCGCACGGGATCGTCGATTACCAATTTGGTTACGGTCTTGTCGGCATCGACGATGAGTTGATAACTCTCATCGGGATGCGTCGTAACGAGGGTTATGCGTTTGTGGCCGATCGGAATCTCGTTCAGCAGCCGCGAATCGGCCCGGGTGAAGCTCTCGAAGTTGCCGCTCTGGTTGACTGTCAGCGTGCGGCCGATGAATCCCTGTTTGTTGACGATCTGCGCATCCCGCAACTCCTTCTCCGAGCCGACAATGTAGTAAACCGTGTTGAGCTGGTTCTCCAAATCGGTTTTCTCGCCGCTCAACCGGGCGACCTGTGCGTTGCCCGTCTCTACCTGTTCGGTCAGTTCGGCCACCTCGATCCCTCTCTTTTCAAGCTCGAGCCGCAACTCTTCGACCTCGGTCGTCTTCTCGTTCAGCTGCATGTTCAACTGGGCGATGCTCTTCTCCAACGCCTCGATATGCAGATTGGCTTTGCGCAACTGGGCCGAAGTGTGCTGCAGCGAAGCGATCTTCGCACGGTTCTCCTGCAACAGCCGGTCGATGGCGGCGATATCGTTGCGAATATCCTCCATCGGACGGCGGCCTCTTTCGGGTGTCTCCGATACGGCGATCAGATTCTCGCGCGATTTGATGAGAGCCATATTCTCCGAAATGGCATTGATGTCCGAGAAGACGGCATTGATCAACGAATCCTTTTCGCCGACCACGATTTCGAGCGAATCGCGTTGGTTTTCGGCCTGTCGGACCACCTGTTTCGATACGCACGACGGGAGGAGGGCCGCCGCCGCGATAAGAAGCGTGTAAAACAACTGTTTCATAATCGATTTACCTTGAACAGGCGCAAATATAGGGATAATTCCGGTCGGATGTTCCATAAATCTACTTCGCGAAGGCGATTTCATTGAGCAGATGGCCGGCTCCGGCGTATTGTTCGATGATCCATAGCACGAAACGGATGTCCACGCAGACCGTGCGGGCATAGTCGGGTTGGAAGCAGAGATCGCAGGCCATCGATTCGCGGTTGCCGTCGAAGGCTAATCCGACCAACCGTCCGCGACTGTCCAATACGGGGCTGCCCGAATTGCCGCCTGTAATGTCGTTGTCCGTCAGAAAGTTCACCGGAAGCGTCCCCTTTTCGCTCCAGCGGCCCCACGTTCCCGCGGCGATCAGTTCGCGCATCCGGTCGTCGACCCGAAATTCGTAGCGCGACGGGTCGTACTTCTCCGTATAGCCTGCAATGGTCGTGCGGGCATCGCAATGCACGGCGTCCGACGGATGCAGCGCCCGCACCCGTCCGTAGGTCAGCCGCATCGTCGAGTTGGCATTGGGATACTGCGGACGTTTGCGGGCCTCGCGAAATTCGTAAAGCGCCTGTTGATAGCGCGATTCCAAGTTGCTGACGGTATGGCCCGAGGCTTTTTCCGCACGGTCGACCCCTTTGGTGAAGCGGTCGATCCGCACCGATTGGGTGAGCCGCACTAACGGGTCTCGGCGGATCTCCGCTACGGCCCGATTGCCCGCAAAGAAGGCTTCGAACCGATCGGCATCGCTGCAAATCGACTGGTCGAACGCATCGTAGGCCATGCGGGCCGCATCGCCGTCCGCTGCATCGTACATTCGCCCTAACTCATCGCCCCACATTGTGCGGGGTACGTTCTCCGTGAACCGAACCGCCATGCGGGCCAGCAATTCGCGATCGGTGGCGGCATCGTAGTTGCGGCGCAGGTGGGCGAGGTTGCTGCGCACGCCTGCGGCATCTTTCGAACGGAGGTCGAGCGTGTCGATTCCGAGCCGGTCGAGCCGCGCCAAATAGGACGAGAGCCGGTTGCCCACCAACAGGGCTTCGCTGGGGCCGAGCCACGATTCGCGGAAGTGATTCAGCCGGCGTTCGGCTTCGCGGCGCGCCGCATAGCTCTGTTCGAGCGACGGAAGCAGATCGCCGTAGGCGGCCGTGCGGTCGGGATCGGCTGCGATCCATGCGGCGAGTTCGCGCTCCTCGGCGCGCCGCTGGCCGGCAATGTCGAACCGGCGCAGACAGCTGTTCTCCCATTTGGCTAAATCGGCGAAATTGCTCAATGAGAAATAGGCGTCGGAGTACTTCATCCGCACCTCGGGGCTGCGCTCCATGTGGCGTTTGATGATCTCCATTCGCAGGTGCCGGTCGGCCACGACGATAGGATTTTTGATCTCCTGCCGTTCGGTGATGCCGTACGACGAGGTGTAGCGGCTCGTGCGGCCCGGGAAGCCGATGACCATCGTGTAATCGTCATCGTGCACGCCGCGCGTCGAGACGGTCAGCACCTGCGAGGGGTTCAGCGGAACGTTTTCCGGCGCATAGTCGGCCGGATGGCCTTCGCGGTCGGCATAGACGCGGTAGAGGGCGAAATCGCCCTTGTGCTGGGGCCAGCTCCAGTTGTCGACGTCGCCGCCGAATGCGCCGATGCTGACAGGCGGGGCGCCGACTAACCGCACGTCGCGGAAAACTTCGTAATAATACAGGTAAAATTTCCGACCGCCCCACATGGCGACACACGAGACCTCGTAGGGGGTCTCGGCGGCGTGGCGTTTTTCGATGTCGGCGTAGAGCCGGCGCATCGACATGATGCCCCAACGCCCCTCGGCCTGCATTTTTTCGCGCAGGGCGATGGCTTCGGCCGTTACATCCTCGACCTGTCGCAGGAACGAGACGGTTTTGCCTTTGACGGGCAGTTCATCGGCATGCGTGCGGGCCCAGAATCCGGTCTCCAAATAGTTGTGTTCGGGGGTCGAAAGGTCGCAGATGTCGCTGTAAGCCACGTGATGGTTGGTGATCAACAGCCCTTCGTGCGAAATCATGCTGCCCGTTCCCACGCCGCCGTCGATGGCGACGACGGCATCGGCCAACGCCGGAGCCTGATCGTTGTAGATCGCATCGGCGGAAAGTTTGACGCCGCGGGCTTTCATCTGCGGATAGATGCCGGCGAGCTGCTGGATCATCCACATGCCTTCGTCGGCCGCCGCGAATCGGACGGTGCAGGTCAATACGACGGCCAGTGCAATGATTCGGAGTTTCATGGAATCGAGTGTTTGAATCGGCGAGTTTCCGTTTTTCGTTTATTCCGCTTCGACCGTCCGGCCCTCGACGAGGAACTGCAATCGCGGTTCCGACTCCTTGAAGGTGCCGTCGGCCATGCGCAGGGTCCATTTTTCGGCTTGAAACACCTCGTTCCACAGCCGTTCGTCCGTCCACATCGACTTCACATAGTGCAGCCGCATGACGGGCGCCAGGTCGCGCAGCACGAAATCGACCGACACGATTCCGTCCGTGCACGAAAGGAAGCTCTTGAAGTAGGGGAACGATTGCCGCACGGGAATCTTCTCGATGCTCGCCATCGGTAGTTCGTAGACGGCCTTCGGGAATTGTTCGTCGTCGCCCCACTGTTCGATGTTGGCGATGAATCGGCCGTTGAGCTTCTGGATGTCGACGAACATCGTTTCGATGAACTCCGCGCGCGTCGCTTGCCCGTCGGGCGCATAGCTGCGCACGTCGTAGTGCATCGGATAGCGGCGTTCGCCGTTTTTGGTCTCGAGAACCAGCTCCTTGGCTTCGATGGCCGCGGTCAACTGCTCTTCGGTCAGTCCGGCTGCGGGATCGGTGTAGATCTTCACGGCCACCGGACAATCGAATTCGGCGGTGAATCCGTAGATGCCCTCGATCTGTTGTAAAGCCATGCCGAAATAGACCATATCCATCCGGTCATGCAACCCTTCGACCCCTAATCGCACGACGTCGAGCATCGGAACGGTCTCGTCGGGCGATTTGAATTTGCGGAAAGTCGGCGTGAAAACGGCCTCTTGGAGTTTGAGCGTGTCGGTTTGAGCGGGGTCGTAGGAAATGACCACAGCGTGGCGTTTCACGAAGGTTTTCACGCCGTAAACGCCCCGCACGGTCTGCATCTTGGCGGCGAAGGCCTTCGACGAACCGAAGCATTTCACCGATTGCAACCCCTCCATTTCGTAGGTCTGCATTCCCTCGACCTGTTCGTAGTCGCCCCATTTTTCGTCGATGGTCGGCAACTCCAGCGTGTTGCCGAGCCAGAGCGCGATGCCGAAGAATGCGACCGTCAGC
This sequence comes from uncultured Alistipes sp., assembly GCA_947629705.1. Lineage (GTDB taxonomy): Bacteria > Bacteroidota > Bacteroidia > Bacteroidales > Rikenellaceae > Alistipes. The sequence goes on along the minus strand of CANREN010000007.1, from coordinate 32,199 downwards.
ACGGCCGGCAGCCAACGCAGCGAGCGACGTCCGTTCACCTGCAGAGCGCCCGTCGCGCACGACGAAATGCACTGTCCGCACAGGGTGCAGTCGATATGGCTCACTTTCGTGTAATCGTGGATCGGAATCTGGTAGGGGCATTTCTTTTCGCACAGTTTGCAGCCGTTGCACGTCGCCTCGTCGCGCGTGATGTGCATCAGCGTATATTTTTTGGGTTTCCTTTTGCACCAGCCGCGCACAAGGTCGATTTCGGCGAGGTAGGCGACGACGCAAAGCAGGGCGAGCATCCATGTCCATCCGTCGGCCGTGCGCGTGCCGAGCAATATGACGATGACGACGGCGAACAGCACGCACGGAATGGAGGCGGTCGATTTGAAAGCGTTGCTCAATGCCCCGAGCGGACAGATGTACCGGCACCAGAACATTCGCACGAACAGACCGCCCAAGAACAACAACCCGATGGCGGTCAACGACATCCACAGCACGATTTCGCCCTTGAAGCCCGTTGCCGCCGCGTAGTAGGGATCGAGCTTCTTGCAGAACAGTTCGCTTGTGGCGAGCGTGTTGTAGAGGATGATGAAAAGCAGGATATATTTGACCGCGCGCAACAGTTTGTCGGCGATGCCGCCCTGCCGGATCTCGAATTGCAGATGGAGTTTGCGTCCGAGGCGTCCCATCGCCTCGTCGAGGGTTCCTAACGGGCAGAGATAGCCGCAGAAGAGTTTCGCGAAGAGGACGACGCCCGCGGCGAGCACGAGGCCCATCATGATCTGGAGCATCGACATAGAGCAGGCTAACGAGTGGTTGACCAAATAGCTGCCGAAGGCTTCGAGACCGCCGAAAGGACAGTACTTTTCGACGTCGACGGGCTTTTCGGCGCATGTGGCCCACGCGATCGTGCCGACGATGGCGGCCAACGTACCCCATTGCAGGAGATGCTTGGCGTAGTTCGGGGTTTTCATAGGATTGCAGGTGTTGTGTGTGGTGTCTGTGTAGTTCGCTCGGGGCGCGGGGCGCAGCGATTTTGTGCAGCCGGTTTCGAAAACCGCGCAGGGAGCCCCCGTCTATTCGCAGACAAGGCTCCCTTTGCGCATGGGCTTTCGACCGGTTGGTCGGTTGCTATTCAGCGTCTTTGATGCAGCGGACGGAGTAACCGGATTTGTAGTTCCCGTAAGCGACCGTTACCTTGTTGTTCGTGGCATTGACCGTCGACATGAACGAGTAGTACTGGATGTTTTGCAATGTCTGGCCGGTCTGGGTATCGTATTTAACCTGATAGCAGGTCGACCCCCAAACGTAGCTCAAGACTCCGTAAACACCGCCGTACTCGGTTACTGTATAGGAGCCGGTAGCCGTTAGGTTGGCTTTGTTCCGTATGCCGGCGGAGCACCAGTTGAATCCGGCCTCGTTGAGTACCGGTATCGAAGCACCTCGGATGTTTGAGTCGTAGTAGGGAGCGTCCGGATTGGTCATCACTCCGTTGGAATTTTGTCCCACCAGACCGGTGAGTTCGGCGTTGGTCGGGATATGCCATCCGTCGGGGCAGATGCCCTGCGTTCCTTCGAGCGACATGGCATTTTCAGGGGTTACTTCGACTCCGAAAGCGGTCGATGCGTCGTAGAGCAGCCCCAACTTCTCGACCAAGGCGGGATCGGCCGTTTTCTCTGCATTGGCTGCGGGATACCAGATGCCGGCATCTTCGGCGGGGTCGCTCGATACCGATTTGCCCTCGGGCACGTAGCGCAGATTCTCGGCCATCCACGTGCGTCCGTCCTTGAGCGTTACGATTTTATATTTTACCCCTTTCCATTCGATTGTGGGAGTTTCGACCTGACCGCCGCTGCCGATTTCGAGGTCATCGCCATCCTCCCAGCCGTCGATCGGCCCGCTTAATGTAGCCTGTATGTCTGCCGGCTGGATGTTCATCGTCAGTTCGCGGTTCGTGCCCGATACCAGATCGGTCGTGCCGAGCGTGTAGGAGCGCGTTTTGCCGTCGGCCGTAGTGAATTTCGTTACGAGCTGCACGCCGTCCTGCGGAACCAACAGCGCATAATACAATTCGTTCTTCGTCCGTTCGCATGCCTTTACTTCAACGGTTTCAGCGCCGGATTTGGCCGTGAATGCACCCGTTGTGGCGTCGATCGTACCCGTGCCGATAGCCCCGCCGATCCGAATCTCCGAGAGGTCGAAACCGCTGCCGTTCGTTACGCGGATGATCACGCGCGTCATCTTGTGTTTGAAGGCCAGGCCGACCGTTTTTTCCGGTTTGACGCCGCTCTTGGCACCGATGACCAAGTCCGATGCCTTGTAGTTATCGCCGCTCTGGTCGGTCTGTACGGAGAACTCGGCGGGATGCGCCGTTCCCTCCTGATAGGGATAATAGGCGAAGAGCGTCGATGCGAGGTTTGCATCCTCGTACCAGAGCGTACCCGGTGCGGTGAAAGTCGTGCCGTCGAACGAGAACTCCTTGTTGTCGAAGTACGGCGTGTTGTCGTCTTCCATCGTGATCGTTACGCCGATCTTGTCGCCCTTTTCGAAGTCGGTGTCCGATACGCGGGTCGAGGCCTTCGGGAAGAGGGTCGGATCAGCGATCGTCGGGTCGATTTGCACGGCGATCGGCGTGTCGTTGCTTACGCCGTCGTCGCTCTTGGAACATCCGACCGATAACATGGTCGTGGTGATCACCGCCAAAGTCAGAATTTTTTTCATAAGTCGGTTTTTATTAATGTGTTAATTGTTTTTCTCATTCGTTTCTTATCCCTCCGTGCTTAAAAATCGTATCCCACGGAGAGCAGCACCGTTACCCGATGGGCCCGCGGCACGAACTCCAGGTTGAAACCGTGTTCGTAACGGGCCGAAAGATCGAGGTAGAATCGCCGGATGTTGCGGCGCGCACCCAATTCGACCCCCAAACGCGGCGCTGTGAGGTATTCGTTCGTATAATCGTAGTATTCGGTCAGTTGCAGCGGGTAGGGACTGGTTTCGAGCGGGGTCTCCTCTTCGAACTCCTCTTCGGAAAATCCGCCTCGGCGGAAGTCGGCGCCGCCGCTGAACTCCCATTGCCGAAAGAGGATCCGCGCCCGCACGAACCCCGTTACGGCATAGAGGTCGGCCTCCTTGACGTAAGGGTAAAGCAGCGTCGAACGGCGGGTTGACTCTTCATAATCGATTCCGGCGCGCAGATCGGTGCGGCCCTGCTGCCATTCGTATTCGCCGCCCAATTCGAGCGCGCGGCGGGCGAAGATGGGCAGCGATCCCAAATAGAAGACCGTCGAGATGCCGTTGACCGTTTCACGGCGCAGGATGCTCTCATCGTTCTCCTGCGTCTGCCAGTCGAACCGCAGCCGGACGGTGTGAAAAGCGCGGGGCGTGGCGAAAATCGCATTGCCGTGTGCCGTTACCTGCGACGTCGTGAAGTCGTGCATGAACGTGTCCTTTTCGCCGCTCTCGCCGTGGCGATGCCGGTAGGTTACTTCGGCGTAGCAGGGGCCCCAGTCGCCCTGCACCGATACGCCGTGGGTCAGCTCCTTGATCGGAAAACCCGTGAGCCCCACCTCATTCAGGTGGATGCCGTTGCCGTCCCAGCGTTCCAGAATGCCGTAGGCCAACCCCTTGTCGAAGAACGCCTGGTAGGATTCGGCCGAGGTGCCGATCTCCTTGGCTTCGACCCGTTCGCTGTTCTTGCCGAACAGATAGGCGGCGCCGACGGCCCAGTTGCCGCGGTGGTAGAGGATGCCGGGCGCAACCTCGAAATCCAATCGTTTGTTGCTGTGGCGCAGGTCTTTGCGCTTGGCGTAGTTGTTCGCTTCGAAGTCGATCTTCAGACCGCCTGCCCAATGTTCGCCCAGCACGGCCGAGAGCGCTCCCGTGAATGCGTAATCTTCGCGGATCTTGCGCCCGGGGGTGAACTCCAAAATATCGACCGGATAGTATCCGGGGTGTGTGAACATCGAACCGCACATCTCTTTCCCGTCGAAATAGGCGTAGGAGAAGCGTCCGGCGAAGGAGATTTTGTCGAGATGGCGGATCGATTCGGTGCGTGCGCCGATCGTCCAACTGTCATCCGAGGCGGAGTAGTCCATCCACCCGCCGCAATCCTTGCGTCCGAAAATTTCGGCATAGGAGCGGCTCAACGAATCCCGACGGATGCCCGCCGCATTGATCCCCCCGTTCCACGGATTGCGGCGCTGAACGTCGTCGAACCGGATCCACGGCATCCGCGCCTCGGCGGCCGGTTCGGTTTGCGTGCGGCCCTCTCCCTGCGCCTCGGCCCGTTCGGCGGCTCCGGCACGGAACCCGAGCAGCAACAGCAGTATCGTAAATAGCGGTTTCATAGGCTTATTCGTGCAGCGATTGGGAGGAACGTTCGTAGAAGTCGACCGACGAATTGTTCGTGTCGACGTAGATGGGATAGCCGTTGGCGGCCGTGGCCGCCTCGTTGAGCTGGCGATGGATGGTGTGGCAGTGATAATACTCCGAGAAAGGGAAGGCGCCGGCGTCGACCTCGGTCTTCAACCGTTTGTAGTTGCGGGTGCCGTAAAAGACCTCCACGCCGTCGAGAATCCACTCCCATGGCACCTTGAAGCATTTGGCGCTGCCGGCCGGATCGGTGGCGACGCACTGGCTGTCGTCTTCGACATAGGCCTTGAAATCGACCTCTGCTGCGGGCCGGAAGATAATGACCGCCGGCGACTGAATGGCAATGGAATAAGCTTTCGACACCCCCGTCTTTTTGAGTACCTGCAAGAGGTGCGATTCCTGAATCCGGTCGCCCGGCGTGAGGTTCAATGTTTCGTTCTCGAAATGCAGCCGGCTGAAGGTGGCGAAGTATTCGGGTTTGTTCAGATTGACCGACAGCGGAAAATCCTGCGTGAAGTCGACCGCGCCGCGAATGGCGATGACGGCATCTTCGCCCGGGGCCAGCGGAAAATCGGTGCCCGCGCCCCCGAACTGCCAGACGCATTCGAAAATGGGGGCGAACTCTTGGAATTGGAGCTGTCCGTCGACCGTCGTTACCCAGTTGTTGGCGCCGGACGCCGCGCTGGGAGCGACGACGCCGAAGCAAAGTCCGTCGAGGTACTGGGTCGTGTTGGCGTTGTTGTGCAGAATGACATACTGGTCGTTTTGCAGGTTGCCGGTGGCGGGCGTCATCGGGCAGCCGCCGCAATAAATCTCTTTGAAAACGATCGTCCCGGGGGTCGACTGGATGAGCGGCAGTTCGTAACGCTGCGCAGCGCTGCCCTCCGTGAGCCGAATCTCCTCCAAGGCACCGTTGAAGATGGCATCCTCGCGCCAGTCGGCGACGGAGATCCGGTAGACGCCGCGCGGAATGCGGAACGTGGCGCAACCCGCCTCGTCGGTGCGGGCGATGTAGTGGTTGCCGTTGGTGATCTCTTCGGCCTTGACCTCGACACCGCTCTGTACGCTCGATTCGTAGCCGGCCGGATAGATGCTGACGATTTCGAGCGTCAGCAGATCGGCATCGTAGGGGTGCGAATCGCTGAACGAGGTGCAGCCGGCCGCGAAGAGCGCGGCGATTGCGGCCATTGCCGTGATGGCGAACCTGCTCATCGGCGACCGGTGCGGATATGCGGGGATGAAGTGTCTCATACGGGTCAGAATTTGATGCGGACGGTGAGTCCGTAATAGAAGTCGGGCGTAAAGATGGCTCCGATGCCTCCGGCGTAGGGGCGCACGTATTTACGCGAGTTGGTGAAATTGTTGGCGTAGAACGAAATGGAAACGTGGTCGCCGACCTCCTTCGTAACGCTCAAATTGGCCGAGAAGTAGGGGGAATAGTCGGTCAGCCGGTATTGGTAGGCATTGCCCGAGCGGAGCATCATGCTGGCGAACGCGGGATCGTTGCGTTCGGCGTCGGTGAACGGATGGCGCTCCCCGTCCAAATCCAAATAGGCGACGGGCCAGATCGCCGTGTAGCTGTTGCCGTCGTAGATGTCTCCGCCCGCAGGCGTCGAACCATCTTCGCCCACGTTGAAAGCATACGTTTGGCCGTTCCACTCCGAGAGATTCTGTTCGCGGCGGAGCAGCATCGCTTCCAACCGCAGCGTGATGATCATGCGGATGGAGGGGATATGGGTTGTGGCGGTCAGGTTGGCATCCAATCGTTGGGTTTTTTGGCCGTTGTAGGTGCGTGTCGCAGCCCCTGTATCGGGATAGATGCCGACGTAGCGGAACGATTGGTCGCCCGTGTAGATGGTCTGCATGTTCTCCCATTCGCCCTCGTTGACGTATTTCGTATAGCCGTAGGCTCCGTCCAACCGAAGGTCGGTGCGGATGGGCTGGATGCGCGGAAATTCCACCACGAACTCCAAGCCCATGCGGTCGATCGGCGAGCCGTTGGATTGCATCGTGTTCTCCGTGAAAGTGCGGACGTTCTGTTTGGTTGCCATCTGGTGCCAGCCCTCGCCCCACTGATCCTCGTCGCGCACGAAAAGATCGCCCGTCTGGCTGTCGAGCTTGAATACGGGGTTCGTCGGCAGCGGAAGTCCGTCGGGCAGCGTCAGCGTGCGGTAGGAGAAAGGCGTGAAGGTCGATTGCAGCTCATAGGGATGGGTCGTACGGTTGAAATAACCCACAAACGAAACCTTCGTCTGTCCGATGCGGAAGTCGACGCCCACTTCGGCATTGCGGTTGCGCTGCCACCGCAGATCGGGATTGTAGAGGATGCCGAACGGCTGCGTATAGTAGATCGAGGTCATCCGGTCGCCGTATTTGACGTCATAGACGGCGTAGTCGCGGTATTTCGGATCGGGGTAGAGGATATTGAACGACGGGAGCTTTTCGGTGATGCCCCAGCCGCCGCGCAGCGTCAGATAGTCGGCGATGCGGTATTTCAGATTGAATCGCGGCGAATAGTTGGTCGTGTTCTTGTAATCCGAATTTTTAATGAAGGTCTTTTCGACGCGCACGCCGGCCATGAGCTGCAGCGACGTTTTGCCGAGCGGCAGGGTCAGCATCTCTTCGATGTAACCGGCTACGTTGTGCATGTAGGGAATGTCGGTGTAGGGACGCGGACGATAGCCGTTGGGCGCCGTGGCCGGATCGTCGTAATAGGCACCGTCGCCGACATTGCCTTCGGCCCGCCAGTCGATGCCGAGTTTCGTGTCGCTGTGCACGCCGCCCCACGAATGCAGCCACGTCGCTTTCAGATTGGCGGCGTAGTCCAATTCGCGCGAGTCGATATTCTGGACGGCGAAGTAATCCGACGGAAGAATGTCGGCGATATAATACCCCTCGGTCGTCGCATGGACGGAGGGCGTCGTCGTGCCGAGGATCGGGTGCTGGCATTGCCGGTCGAGCTTGTTCTCGTAGTTGAGCGAGGCCGAGAAGTCGATGCTCGTGATGCCCTTGCGGTTAGGCTGCCAACTGATCGCCGTGTTGAGACGCAGGGCATTGTCCTTGACTTTCTGCCATTCGCCGTTCTGGGCATCGGGATCGTCCTCGGTGTTTTGGCCGCCGATATTGCCGGACACGCCGAAGTCGAACCGCACGTTGTCGTTGAACGTGTTGTGATAGTTGAGCGACAGACCCGTACGCGAATAGGAGGTATAGGGCGACACGGGGTCTTTCGTGGCGCGCGTGTATTCGATATTGGTGTTCAGTATGCCCTTGCGGCCGCCCAGATCGAATCCCTTCGAGAACGAGGCTTGTTTCGTCTGCGGATTGGTCGTCAGCGTTACCGTGTAGGGGGTCTTGCCCTTGCGGGTCTTAAGCCGCACGATGCCCGACGCGATGTCTCCGTATTCGACCGAGGGAACGCCCGTGATGACCTCGACCGATTCGATGTTGGTCGAAGCGATATTGCGGGTGCTGGCTCCCTCCATGTCGCCCAGCAAAGCATTGGTCGACAGGCGTACGCCGTCGACCTCGACCGCCGTGCCGAACGATGCGTTCCCGACCGTCGAACCGCCGTCGCGCAGCGAGAACCGCGTGTCGTTCATTAGGTCGGGATTGACGGTTTTGCCGCCCGGCAGCAGGGCCGAAATATCCGATGCGTTGATCATCTGGAGGTGGTCGATGGCATTTCCGCCGACCGTGCGCGAGGTGGCCATGGCATCGGGCATTTCGCGGGCCGTTACGACGACGCTTTCCAATGCAAGGTTGTCTTCGGGCAGATAGATGCGGAGCGAATCCATGCCGGCGATCACATCGACATCGAGTTGGGTCGTCGCGTAACCGAGACACGAAACGACGAACGGCGTTTTACCGCGGGGTACGTTGCGGACGACGAAACGGCCCTCCTTGTCGGTAATCGCCCACAGCCCGTGATAGGGGATTTCGACGACGGCTTCGCTGATCGGATGGTCGGTGTTCTGCACGAGAATACGGCCCGTTACGTTGGAGAGTTGTTGAGCGAGGAGGGCCGGTCGGAGCGTTCCGAGCAGTATGAGGAGAATGGGTAGAATCTTTTTCATAAGAGAGCCCTGTTGTTCGCAAAAGTAGTGAAAAAAGAGAAAAGATGGTTCATTCGATCGTTTTTTTGTTCGGATTGGCGTTTGATGATGCAAAAGTAGTCCGATTCCGTTTTGGGGGCAATACCTGAATGTGGGGATTTTTATAAAGAAAAAGCGTGCTGTAAAACAGCACGCTTTTCACTCCATCGGTATATCGGTCGATTGAATTTAGTCCTTGTAGCGGATTTCGGTTTGTCATCCGGCGCTATGCTTTTGCACCCCGTTTGCTCGATTGCCGGCAATTGGAATCCGTCAATCCGCATACATGGAGCCGGTCGATGATCCGAGGCATCTGCCCGGGGCAAACCTATTGCGCATCAGTCCGATTGATTCCGAAAGTCATGCGGGAGCGTTTGTTGATTGCATTGCAAAAGTAATATTTGCCGTACAATACAAACAGAGAACCGCGTTGCAGATTATTGCAACGCGGTTCTCGTGAGGTCTGAAGCGGAATCGAACCGCTGTACAAGGTTTTGCAGACCTTTGCCTAACCGCTCGGCCATCAGACCTTTTGATGGATTTGTCCCTGCGCTGTTGAACGTTGTTTGTTGTCGGCTGCTTTCCTCCCCCCCCCTCCAACAACTGCTGGAGAATACCCGACAACAAGTCGTTTATAAGCCCTTCGGGGAGTGCAAATATACGCATAATTCCGACAAATCCAAAAAAATCGACAACAAAACGTATGCCTGCTCCGAATCCGGATGCTGGTTTGTCCGCTTCTGTTGCGGCCGCTCATCGTCGCTTACTCGAATAAAAACACGACGATAAATTCCTCCGTTCGATAGAAATAGAGCGTTTTGGAGGCTGTACCCGTGCAATGTGCGAGCAGGGAACCGCAGCATCGGTCGGATGCAGCCTCTCGATAGTGGGCCGATTCCGTATGGTCGGAGCCGAATAATGCTTCGTGCGGCATCGGACGTGCTTCCGCTTCCGAAAATGAAATCCCGTCGATATGCAGATCATCGAGCAGATCGAGACCCTGCCGCCCCGCATATTTATATAAGGTCTCCTTGGCGCACCATGCGATCGCCGGAAAAAGCGGATGAGCGGATAGCTGCTGCTCTTTGCGTGAGAGATAGCGGGAGAGTATGCGTCGGAAATTGCGGCCGATTCGTTCGATATCGACCGCGCAAAGACGGTCGGATATTCCTACGGCGATGCGTCCCTGACAATGCGAGACCGTGATGCGGAACGGATAATTCGTCAGGATCGGGGCTCCGACGGAATTGTAGGCGATCAGGGCATCGCGCCCGATCGTGCGCCGGACGATCGCCCGCCAGGCCAAATACTCCCGCTTGCGGGCATCGCCGAAATCGCGTACCGCCGCCCGTTCTTCGTCCGTCGCCCATCGCGCGGCCTCCTCGATCGGGAGCGGTGCCTCGACGATCAGCCGTTTCATGGCAGATTGACCCGGATTTTGTCGATGCGGTGCCCCTCCGTCTCCTGCACCGTGAAACGTATGTTGTGCGACGTGAAGGCATCGCCCTTGCGCGGGAAATCGCGTTTGAGTTCCAGCATCATGCCGGCAAGGGTCTCCGCCTCGCCGCGCACGTCGGAAAAGGTGTCTTCGTCCAGGGCGAGAATCCGTTCGAAATCGCCGATATGGGTCTTCCCTTCGAAGAGGTAGCATTTCGGATCGAGCCGCGTATAGAGTTTTTCGTCGTTGTCGCTTTCGTCCGATATTTCGCCCACGATCTCCTCGATGATATCCTCTAACGAAACGAGCCCGAGCGTCGAGCCGTATTCGTCGACGACGATGGCCATGTGCACCTTGTTCGACTGGAATTCGGCCAGCAGGTCGTTGATTTTCTTGTGCTCCGGCACGAAGTAGGATTTGCGGATGAGCTTCTGCCAGCCGAATTCGTCGCCGTGATTGATATAGGGCATCAGGTCTTTCACGTAGAGCGTTCCGCGGATGTTGTCCATGTCCTCCTCGTAAACCGGCAGCCGTGAAAAACCCGATTCGATGATCGTGCGTTTGACCGTTTCGTAGTCGTCGGTCAGCTCGATCGCCGTAATGTCGACGCGGGGTTTCATGATCTCCTGCACCTCGGTATTCACGAAGTTGACGATACCCGAGAGCATCACCCGTTCTTCGGGACAGGAGCTTTGGGTCATGTCCACGGCATCGGCCAATTCATCGAGCGAGATTTCGCTTTTGTGCGAGGCTTTTTCGCTGATGCGGCTGCTCGTGCGCACGAGGATATACGAAAGCGGGTAGAACAGGCGTTGCAGCAGCCGGAGCGGTCGGGCGACGAACTGGGCGAACCGTACGGGGGTGGTCTGCGCCAGCACTTTGGGGAGGATTTCGCCGAAGAGCAGCAGCAGGAAGGTAACCAGCACCGTTTTGAATAGGAATTCGAATCGTGTGAAGGCGAAGACCGTGTCGATAATGTTCGAGGTGAGGATGACGATGCAGATGTTCACCAAGTTGTTGGCCACGAGGATGGTGGCGAGCAGGAAATCGACGTCGCCCAACAGCTGAAGCACGGCGGCTGCAGCTCCCGACGGATTTTTCTTCAGCTCGTGGATGTCGTTGTGCGTCAGCGAGAAGAACGAGGTCTCGGCGCCGGAGACCAAGGCCGAAAGGCACAGCAGTACGAGCGTGATCGCACAGAGTATGATCTGATGGGCGGCTATTCCGTTGAACAGGATCCAGTGGATTGTATCTTCCAAATCTGTTGCGGGTTAGTTGGAGGTGAAGGGAAGCTGCGATTGTTCGGTCGGTTTCTGCGAGTCGGAGGCGCTTTCCTGCATGGACTCCTTGTGGGTGCCCGGAGCCTGTACGACGAACTTGGAGTTGCGTGTCTGATAGGCGGGCGTCGACTTCACGCGGTTGATGTCCTTGTATCGGGCCGATTTTTCGCCTAATACGATGGGTTCGGTCGGGAAAGGGGCCGTCGAGCGGTCTTTGACGGGTTCCAATTGGTTGGTTACTTCGGCCGGCGTGCTCTCCGCATCCGCTGGCGTGATGATCTTGCGGCTCGACGGCAGGATCGGCTTCGACGGGTCTTCGTCGAAACCCGTCGCCACGATCATCAGCTGGATGGCATCGCCCAATTGCGGGTTCTGGCTCGTTCCCCAGATGAGGTTGGCGCTGTGGATGACGCCGTTGCTGTCTTTGACGCTGGCATGGGACTGAATGTATTCGAGGATGGTGGTTACCTCGGAGGCTTTCAGCTCATTGGGCTTGGCGACGGAGATATGGAGCAGGATGTTTTTGGCTCCCGTGATCTGGTTGTGATCCAACAGCGGCGAATGCAACGATGCTTCCGCCACCTTTTTCGCGCGGTTCTCTCCGTCGGCGGTCGACACGGCCATGTGGATGCGGCCTTGGTTGTGCATGACGTTCGAGACATCGGCGAAATCGACATTGACCAAATCGCTCTTGACGGTGATGATCTCGGAGATGCCTTTCGCGGCCGATGCCAAAATGTCGTCGGCTTTGCGGAATGCGTCGCGCAACGACAGATCACCGTAGATTTCGAGGATGCTGTCATTGTGGATGATGAGCACGGCATCGACATTTTTGCGAAGTTCCTCGATGCCCCGGACGGCCTGATCGTAACGGATGAGCCCCTCGACCGCTAACGGCGAGGTAACGATGGCCACCGTAAGGAGACCCATTTCGCGGGCTAATTTCGCGATGACGGGCGATGCGCCCGTGCCGGTTCCGCCGCCCATGCCGGCCGTGATGAAGATCATGCGCGTGTCGGTCTCCTCCAATCGGGCGCGTATCTCCGGCAGCGATTCGACGGCTGCCGCACGGCCGTTTTCGGGGACATTGCCGGCTCCGAGCCCGTGTTTTCCGAGACATATTTTCGTCGGCACAGGGCTTTGATCCAAGGCCTGCTGATCTGTGTTGCAGACCATGAAGTTCACTCCGTGGATGCCGAGCTCCCACATGTGATTCACGGCATTGCCTCCGGCGCCGCCGACCCCCATGACGGTGATATAGGCGCCCGTGTTGGGGGCTATTTTCACTTCCGACATCAATTCGTCTGTCATATCCGTGTCGCTTTATTGATCGATCGCTGCGCGATGCTATATTTGCTTGTATCCGCGTCTTGCGACGCTGTTTTTCTAATTCGAAGTCGTTGCATTCGGACCGGTTCCGCCGGCTGCGGAGGCATCAGATTTCGATGTCGTCGTCCATATCCGACGACGAACTCTTGTCCCACTTTACGTTGATGTTGCCGAGGAAATCGCGGATGCGCTGCTTCATCTTTTTAGTCGTCGCGTTCGTCCGGCGTTCGGCCTCCTCGTCGTATTCCGCTTCGGTTGGCTGCGCCGGTCGAACAGGGGAACGATCGGCTGCTTCGGGCTCCATTGCGTCCGGTTGCGGCGGCGTTTGCGGCTGCTCGTAAGCCGGTTCGCAGCCCTGCTCCTGCGGAGAGACGGGTTGAGGCCGATCATCCGCCGGACGGTTCGTCCGTTCACCCGAAAGAACCGCCGACGATGCCGGTTTCGGGGCGGATGCCGCCGAGGTGTTTCGGGGCGGCACATGGCGGAACGTTCCCGGATCGGGCAGCGAAGCGGCTTGCGTCCGAGGAGTCTGCGGCCTGCCTGCCGCAGCCGGACGAGCCGGTTGACCTTTGACGGCCCGTTGGGTCTGGTCCGTTTCCGACGGGACGCGGCCCGTGGCGGTGAAAGTGCGGGGAGGAGCCGCTGAATGGGTCGGATTCGCCGGTGCGGCGGGTCGTGCCGGTTCCGGTTCCGGCTCGGCGACCGGCGTTTCGGGTTCGGCGGCCTCCCGCACAGGCGGATGTTCGACGATGAGGCTCGAAGGGCCTTGCCGGGCGCCGAGCAGCAACAGACCCGTTACCGTCGCATAGGCGGGATTGTCGACGCGCTCTATCGACGCATCGGTGATTCCCGTATCGGGCGAGGCTACGCGCACCTCCATCTTCGTTACGCGGCTGAAGAGCGTGTCGAGGTCTTTCAGCACGGCCGATCCGCCGGTCAGTACGATGCCGTAGGCGAGTTTCGAGGCGTGGTGCGAGTCTTTCAGCTCTTGGAGCACGTATTCGGCGATATCCATCGCACGGGCCTCGATGACTGTGGCTAAATTGCGTTTCAGAATGCCTTTCTCCTCGCGGGGGGTGCGGCCGGGGACTTTCACCAACGTATCGGGGGCCAGTTCGGCGATCGCCGAGCCTTTTTCTAATTTGAGCTGTTCGACGAACTTTTCGGGCACGCCCATCGTGCGTATGTCGTGGTTGATGGCAGATGCACCCATCGGGATGGAGGCCACGTAACGTACCACGTTGCGGTAATAGACCGTAACGTCGGTTACGCCGCCGCCGATGTCGACCACGGCGACGCCTTCGGACTTTTCGTCGGGCGACAGCACGGATTCGGGCGTGGCCAGCACCGTGGGGAAGATGCCTTTGAGGGTGATGCCGTGTCGTTTGAAGACCATCTCCAACCGTTGCAGGGGGGTCTTGCTGCACAGGATGAAATTGAACGTTGCGGAGAGCGTCTTCCCGAATGAACCGACCGGATTCTTCACTTCGCGGTTTCCGTCGATGACATAGTTCTGGGGGATGCGCTCCATGATGGTTTCGCCCTCGGGGGCCTGCACGTTGCGCATACGCGAAAAGAGCGAATCGACATCGGCATGGCTTACACCATCCTGCGGATTGTCGACGTACACGTGGTCGGTGTAGCAGGCGCAGCGGACGAACTCGCCCGAAATGCCGGCATAGACCTCCGTGATGCGGCAGCCCAGGGCGGTTTCGACCTCTTTGATTGCGGCATGGATGGAATTACCCGCTAACTCGCTGTTCTCGATCTGGCCGGCATTGACCCCCTCGGCCGGTTTTCGGGTGATATAAACGACATCGATCGAACCGTCGTCCATCGGTTCGCCGACGGCTAACGTAACGTTCGACGAGCCCAGATCGACTGCGATTATGTAGTCCTTTTTTTCCACTTTTTTATCAATCCTCCGGTTTTATTAACAGCTTGGCGCTTGTTAATCTGCTTGTTCGATATTCTTTTTATTCATTGTCGTTTCGTTTTATCCGTCGCTCGGCCGCCTTACCGGCATACCACCTGGTCGGTGTAGCGAATGTCGATGATCCGATAGACATTCCATCCGATTTCCGACAATCCCTTGCGATAGAACCGCAGCAGTTTGTCGAGCTTCTCCTCCGTGCGTTCCAATCGTCCGAAACGGATGACATGCCGTCCGCTGCGAGGAATCAAATCGACCTCCAATGCGCCGCTCGGCGTGGTTCGCGCGATGATCTGCACCACTTCGGCGCTCCAGAAAGCATCTCGCTCGACCAACTTCACAAAGGTAAGGAGTTTCATGAAATCTTCGTAGCTTTTCTCCAATTTTTTTTGTTGGTGCCGTTTTTGCTCCTGCTGCTCTGCGATTTGGGCGAGTTGCTGCCGGCGGGTGCGTGCGCGATAGCGATAGGCCCGTTGCTGTTGCAGTTTGTCGGCGCGCAGCCGTTCCACCCTTGCTTCGTAGTCTCGGTCGTTTTCTAAGTATTTCCACCATCCTTCGACGCGGCGTTTGCGGGATTCGTTGTAGGCGCGGTAGTCCTCCCGCTCCGCGCGGTGGATCGGCAGCTTTTCGGCCTCCAATTGGTCGATCTCCTGTTCGATGCGCAGCCGTTCGGCATCCGTATAGGCGCGTATGTCGCCCGTATAGCCGGTCGGAAAGGGAGGCCGGTAGGGGCCTGTTACGACGGGCACGTAGAGCGACGAGGCCTGCGGCGCGGCGAATACGAATCCCGCCGACGTGGCGTAAGCGTTTTCGCCGTCGGTCAGCAGCCGCAGCATCGGTTTTCGCTGGCGGATGTCGATATGCAGTACGCCGCGACGGTCGATGTAGGCGGCGGCTTTTTCGACGAATCCGTTGCGGGCGATCAGGCGTTCGATCGCCGTGAGGTCGATCGTGTCGACCGGAGCTCCGATCGTCGGGATGCGCTCCTTTTTCAGCCGCGTGCGCACCTCGCCCGAGGTGAGCAGCTGGCCTTGCGAGGTGCTGTCCACGAGGTCGATTTTCAGGGATTCGACTTTTCGGGCGGCCCGATCGGCGCCTGCGGCCCCCGCCATCCAGACGATATAGGTAATCACAGCACACCAAATCGATGCGAGCAGCGTGTATCGGAGATATTTCGGCAAATCGGGTTCCTCCTATTTTTTCGATAGTGTTTCGGCCAGGGCTTCGCAGCAGGCGTCGATATTGCCCGCTCCGAAACTGATGACCACATCGGTCTCCATCGCCGCGATCGTCTCGGCCAACCGTTCGCGCTCGACGATGCGGCAGGGCACGGCGATCCGGTCGGCGATGATCTGCGACGTGATGCCCTCGATCGGTTCCTCGCGGGCCGGATAGATGGGCAGCAGCACCACTTCGTCGGCATGGGACAGCGCTTCGGCGAACTCCGGACAGAGGTCGCGCGTGCGGGTGTAGAGGTGGGGCTGGAAGATCGCCGTGATGCGCCGGCCCGGGAACATTCTGCGCACCGACGTGAGCGTCGCCGCCAATTCGCGCGGATGATGCGCATAGTCGTCCATGTAGACCTGCTTCGGCGTGTTGACGTAGAATTCGAACCGCCGTTTCACGCCCGAGAACGAGGCCAGCGCTTCGCGCAGACGGGTTTCGTCGAGCGGCGTGCCTTCGTGCTTTGCGGCGCACCAGACGGCGGCCACCGCCGCGACCGAGTTTTCGATATTGACCCAGCCCGGGATGCCGAGCGTGCAATCCGCGATCACGCCGTCGGGCGTCGCAATGTCGTAGCGGTAGTGTCCGCCCTCCGACAGCCGCACGTTGCGGGCATAGAAATCGCACGGTTCGTCGTAGGAGTAGCGGTAGACGGCGATTTCCGGATGGTCGACCCGAATATCGACGTGGAGTTTCAGCACCAACGAGCCGCCCTTGCGGATTTGTCCGGCGAATTGCGCGAAGGCCTCCTTGACCGCTTCGTGCGTGCCGTAAATGTCGAGGTGGTCGGCATCGGCCGAGGTGATGACCGCCGTATCGGGCCACAGCCGCAGGAACGACCGGTCGAACTCGTCGGCTTCGACGGCTAAACGAGGCCCTTTGCCGAGTACGAGATTTCCCGCGAAATTCTTCGAGATGCCGCCTAAAAAGGCCGATCCGCCGCCTGTCAGCGCCTGGTTGAGCCAGGCGATGAGGGTCGTCGTCGTGGTTTTGCCGTGCGTACCGGCCACGGCCATCACGTATTTTCCTTCGGAGAGGTGGCCCAGCATCTGCGAACGTTTCTCGATCGTGAACCCGTTTTCAAGAAAATAGCGGTATTCGCAGTGGTCGCGCGGTACGGCGGGCGTGTAGACCACGATCGTGCGGGCGGGATCGAGGAAGGGGGCCGGAATCTGCCGGACGTCTTCGTCGTAGTGGATGACGGCGCCTTCGTGTTCCAGGGCTTCGGTCAGATGCGAACGGGTGCGGTCGTATCCGGCGACCCGGCGCCCTTCGTGCAGGAAATAGCAGGCGATGGCGCTCATGCCGATGCCGCCGATGCCCAAAAAGTAGATGTTTTCGTATTTCATCGCTGCGGTTCTGTCTTTTCATGTGCCGGCTTTACCCCAATGCCCGAATCCGTTCCTCGTTGCCCGCCGCCGCAGGCGGCGGATGCAGTTCCGGCCTACCCCCCCCCGCCTCGGCGGGGGCTTCGGTCGGGGCTCCGAAACGGATCGAACCATACAGCCGTCAGTGCATGAATGTATGTATTTATTTCAGCACCTTCACAATTTCATCGACGATCTGTTCCGCCGCATCGGGCCGGGCCAACTTTTCGAGGCTGCGGCTCATCGTCTCCAATGCTTGCCGGTCGGAGGCCAGCGCCAAGGCTTGTTCCATCGCCTGTTCGCGGCAATCGCAGTCGGGGACTAACCGTGCGGCGCCCTTGGACTCCAACGCACGGGCGTTTTTGGTCTGGTGGTCTTCGGCGACATTGGGCGACGGAACGAACACGACCGGTTTCGCCACCAAACAGAGTTCCGAGACGGTCCCCGCGCCGCTGCGCGATACGACCACATCGGCTGCCGCATAGGCCAGATCCATCCGTTCGATGAAGGCTCCCTGCCAGACGTGTGCGGCGGGGTGTGCCTGCAAAAAGTCCTGCATCTCGCGTTCGTAGTATTTGCCCGTCTGCCAGATGACCTGCACGGGGGCCGTGCCGCCCGTGCGCAGCATCCATGCTTTCATCATCTCGTTGAGCGAGCGGGTGCCGAGCGATCCGCCGACGACCAAAATCACCGGCAGGTCGTCCGTGAATCCGTAATACGCGAGCGCTTCCGCTTTCGCAACGCCCTCTTTGGAAAAACGCCCGCGGAGCGGATTGCCCGTCAGCACGATCTTCTCCTGCGGAAAGAACCGTTCCATCCCTTCGTAGGCGGTGCAGATGCGGCTGGCCCGTTTCGCTAAAATTTTGTTGGTCAGTCCGGCATAGGAGTTCTGTTCCTGAATGACCGTCGGCACGCCCATCCGCTGGGCGGCCCAGAGTACGGGTGCGCTGGCATAGCCGCCGAAGCCGACGACCGCATCGGCTCCGAAATCGCGGATCGTCTTGCGTGCCAGCCGGATGCTGCGCAGCACCTTGAACGGCACTGACAGATTGCGCCACTCCATGCGGCGTTGCAGACCGGCGATGGGCAGGCCGACGATCCGATAGCCCAATGCGGGCACCTTTTCCATCTCCATCTTGCCTTCGGCGCCGACGAAGAGCAGTTCGACCGCCTCGCCGAATCGTTTTTCGAGTGCTTCGGCCACCGCGACGGCCGGATAGATATGGCCGCCCGTTCCGCCGCCCGAAAGTATGATCCTCAATTCAGCATGCATCATTCGAAATTTTATTTGATCGGCCTGTATTCGGCTCGTGCACAAATCCTCATTTATCGTCCCCATGTTCCGCGGTCGAGCGAACGGTAATTGATGGCTTCCGCTACGTCCGTGCGCACGATTCGGTCGCGACCGGCCAGATCGGCGATCGTCCGCGCCACCTTCAAAATCCGGTCATAGGCGCGCGCCGACAGCGAAAGCCGCGTCATCGCCTGTTCCAGCATCGCCGCCGTCGGTGCGTCCATCCGGCAGTGTTCGCGCAACAGCGCCGCATTCATCATCGCGTTGGTGTGGATGCCTGCGGCTTCACGAAAACGTGCCTCCTGAATGGCGCGTGCATGCATGACCCGTTCGCGGACGGCGGCACTCGGTTCGCTCGGGGCCGCATCGGAGAGCGTCGACGGCGGCACGGGCGTTACCTCGACATGCAGGTCGATGCGATCCATCAGCGGGCCCGAAATCCGGCTCATGTAGCGGTGTACCGCTCCGGGTGCGCACGTGCATTCGTGCGTCGGGTGGTTGTAGTAGCCGCACGGACAGGGATTCATTGCCGCCACCAACATGAAGTTGGCCGGATATTCGACACTGTATTTCGCACGCGAGACGGTGATGCGTTTGTCTTCGAGCGGTTGGCGCAG
Source organism: uncultured Alistipes sp. (assembly GCA_947629705.1). Lineage (GTDB taxonomy): Bacteria > Bacteroidota > Bacteroidia > Bacteroidales > Rikenellaceae > Alistipes. The sequence continues at coordinate 13,264 of CANREN010000007.1, read as the reverse complement.
CACTTCCAGCACGCTGCGGCCGAATTCGGGCAGTTCGTCGAGGAACAGCACGCCGTTGTGTGCCAGCGAAACCTCGCCCGGACGGGGCGACTGCCCTCCGCCCACGAGGGCGGCCTGCGAGGCCAGATGGTGCGGCGTGCGGAACGGACGGCGGGTCATCAATCCGCCCGATACGCCCGTCTTGCCCGCCACCGAGTGGATTTTGGTCGTTTCGAGCGCCTCCTCGCGGGTCAGCGGCGGCAGGATGGTCGGCAGACGGCGGGCCAGCATGGTCTTCCCCGAGCCGGGCGATCCGATGAGCAGAATGTTGTGCCCGCCCGCCGCTGCGATCTCCAAGGCCCGTTTCACATAGCTTTGCCCTTTCACGTCGGCGAAATCTTCGGCATAGCGGCCGGCCGACTGTTCGAACGGTTCTTCGTCGGCCGGATGGACCGGTTCGATCGGTTCCGTGCCGTTGAGCCAGCCGAGCAGCTGTTTCAGGTTCTCCACCGGAATCACTTCGATCCCGTCGACGATGGCTGCCTCCGCTGCATTCTGCGGCGACAGCACCAACCGCCGCAATCCCTTTTCCCGTGCGAGCATCGCCATCGGGAGGATGCCGGGCACGGGCCGCACCGAGCCGTCGAGCGACAGCTCGCCGGTGAAGATCGTTCCTTCGAGCGCCTCCGGTTCCACACGCCCCATCGCTGCGAGGATGCCGACGGCGATCGGCAGGTCGAAAGCGGCGCCCTCCTTGCGCAGAGCCGCGGGAGCGAGGTTGACGACCACGTTGCGCGCGGTCATCCGTTCGCCGGAGTTCTCGAAAGCGGCCCGGATGCGCTGTTCGCTCTCCTTGACGGCGTTGTCAGGCAATCCGACCAGGTACAGGCCCAATCCTCCGCCCGTGATATTGACCTCGACCGTTACCTCCACGGCGTCGATGCCGACAATCGCACCCGTATGTATCCCTACAAACATGTTTATTAACTGGTAATGCTGCCCGACTTTCCTTTTGTCGTGCCGCCGCTTTTCTATTCGTCCTTTTTATCGGTGCTGCCAACCACGTGTTCCGCCCGAGCTTCCGACCCGTGCCGGTTCATCAAAATGGGGGCTCCTCGTTCAGATTGCGGGAAACGTTCGAATCGAATTCGTTCCCCGTGGCGCTTCCGAGGGCTCCGTAGGGCGTCGATGGGCCGCCTGCGTTCGAGCCGCTGGCATAGTCGTCGTAGGCTTGCTGGCTGTCGAGCGCCTGCCCGGGCGGCAGCATCGTGTCGTCCATGTCGGTGAAACGCGCCTGCTCCTTGAGGAACCGCAGATTGACATCGCACACTGCGCCGTTGCGGTGCTTGGCGATGATGATCTCGGCCAGCCCCGCCGTCGGCATACCGTTTTCGTCCTGGTTGATGCCGTAGTACTCCGGCCGGTGGATGAAGGCCACGATGTCGGCATCCTGTTCGATGGCGCCCGATTCGCGCAGGTCGGAGAGTTGCGGACGCTTCGATCCGCCTCGCATCTCGGTCGCACGGCTCAACTGCGACAGCGCGATGATCGGGACGTTCAGCTCCTTCGCGATGGCTTTCAGCGTGCGCGAGATGAAGGCCACCTCCTGTTCGCGGTTGCCCTTCGAATCCTGGTTGCCGGTCATCAGCTGGAGGTAGTCGATGATGATGATCTTGATGTCGTTGTGGATTTTGAGCCGGCGGGCTTTCGAGCGGAACTCGAAAACCGACAGCGCCGGCGTGTCGTCGATATAGAGCGGGGCCGACGAAAGCGGTTTCGTGGCCGATTCCAGGTGGCGCCATTGTTCGGGAGTGAGCCGGCCCGACTTTACGTCGTTGCCCGGGAGACCCGTTTCGGCGATGATCAATCGCATCATCAGCTGCACGGCCGACATTTCGAGCGAGAAGAACGCCACGCCCTGTTCGTAGTCGACGGCCATGTTGCGGGCCATCGAGAGAACGAAAGCGGTTTTACCCATCGACGGACGGGCCGCAATGATGATGAGGTCCGAAAGCTGCCAGCCCAAGGTTACGCGGTCGATGGAGATGAATCCCGACGGCACGCCGTTGAATGCGCTGGCGTTTTTCGAGGCCTCCTCGATCTGCATCAACGCCCGCGAAAGGAGGTCTTTCGACGACTGCACGGAGCGTTTGACGTGGCCTTCGGAGACGCGGAAAATTTCGCCCTCGGCGAATCCGATCAAATCCGTTACGTCGGTCGATTCGTCGTAGGAGCGGCGCTGAATCTCGGTCGCCGAGCGGATCAGTTCGCGCTGGACGTATTTTTGGGCGATGATTTTGGCGTGAAATTCGACATTGGCGGCTGAACCGACCTTCTGCGTCAGCTGGGCCAAATAAGAGGCGCCGCCGATTTTTTTCAGCTCCTTTTTGGCTTTGAGCCGTTCGGTTACGGTGAAGAGATCGATGGGCTTCAGCTCCATCGAAAGCTCTTCGATCGCCTTGTAGATCGCTCGGTGCTCCTCGGTGTAGAACGAGTCGGGGGTGATGAACTCCTGTACGGCGATGATGCTGTCTTTTTCGAGCATCAGGGCGCCCAATATGGCCTCTTCGAGCTCGACGGCCTGCGGCGGCACATGGGCGGCGGCATCGGTCAGCGCTTCGAAAGCTTCGCGGTTGCGATCTGATGGGGTGGGATATTTTTTGGCCATCGTTCGGGGATGTTTTCGACTTTCAAAAGTAGTGAAAAAAATCGACAACTAAAAAGGGAAGGCGATTACTCTTTTATTCCTAATTCGTGGTGGACGACGGCCAGCGCGGCGATGCTGATGCGGCAGTCCGGCGCCGCTTGCAGCATGGCTTCGGCGCACGAAAGCAGGGTCGAGCCGGTGGTCATCACGTCGTCTACCAGCAGCATGTGCCGCCCTGCAAGCCGTTCGGGATGACGGACGGCGAAGGCCCCTTCGACGTTGCCGGCCCGTTCGCGGCGCGATTGCAGCGCCTGTTCCGCCGTGTTGCGGCAGCGGCAGACGCTTGTGCAGTCGACCGGAACGCCCAGCTGCGAAGCGATCCCTTCGGCGAGGTATTCCGATTGGTTGTAGCCGCGGCGCATCCGTTTGAACGGGTGGAGCGGAAGCGGCACGACCGCATCCACATCGTCATAGAGCCCGCTTGTCCGGAGCTCGCGGCCGTACCATTGGCCCATCATGCGGGCCGTGCGCCAGGCTCCGCGATACTTGAATCCGTGAATCATCCGCTGCCAGCCGCTTCCCTGGCGAAAAAAGAGAAAACCCGAGGCGCGGTGGATCGGCAGCAGATCGCGGCAGCGTTCCCATACGGGATTCGCCGCCTGCGTCCAGTAGCCCGTCAGCGGCGCCGTCGCACGACACAGGGTGCAGATCGTCCGTTCGCCGACCGACAGCTCGCGGCCGCATACGGCGCAGCGTTCGTGAAAGAGCAGCCTCGACAGGCTGTGCAGCCAGTCAAAGCGGATCGACATCGGTAAGCAGCGTAATGTTTTTGAATGCGGGAATCGCGGCGAATCGTTCCAATTCGGCCGTGAGGATTTGACGGGCGTGTTGCGAGGAGGCGCCGTTTTCGACCTTGAGCAGCAGTTTCAGCAGATATTCGTCGCGGATGCGGTCGACCGGCGGGGCCGACGGCCCCAACAGACGGTGTCCGAAGCGGGCGCGCAGACGGACGGCTAACTCTTCGGCCGCCCGTCGCAGCAGCTGCGGGTCGTGGTGGCGCAGGGTGAGGGCGGTCAGCCGGGCGTAGGGCGGATAGAAAAAGGTTTCGCGATCGGCCAGCTGCATCCGTACCATGCCTTCGTAATCGCCGGCTGCGACCTGGCGGATGACGGGATGCCCGGGTTCGGCCGTTTGGATGATGACCTCGCCGCCGTCATCGCGCCGGCCGGCCCGACCGGCCACCTGCGTCATCAACTGGAAGGCCCGTTCCGCCGCTCGGAAATCGGGACTGTTCAGCAGGTTGTCGGCATTCAGAATGCCGACCAACGAGACGCCGCCGAAGTCGAATCCTTTGGTAATCATCTGCGTGCCGACCAAAATGTCGGTGCGATGGGCCTCGAAATCGGCGATGATCGCCTGATAGGCCCGTTCGGAGGTAACGTTGTCGCGATCCAAACGGGCGACCCGCGCTTCGGGAAAGAGCGCCGCGATCTCCTGTTCGACTTGTTCCGTGCCGAATCCCATCGGTACGATCTCCGTAACCTTGCACGACGGACATCGGGCCGGCACGCGATCGGTGTAGCCGCAGTAGTGGCAGACCAATTTGCCGCTGTTGCGGTGGTAGGCGAGCGTTACGTTGCAATGGGGGCATCGGGCCGTCCAGCCGCACTCCGTGCAGGTAACGTAAGGGGCGTATCCGCGGCGGTTCTGAAAGAGCATCGCTTGCTCGTTTCTTTCCAATACGGTTCCGAGCTTCTCCAACAGGATTTTATTGAATCTGCCTTTCCGTTCGCCGCGGCGGGCGGCGCGCAGCGTGTCGGAGAGCGTGATCCGCGGCGGACGGGCCGCTCCGTAGCGTTCCGTCAACACGGCTTTGCCGTATTTTCCGCTGCGGGCATTGATCCACGTCTCCAACGACGGCGTTGCGCTGCCCAGCAGCGTGCGGCATCCGAACAGCTTGGTCATCATCACGGCGCAGTCGCGGGCCTGATAGCGGGGGGCCGGTTCGGTTTGCTTGTAGCTGGCGTCGTGCTCCTCGTCGACGATGATCAACTGCAGCCGATGCAGCGGCAGAAAGAGCGCCGAACGGGCTCCGATGACAAATTCGCCCCCTTCCGAACGGTTGAGCTGCAGGTAGGTTTCGGTTCGGCGGTGCGGGGTCAGTTTCGAGTGATAGGCCGTAACGCGGCTGCCGAAGATGCGCTCCATGCGGGCGATGAGCTGCGCCGTGAGCGCGATTTCGGGCACCAACAGCAGCACGTCGCCTCCTCGGGCCAGCACCTCGGCGATCAGATGGATATAAATTTCGGTTTTGCCTGAACCCGTGATGCCGTGCAGCAGGGCCGTACCCCGGCCGGCCGCATAGTGGGCCCGCAGCGTTTCGAGCGCTTCGGTCTGGCGGGGCGTCAGCTCCGGCAGCCGGAAGCGGCTGCCGCTGCGCTCCGTCGTGCGGAGGTGCTCCGTTTCGCAGATGAACCCCTTGCGGGCCAGCGTATGGAGCACGGCATAATCGGCCTGCAACAATCGGCGGGCGATTTCGCCCGTCGCGATCCGGTCGGGCTCCTGTGCCGAGGCGATTTCCAACAGTGCCTCGTATTGTTTGGGGGCTCGCCGCGCCAGCTTTTCGAATACTTCGTTGAGGCGGGTCTCGTCGCGGAGCTCCGGTGCGAGCGAGACGTATCCCTCCGTGCGGGGGCGGTATTCGTCGTGCAGCAGCTCCTCCTCCGTGTCGCCCGAGGGTTTGATCAGCGAGGGGAGGGCGCAGCGCATGACCTCGCCCATCGAACACAGATAGTAGGAGGCGACCCACTCCCATAGCGCCCGCTGCTTTTCTGACAACAACGGACTGTCGTAGAGTACTTTGCAGATCGACTTGATGCGCTTGAAATCGGGCCGCCGGTCGTGCAGCCGCCAGACGATGCCCGTGTAGAACTTGCGCGGCCCGAATTGTACGGCGACGGCCTGCCCTTCGGCGACCTCTATCCCGTCGGGCACGGCGAACGTGTAGGCGGGTTGCGCCAACGGCAGCACGATGTCGGCGTAGCGGGACGGCATGGCGGGGTCAGTTTTTGGGGATGGTCTGGAATCCCAGTCCGTAGACGCCCATCACGGAGCCGACGGTTATGAAGGCGTGCGGATCGACGGTTTTCACGAATTTCAGCACCATCGTCGTCTCCCGTTTGCGGCAGACGACCATGACGATCTTCGACGCCTGTTTCGAGTACCAGCCTTCGGAGTCGATCAGCGTTACGCCGCGGTGGACGTTGTTGGCGATGGCATCGGCCATCTTCTCGTAGTCGTGCGTAACGATGAAAACCTGGCTCGACTGCTGGTTGCCGGCCATGATCATGTCGACCGTGTAGCCTGCGACGGCGGTCATCACGTAGCCGTAGATCACCGTGTCGATATGGTAGCCCACGAGCATCGACGAAGCGATGATGATGAAGTCGGAATAGATGAGGATTTTGCCGTAGCTGACCGTGCGGTATTTGTTGATGATCATCGCCACGATATCCGTTCCGCCGGTCGATCCGCCCTGCGAGAAGCACAGGGCGATGCCCACGCCGGCCAGAATGCCGCCGAGGATGACGGCCAGAATGCGTTCGAGATGGAGAAAGTCGCCGGCCGGCAGCACGGTGCTCCAGAAGTTCAGTCCGACGGAGATCATCATTACGCAGAAGACGGTTTTGATGCCGAAGTTCCACCCCACGATGAATCCGGCGAAGATCAGCAGGATGCCATTGATGACGAAGGCGATGGTGCCGATCTGGATCGAGGTGCCGAGCCATTCGTTGAGGGCGGTCGTGATGACTAATGAGAGACCCGTCGCGCCGCCGCCCGTGCCGTGGGCGGGCAGGACGCATCCGATCCATCCGAACGAGTAGAGGAACATGCCGATCGACATGATGAAGTACTCTTTCAGCCCTTTCAATACGATTTCCAATGTGTGATTTTTCATTTTTTATTCAGGCATGGGTTTTCGGAAGTTTTTCGGCTCCTCCCGATGAACCGCTTTTTTATTCATTCAATAGGCATGCGAATCCATCCAGATCGTAACCGGCCCGTCGTTGACCGATTCCACCTGCATGTCGGCGCCGAATTCGCCCGTCGGCACCTCGCGGCCCAACAGCTCGGCGACGCGGGCCGTGAATCGTTCGTAGAGCGGCCGCGAAAACGCTTCGGGCGCTGCCTGGATATACGACGGCCGGTTGCCCTTGCGGGTCGAGGCCATCAGCGTGAATTGGCTCACTACGAGCACTTCGCCGCCGGTTTGCCGGACATCGAGGTTCATCACGCCCGCTTCGTCGTCGAAGATGCGCAGCCGCACCAACTTTCCGGCCAAAAAGTCGGCATCGGACTCCGTATCGTCCGTTCCGACGCCGAGCAGCACGAGCAGCCCCGCTCCGATTTGCGACCGCACCGTGCCGCCGATGGCGACCGATGCCCGTTCGACCCGTTGTATCAATATCCGCATAAGTTCGCGTTCTTTCCGATCAGTCGATAAGTTCGTCTCTCTTCCGACCCATCAATGAGTTTGTGTCTTTTCCGGCCCATTCATAAAAAAGTTCCAAAGGTTGTCGTCGGCCGGTACCGGTGCCGTTGCCTTGACCGGTTCGTGCCGGACGGGATGGTCGAATGCGATCGTGCGGGAGTGCAGCGAGATGCCTCCTCCGGCGATCGAACGCTTCGCCCCGTATTTCAGATCGCCGCGGATCGGACAGCCGATTTTCGCGAGTTGGGCGCGGATCTGGTGGTGGCGGCCCGTCAGCAGTTCGATTTCGACCAGTGTATAGTGCGTGGAGCGGCCGAGCGTGCGATAGCGCAGGATTCCCAATTTGGCCTCGGGTTTCGGCATGTCGAGTGCCCGCGAACGGTTCGTCCGGCCGTCGCGCACCAGGTAGTGGGTCAGTTCGCCCGCTTCCGGTTCGGGCGTCTGTTCGGTCAGCGCCCAGTAGCGTTTGCCGATGCGCCCTTCGCGAATCATTTCGTTCAGCCGGACGAGCGCTTTCGAGGTCTTGGCGAACAATACCGCTCCGCTCACCGGACGGTCGATGCGGTGCACGACGCCGAGAAACACCTCGCCGGGTTTCTTGTCGCGCGCTTTGATGAATGCCTTGATCTGCTCTTCGAGGGCGCTTTCGCCCGACGGATCGGGCTGCACCAAATCGCCGCAATGTTTGTTGACGATCAACAGGTGGTTGTCTTCGTAAAGAATATCGTCGGGCCTGAACATTTTATTAGGGGGGGGGAAGGGGGCTGCGTCGCTCTTTATAAAATAAACGTAAACGGCAGGAGCATGGCCGCCGTTGCGACGGCCGAAGCCGAGCCGTTGCCGCTCATGATGACCCGCATGGGTGCGCCTTGCCGGCGTTCGACATCGACCATCACCTGGCGGCATTGGCCGCAGGGATAGCACTCCCGCTCGGAGGGGTCCGAGGCGATGGCCAGCGTCTCGATGGGGTCGTCGGCGTAGTTGGCCTGCGCATAGAAGAGCAGCGAGCGTTCGGCGCAGAGACCGGCCGGATAGACTTCGCTTTCGAAGTTGCTGCCGTGCAGGATCCGGCCGCTTCGCAGGCGGGCGGCCGCTCCGACCCGAAAATGCGAATAGGGTGCATGAGCGCGGGTCGCGGCCTCTTGGGCGGCTTCGACTAATCGGCGGTCGGCTTCGGGAAGTTCGTCGAGCGACGCATAGTGCTCGTAATCGAAACGGAGCTGCTTTTCCATAGCGGATAGACGTTAATCAAGGCAAAGATAGGAAAAAATTGGTAATTACATACCATTCTGCACCGAATCGGGTTGGCGGATGCGTTTGCATCGCTGCCGGTCGCGTTGCTCGCGGCAAAGCCGCGTTTGCAGACTTGCCCCCTGCCCCCCCCCCCGCGCTTGGCGGGGGCTTCGGCCGGAACCCGCAAGGTCTTGCGGTTTCTGTTCGCCGTCGGTGTAAATCCGTAGGTAATCGCCAAAAAAATTTATCAAAGTCCCTTTTTCGCCAAACGCCAGGCGATGGCGTTGTAGAGGTTCAGCACGGGCGCACGCCAGCCTACGGGCAGCCGGTTGAGCACCTGCACCTTGCGCAGCGTGCGGCGATAGGTCTTCGTGTAGCCGAAGGTGCGGATGGCGCGCGCGGCCTCCTCCGTGCCGCCCTTCGCCGAGAGTACCAATGCCTTGCCGAGCGCCGCTCGGGCGATGAATTCACGTTCTTCGTCGGGTGCCGCCGGATCGTAGAGTTGCTCGAACGAATAGGGCGTCCGTTCGGGCGTATAGACGGCCGCCGAACGGTTCGACGCCACGCGCGAATAGCGACAGAGCCGTTCGTGCGAGAAGCAGACCCGATAGCGGCGGGCGATTTTGATCCACATGTAGAGGTCGCCTCCCATTTTCATCCCCTCGGGGAAGCCGCCCACGTCGTCGAATACGCGGCGCGGGATGCAGCTGGCCGACGGAATGGCGATATAGCGGTGGGCCGAGTCGCGGAAGAAATTCGCCACGACGCCCCGTTCCGCCGGACAGTCGGCCGGAAATTCGCCTTCGCGGCTCACGATGTCGAACGCCGTGCAGTAGAGCCCGCAATCGGGAAATTCACGGATGAGTGCGGCGATCTCTTGTAAAAATCCGGGCCGCCACTGGTCGTCGGCATCCAGCAGGGCGATGCAGTCGCCCGTCGCTTCGGCGATGGCACGGTTGCGGGCGGCGCATTCGCCGCCATTGGGCTGTTCGACGAGCCGCACGAGCGGGGCTTCAGCGGCGATTTCGCGGACGACGGCGGCACTGCCGTCGGTCGAACCGTCGTTTACGACGACGATTTCGGTCGGCTGCAGCGTCTGCGCCAGCACCGAACGCAGCGTATCGCCGATTTCGCGCTCCTTGTTGTAGAGCGGAATGATGACGGAGAAGCCGGGCGTATTCATTTTTCGAAAGCGGATTTTTCGGGCAGCATCCGTTCGAATGCGGCGCACAGCTGACGGCTGACCGCCTCGAAGTCGGCGATGCGCTCGTTGTCGTGCAGGCAGAACATGCGGTAACGTTGCGATTCGATGGCGCGGCAGACGGCTTCGTTGTCGTCCGTCAGCGTCAGCTGGCGGCAGTCGCCGAACCCGATGGGGCGGAACGCGCCCCGACACAGCGCATCGTAGCGGACGAGCCAGTGCGAAAGGTCGCTCGGCGTGCGGAACGGGTGGCGGCAGGTTTCGTCGAGTGCTTTTCCCCACTGTTCCCATGCGTTGCCGAAGTGCTTTTTCAAATGGGCTTGCGGCATGTGGTGGTCGCTGAATCCGGGGAAACGCGACCAAGGCAGCAGCAGGAGCGTTTTCAGCAGGTTGCCTGCTCCGTAGCGCAGCGAAAACCACTTGGCCGGATGGCGGACGATGACCCGATGGGGCCGGTAACGCTCGTTGATGAGCATCAGATTGTTGAGGATGATATGGGCGATGGGTTCCGGTGCCGGAATGCTCAAGCGGGCCATGTCGCGGGGCAGTCCGTCGCGGAAGAAGTCGGTCGGTCGGGCCGGACGGCCCAGGAAGGTATCGTCGTTGAACAGCACGAACTGTTCGGCTAACCCCGCGATGCGGTGGATATTGAGCTCGATGACGTTCGAATTGAATGCCGGCCGGTAGGCTTCGGGCAGATAGTCGGCATGGTTGACCACGTGCAGCTGCGGATGGCCGGTCGCGAGCCACTCCGGCAGATGGCCCCACGTGATGAAGTGGATGCGCCGCACCCACGGAGCGAACCGCTCCACGCTGCGAAACCAGTAGCGGAGCGTCCGCCAGTCGCGGTAGCGGATTTCCGACGCATCTTCGTCTGCGCGGTGGCGCGCGGCGGCGAATGCTTGGCGCCAGGCGGGGTCGCTGCCGTCGACCCAAGGGATAATGAAATCTATATCGCTCATTGTATCAATAAATTGCATCCTCTGATATCAGCCCCCGTGATGCGTCCGTCGATTTCGAACGAGCCGTCGGCGAATACCCGTCCGGCATCTTCGGTCTGGATGAACGCGCACGACCACCAGTTGGTCAGGTCGATGATGTTCAACCCGCCGCGTGCACCGGCCGCAAGCAGGGCGAAGGGGTCGTTGATGTCGCGCGCCACGACTCGCATCCAGGGCGGACAGCGGAATCGGTTGCCGCCTGCCGAATAGGCTTGCGAGGTGAGCTCGGCCATGCCGTATTCGGAGTGTATTTCATTGACTTTGAAAGAATTGCAAAGCAGTTTATAAAATTGCTCCTTGGGAATCTCCTCGCGATGGCCTTTCATGCCGCCCGTCTCCATCACGATCGTTTCGCGCAGTTCGGGGGCGTACTGCTCCGCCAAATCCCACAGAGCATAGCTCACGCCCAATAGGATTTTCGGCTTCGGATCGTTTTCGAGGGCGGTGATCAGCTCTTCATAGTTGTTTAGGAAAAAACCGCCCGAACCGCAGTCGGCGATGAGCCGGTCGGCCATGTAGACCAACGACGAGCCCTTGCGACGCAGGTAGTTGGGCAGCAGGGCATAGAGGCTCCAGCGGCGCGGATCGCCGTAGAACGTGCGGAACGAAGCGCGGAACGCCTGTTCGTAGAGGGCCAGCGAGCGCATCGGGTGGCGCGACGAGGTCATGCCCGTGGTCGCCGACGAGGTGAAGACCGCTTCGGGGGCCGCATCGCCGCAATAGACCGTGCGGGTCTTGAACAGACCGATGGGCAGGGCCGGAATCTCGTCGGCGCGCGTGATGCGCATCGGTTCTATCCCGATCAGCGACAGGTATTCGCGATAGGGCGGACATTCGGCCGCTTGTCGGCGGAATACCTCCAATGCGGCGGCCTCGAACTCCTCGGCGGTGCGCAGGCGGAACAGATCGTCGGTTGTCATCATCGTTGCAAAGGTTTGGAAGCGGTCCGGCGCCGGAATTCCGAGCAGACGATGCCCGTCGCCATGGCGACATTGAGCGATTCGGTCGTGCGGCGGTCGGCAGGCCAGGGCGGAATGAAAAGTTTGCGGGTGATCGCTGCGGCGGCTTCGGGCGTTACGCCGCGGCCCTCGTTGCCCATCACGACGATGCCCGTCGGGGTCAGCTCCGCGTCGTAGACATTCGTCCCTTCGAGGAACGTGCCGTAGAGCGGCAGGCCGTGCGCCGCAGCTTCGCGCAGAAACGGGGCTAACGGCATGTAGTGTACCCGGACACGCAGGATAGCGCCCATCGTCGCCTGCACGACCTTCGGGTTGAAACAGTCGGCGGTCGAGGGCGAGCAGACGATGTCGCCGATGCCGTACCAGTCGGCCAGCCGGATGATGGTGCCGAGGTTGCCCGGATTCTGCACCTCGTCCAATGCAAGGGTCAGCCGGTCGCCGAGACGCCGCACTTCCAGTGCGTGATGCGGTATTTCGACGAGTGCCAGCGAGTTGCTTGCGGTTTTCAGCAGCGACAGCCGTTCCATGTCGTGCGGCGCGACCGTTTCGACCTCAGGGCCGTCGAAGAGGCCCTCCAACGCAAAAATTTTGCGGATGCGCAGCTGCGACGCCTGTATTTCGCCGATGAGTTTGGCTCCTTCGGCGACGAAAAGTCCGTGCTCCGTGCGGCCGCGTTTGTCGGCCAGCGTGCGGACGAGTTGTATTTCGGCTTTGGTCATCGTCGTTTCTCTATGGTGAAAGTCGTTCGTTCTGCGGCGGCGCAGGTTTCCGGAAAGAGCGTGCGGGCCTCGTCGACCAGCAGCTGTTCGTCCTTGTAGCGCGACGAGTAGTGGCCGATGACGAGCCGACCCGCTTCGGCTTTCAGCGCCGCCTTGGCCGCATCGAGTGCCGTCGAATGGCCGCGTTCCTTGGCCGCACGGCGTTCGGCTGCGGCATAGGTCGCCTCGTGGTACATCAGGTCGACGCCCCGGCACAGATTCGCTGCCCGGGCCGAGAAATTGGTGTCCGACAGATAGGCATACGAACGGGGTTCGTAGGGGCGGTAGGTCAGTTCCGCATTGGGAATGACCTCGCCCGTGTCGAGCCGGACGTCCTCGCCGCGTTTGGCTGCCGTGATCTGGGCGATCGTGAGGCCGTATCGTTCGATTTTGAACTTCTCGACGTTGAGCGGCGGGCGCTTTTCGCGGAAGAGGAACCCGGCGCACGGCACGCGGTGGCGCAGCGGAACGCTCCACACCTCGAGCGTGCGGTTTTCCATCAGCAGGGCATGTTTCGTGGTGTCGGTCTCGCACCACTCGACGGGATAGGGCAGCTCGCGGTCGAAGTAGCGCAGATGCAGATCGAGCAGCTCGCCGAACGGGGCCGGCGCATGGATGCACAGGACCGTCTTGCGGCCGTAGAGCCCGAGCGTCGAGAGCAGCGGAAACAATCCGAACAGGTGGTCGCCGTGGAGGTGCGAGATGAAGACCTCGCGGATCTTCAACGGGTTGATGCCTGCGCGGAGGAGCTGCTGTTGCACGCCTTCGCCCGCATCGACCAGATAGTGCTGTTCGTGTACGTTGACGATTTGGGCCGACGGATGTCGGTCGACGGTCGGTTTGGCCGACGAAGAACCCAATATGGTGATGCGAAAGCTCAAGGCAAAAATGTTTTGGGTGGCGCAGGTGCTTGTCCGAGCCCGATGACGGTCTGTTGTGTTGGTAGCGCAGCCGTCCGTCCGAAGCCCGATGACGGTCTGTTGTGTTGGTAGCG
>CANREN010000006.1 GCA_947629705.1 uncultured Alistipes sp. | reverse complement strand
GAGGAGCGAAAATGTACGGATTGGCGGTTTATTCTTTGAAAGTCGGGGCTTGCCTGGCCGTCTTTTACCTATTTTTCAAATTGTTGCTCAGCCGCGAGACTTTGCACCGGTTCAATCGCATGGTGGTGCTCGGCGCGATCCTGCTTTCGTTTGCGCTGCCTTTTTGCGTCATCACCGTTACGCGCGAATATCCGGTTCAGCCCGAATTCGAATTGCCGGATATTCCGATAGCGCTTGTCGAGACCGAGCCGGTGCCGGAGGCCGAACCGTTTCCGTGGGAGACGCTCATCGGGTGCCTCTATCTGGCCGGTGCGCTGGCCATGCTCGCCGCTGCGGCCGTCTCGGTGGGGCGCGTGATGCGCCTCGTGCGCAGCGGCCGGCGCGAAAAACTCGAAAACGGCTTTGTGCTCGTCCGCTTGCCGCAGGAGACGACGTCGTTCAGCTGGTGGCGTTACATTGTGATCTCCGAGGCGGATTATGCTGGATGCGGACGCGAGATCATCACCCACGAAACGGCCCACCTGCGGCTGCATCATTCGTGGGACTTGCTGGCGACCGACGTGGCGGGGTGCCTGCAATGGTTCAATCCGGCAATGTGGCTGCTGCGGCGCGAGCTGCGGGCCATCCACGAGTACGAAGCCGACGAAGCGGTGCTGAACAGCGGCGCCGATGCGCGGCAGTACCAGTTGTTGTTGATAAAAAAGGCTGCTGGCGGGAGGTGGTACTCAGTCGCCAACAGCTTCAATCACAGTAAACTTAAAAACCGTATTACCATGATGTTGCAAAAAAGATCATCGCGGTGGGCAGGGGCCAAGGCGCTCTTCGCCATGCCGCTCGCGGGATTGGCGCTCGGAGCCTTTGCCGAAACCGTTTATGTTCCCGTGTTCGAGGACAAAAGTAAGCAAAATTCGGCAACGGAGGAACTTTTCGCCGAAAAATCCGACAAACAGGCAGCGACTCGGGTCGACAAGACGAGCGGCGGACCGGACAACACGGCGCCCGCCGGTGTGAAAATAAAGGACGATACCGTTGCCGTGCACTATGAAACGGATGCGCCGGACTTGAAAGAGAAATTGGCTGAAGCGAAGAAAAAAATGAGTGCCGATTTTTCAAACGACGAGTGGAAGCAGAAGTGGGAGGAGTTGGAGCGATATTTCCAGAGCGACGAATGGAAGCAGCAGTGGGAGGAGTTGAAGAAAAATTCGGCGGAGTTGGAGAAAATGTCGGCGGCGAACGACGCCTATTTCCAGAGCGACGAGTGGAAGCAGAAGTCGGAGGAGTTGGAGCGATATTTCCAAAGCGACGAATGGAAGCAGAAGTGGGAGGAGTTGAAGAAAAATTCGGCGGAGTTGAAGAAAAAGTCGGCGGAGTTGGAGAAAATGTCGGCGGCGATCGACGCTTATTTCCAGAGCGACGAATGGAAGCAGAAGTCGGAGGAGTTGGAGCGATATTTCCAAAGCGACGAGTGGAAGCAGCAGTCGCTGAATTCCCGCTTCGGTACCGAGCCGACGGACGATACGCGGTTCATCGTGATCGACGGGAAACAGGCTACGGAGGCCGATTTGAAGGCATTGGACGCGCGTCGTATCCGGTCGGTCGACATCAAAAAGGACAAACAGGCCGACGGCAGTGTGGCTTCGACGGTTTCCGTTACGACCGGGGATAACGATACGCGGTTCATCGTGGACAAACAGGCCGACGGCAGCGTGGCTTCGACGCTTACCGTTACGACCAAGGATAAGAAACGGAACAAGGCGGACAAGCACTGATCGGCCCGACGAACCGTTCGAAAGCCTCGTGGAATCGACCGCGAGGCTTTTTTATGACCGACGGTCGCCCCCTTCCTTACTCGAATCCGACGATCTCGGGCCGTGTCGGGCGGAACCGGTATTCGTTGAAGTGTTTGGCGTTCGAGAGGCTGAACCAGTCGCTGGCGACTATTCCGCCCTTGCCGACCGCCATGCCCAACCGGATCTGGAACGTGCCGAAAATCAACCGTTCGTTCTTGATGCGCAGCCCCAATCCGAAGGTGGCGAATCCCGAATTTTTGAAGGGGTTGGGCGAATAGCCCAACGTCCCCGCATCGAGGAATCCGAAGAAGGCGAAGCGGAAGCCCCAGGGTTGGATCGGGGTGAACATGACCGTCTCCGTGTTCAGCACCAGGCGATTGTTGCCGATCGCATATTCGTCGAGCGCTTGCAGCCCGTTTTCATTCGTGAAACCGATGCGCTCGTTGTATCCCTGTTTCCGGTTCCAGCCCTGCGTGTAGTTGAGTGCAAGGAATTGACGGATGCGGTTGCGCCGGAAGTTCAGCAGATTCGAAAACCACAGCACGTCGACGTCCACCGCGCTGCGGTTCCAGGCGCCGGTGCTGTCGTCGATATGGCTGCCGAGCGTGAATCCGCCCATCAGATAACCGAACGGTTTGAATCCGCCCGTTCGGAATCCGATGCCCAGATAGAGCGAATTGTCGAACTCGCCCCACGTGTAGCCCGACACGACCTCGGCCTTGTAGCCGGTCGCGACATACTCCTTGGTACCGAATCCGTAGACCATGTTGGTCGAGAAGAGGCGTTCGCGATAGAGACCGATGCCCGTCAGCAGATCGTCGTGATCGTGCAGGGCCGGATTGTAGTCGGCGGCGACCTCGGGGCGTTCGCTGAACCGGCCGTGATTGTAGCGGCCGGTCAGAAAGAGGCTCGAACGGAGCGACGGGAGCTGCTTCGACCAGCCTGCCCACAGATCGAGATTGAGGTTCTTGACCAACTCCGACGAATCGCGCTCGATGAAGTACGCTTTCGTCCGCATGTTGCTGAAGGTTATGCCGACCTCGTAGTCCGTCGGTTTCAGAAACTCCTTGCGCACGCCGATCCGCAGGATGTCTTCGTAGAAGTTGCGCCCGCCCTCGACCTCGAAGCTGAAGAACGAACCGAGAATGTTGGGTATTTCGTAGCCCACGACATTGCCGCCGTAGGTGAAATCGTTGCGCCGGAAGTTGGTCTCGACCTTGAAGCGGGTACCTGTTCCGAGGATGTTGCCGTCGGTCAGACCCACCATCGTCCGTTTTTCGGAGTAGAGGGCCGCGTCGATGCTGATCGTCCAGCTGTCGCGCGTGTGCAGGGTGATGTCGATCCGCGTCGTGTCGTGCGGGTCGACCTGGATCGAAATTTCGGTGTCGGAGATGTAGGAGCGCGACAGCAGCAGCTGTTGGCTGCGCACGGCTAATTCGGGGTCGAAGCGTTGGCCCGGTTTGAAAAGCAGATCGCGGCGGATGATGCGTTCTCGGGTCGGGGCGTGGAGTTTGTTGGCGGTTCGTTCAACCCAGCTGCCGTCGGGCGAAAATGGCGGTTCCTGTTCGATCCGGATATCGCCGATGATTTTGCCCGCATAGGGGGCCAGCAGACGGGTTTCGTCGTAGATGCCGCCCGTGGCGGCGGAATCCAATCGGGGCTCGACGAAAAGCAGCCGGTAGAGCATACGGGACACTGCTGTCCGGTGGGTTTTCGATGCGATGCTGTCGTAGAGCCGTTGGTTGCGTTCGGTAACGCGGGTTTCCAATGTATCGGCTTCTTTGTAGAATGGTTTCGCATGGAGCTTTGCAGAATCTACCTGTCCGCCAATGAACGGATGCCCGGAGGTTCGGGCGGGTATCGGCAGCAGCATCGACAGCAATACCCAGATTATGCAAAGACGCGAAAACACAGTTCCAAAGATAACGCATTTTTTTGCAAAAAAGGAGAAGCCGATTGGCTTCTCCCGATGGTTAGGGAACGGCAGGATCGTCTTTGCAGCCTCGCTTGCAGCCTGCTTCCTTCCTGCTTCTGCTTGCCCCCCTGTCTGCTTGCCGTCGCCTTATCTGCGCTGTTCCTTGGCTTCGATGCACTCGGTGGCGTGCGGAACCTTCATCAGCCGCTCTTTCGGAATCAGTTTGCCCGTGGTCTTGCAGATGCCGTAGGTCTTGTTTTCGATCCGCACGAGCGCCATCTCCAAATTGCGGATGAATTTCATCTGATGTGTCGCCAATCGTCCGTTCTCCTCTTTCGAGAGCGTGGAAGCGCCTTCCTCGAGCACTTTGTAGGTGGGCGACGTATCTTCAGTGTCGTTGTCTCCCGTATGGGTGATGGCGGCGCGCAGCAGCTCATAGTCCGCACGGGCGGATTCCAACTTCTTCAATATGAGTTGTTTGAACTCTTCGAGCTCTTCGTCGCTGTATCGGGTCTTTTCCTCTGCCATAGGTTTGTCCGTTTTTAGGTTCAAACGTAAAAGTAGCTATTATTTCCGAAACCGCCAAATATAATTCGTGCAATCCGGAATTATACCCGCGTAACGCCGATCCGAATCGGTTCGTCGTCGATCTCCGAATCCGCGACGATCGCACCCGCAGGCGTTTCGGCGCCTTGCACCGTTACGGCGAGCGTTTGCGACGCGATGTAGTCGGCGCAGTGCGCCAGCGCCGCTGCGACCAGCGGTTTCTGTTCGATTTCGACTTCGATCTTGTCCGTTACGGCGAAAGCCGCCTCTTTGCGGATGTTTTGGATGCGGTTTATCAACTCGCGTGCCACGCCCTCGGCCCGGAGCTCGTCCGTTACCGTGATATCCAGCGCCACGGTCAGCTTGCCTTCCGTCGCCACGAGCCATCCGGGCATATCTTCCGACGTGATTTCGAAATCGCCCGGCGTTACGAGGATCCGTTGGCCGTCGATCTCGAGTTCCGTCTGTTCCGACTGTTCGATCTGCGCGATGCGTTCCTGTGTGAACTCCGCCGTCATCGCCGCGATCTGCTTCATGTATTTGCCGCAGCGGGGGCCGAGCGTCTTGAAGTTGGGCTTGATGTGTTTGGTGATGATTCCCGTCGTGTCTTCGATCAGCTCCAATTGTTTGACGTTCACTTCGTTCAGAATCAGATTCTGCACGGCCGCGAGGCGTTCGGCCATCGAGGCGTCGAGTACCGGAACGATGATCTTCGTCAGCGGCTGGCGCACCTTGATGGATACCTTGCGGCGCAGCGCCAGCACCATCGACGAAAGTTGCTGGGCCAGCTGCATACGCTCCTCCAAACGGGCGTCGATCCGGCTTTCGTCGGCTGCGGGGTAGTCGGCCAGGTGTACCGAACACTCCGTGCGGCGTCCGCTCACGGCATTCAAATCCGTGAAAATGCGGTCGCAGATGAACGGTGCGAACGGTGCTGCAAGCAGCGATACCGTTTCCAAACAGGTATAGAGCGTCTGATAAGCGGCCAGCTTGTCTTCCGTGAGACCGCCGCCCCAGAAGCGTTTGCGGTTGAGGCGGACGTACCAGTTCGACAGGTTTTCGCATACGAAATCCTGGATGGCCCGTGCGGCAGGGGTCGGGTCGTAATTTTCGAGCGAGTCGATGACCTCTTTCACCAACGTGTTGAGCAGCGAGAGAATCCAGCGGTCGATTTCCGGCCGCCGCTCCATCGGGACCTCCGCTTCGCGGCCCGTGAATCCGTCGACGTTGGCGTAGAGCGCGAAGAACGAATAGGTGTTGTAGAGCGTCCCGAAGAACTTGCGGCGCACCTCGTCCACGCCGTCGGTGTCGAATTTCAGATTGTCCCAGGGCTGCGAGTTGGTGAGCATGTACCAGCGCGTGGCGTCGGGCCCGTAGTCCGTCAGCACCTTGAACGGATCGACGGCGTTGCCCAATCGCTTCGACATCTTGTTGCCGTTTTTGTCGAGTACCAAACCGGTCGAAATCACGTTCTTGAATGCCACGCTGTCGAACAGCATCGTCGCGATGGTGTGCAGCGTGAAGAACCAGCCGCGGGTTTGGTCGACCCCTTCGTTGATGAAGTCGGCGGGATAGACCTTCCGGCTGTCCAATGCCTCCTTGTTTTCGAACGGATAGTGGATCTGTGCATAGGGCATGGCTCCCGAATCGAACCAGACGTCGATCAGATCGGGTTCGCGGTGCATCGCTTCGCCCTTCGACGAGACGAGTACGATCTGGTCGACGTAGGGCCGGTGCAGGTCGATGCGATCGGTCGAATAGTTCGCTTCCGACATGTCGCCGACGCAGAAGTCTTTGTAGGGATTCTCTTTCATGAATCCCGCCGCTACCGAGCGTTCGATTTCGGAGATCAGCTCCTCGATGGAACCGATGCACTTCAGTTCGCTGCGGTCTTCCGTCGCCCAGATCGGCAGCGGGGTGCCCCAGAAGCGCGAACGCGAAAGATTCCAGTCGACCAACCCTTCGAGCCACTTGCCGAACCGGCCCGAGCCGGTCGACTCCGGACGCCAGCGGATGGTCTTGTTCAGCTCGATGAGCCGGTCGCGAAGGGCCGTCGTGCGGATGAACCACGAATCCAGCGGATAGTAGAGCACCGGTTTGTCCGTGCGCCAGCAGTGGGGATAGGAGTGGGTGTGCTTCTCGATTTTGAAGGCCAGGCCGGCTGCCTTGAGCATCACCGACAGGTCGATGTCGAGCGTCGCATCGGCATCGGTCAAACGTTCGTCGTAGGCATTCTTGACGTATCGGCCCGCATATTCCCCGTATTTTTCGGTATCGACGCACCGCTTGACGAACTCGGGGTCGAGCTCGTCGAGCAGGAAGAATTTGCCCTGCCGGTCGACCATCGGCTGCGTCTTGCCCGCCTTGTCGACCAGAAAGAGCGGCGCGATACCGGCCGCTTTCGCCACGCGGTCGTCGTCCGCACCGAACGTCGGGGCGATGTGGACGATGCCCGTACCGTCGGAAGTCGTAACGTAGTCGCCCGTGATGACCCGGAACGCGTCGCCGTACTCCGCCATCGGCTTGACCCACGGGATCAGCTGCTCGTAACGGATGCCGGCCAGTTCCGAACCCTTCCAGCTTTCGCCCGTCAGCTCCCAGGCGCCCTCCGTTTTCTTGGTGAAGTAGGCCGGCACGAGCTCGCGCGCCATGATGACGGTTTGAGCCGCGTCCGTATAGGGATTGCGGCATTTGATCTTGACGTATTCGATCGACGGGCCCACGGCTAATGCCGTGTTCGACGGCAAAGTCCACGGCGTGGTCGTCCACGCTAAAAAATAGAGGGCTCCCTCCACTCCGTCGAAAAGCTTTTCGCTCTCGGCGTTGCGGATGATGCGGAATTGGGCCGTGCAGGTCGTATCTTTCACATCGCGGTAGCACCCGGGCTGGTTCAGCTCGTGGGTCGAGAGACCTGTGCCGGCCGCCGGCGAGTAGGGCTGGATGGTGTAGCCTTTGTAGAGCAGCCCTTTGTCATAAAGCTGCTTCAGCAGCCACCACAGCGTTTCGATGTATTTGTTGTCGTAGGTTATGTAGGGATCGTCCATGTTGACCCAGTATCCCACCTTGCGGGTCAGCTCTTCCCAGCTGTCCGTGAACTCCATCACCGCCTCGCGGCAGGTGCGGTTGTAGGCTTCGATCGTGATCTTTTTGCCGATGTCCTCTTTGGTGATGCCCAACTTTTTTTCGACGCCCAATTCCACCGGCAGGCCGTGGGTGTCCCAGCCCGCCTTGCGGTGTACGAGGAATCCGCGCTGCGTCTTGTAGCGGCAGAACGTGTCCTTGATGGTGCGGGCCAACACATGGTGGATGCCCGGCATCCCGTTGGCCGACGGGGGGCCTTCATAGAATACGAACGTGGGGTGTCCTTCGCGGGTGGAGATGCTTTTGCGGAATGTGTCGTCCGCATCCCATTTCCGGAGAATCTCTGCGGCCAGTCCGGCCAGATCGAGACCTTTGTACTCGTTGAATTTCATAGTTCGGCAACTTTTTTATTGGCGGAAGAAACGATGCAAAGATAAGTATTTTTGCGGTTATATACCTTAAAAACAGATTCGCATTTTTCTGCGGATGTTCAGATCCGGCCGCTGTCGCTCGCGGATCGCAATTTCCGAATGACACGGGCCGGATTGCCTGCGGCGACCGTGTCGGACGGAATGTCGCGCGTAACGACTGCGCCCGCACCGATGACCGATCGGTCTCCGATGGTAACGCCCGGGCAGACGATGACCCCTCCGCCCAACCAGCAGTCCGCTCCGATGACGATCGGCCGTCCGGCCTCTCTTCCGGTGGCCCGTTCTTCGGCGTCGAACGGATGATGGGCCGTGAGCAGCTGCACTTTCGGCCCCAGCAGCGTGCGGTCGCCGATGCGGATGGGCGCGAGATCCAAAAATACGCAGTCGAAATTGACGAACGCCCCGCGGCCGATATGGATATTGAATCCGTAGTCGCAATAGAACGGCGCACGGATGAATCCTCGGCAGTCCGGACACAATTCGATCATCGTCCGCCGGTAGGCCGGGCCGTGGTCGTCGTGTCCGATGTTGAATCGGTGCATCAGTTGCGTGGCCCGCAATCGGGCGGCGGCCAGCTCTTCGTCTTTCGGGTCGAACCATTCGCCCCGGGTCATTTTTTCGCGTTCGGTCATGGGGTGTCGTCAGTCGAAGGATTGCATTTCGATCAGTTTCGCATAGATGCCGTTTTTCGCCAGCAATTCGGCGTGCGTGCCCTGTTCGGCGATCCTGCCGTGGTCGATGACGATGATTCGGTCGGCGTTGTAGATGGTCGACAGCCGGTGGGCGATGACCACCGACGTGCGGTTGCCCGCCAACAGCTTGTTGAGTGCATCCTGTACGAGTTTTTCGCTCTCCGTATCGAGGGCCGAGGTCGCTTCGTCAAGAATCAGAATTTCGGGGTTTTTCAGCACGGCCCGTGCGATGGAGAGCCGCTGGCGCTGTCCGCCCGAGAGCTTCGAACCGTGGTCGCCGATGCCGGTCGCATAACCGTCAGGGCATTCGTGGATGAAGGTGTCGGCGTTGGCGATGCGGGCCGCTGCCGCAATCTCTTCGGACGTTGCGCCCGGTTTGCCCATCGCGATATTCGCTGCGATGGTGTCGTTGAACAGCACCGTGTCCTGCGAAACGACGCTCATGTGGGCGCGCAGGCTTTCCTGTTTGTAGTCGCGCAGCGAAATGCCGTCGATGAGAATATCGCCGGCCGTCGGATCGTAGAAACGGGGCAGCAGCTCGCTCAACGTCGATTTGCCGCCGCCCGAAGGCCCGACCAATGCGACGGTCTGCCCGCGTTTGATCTCGAACGAGATGCCGTCGATGACCTCGCGCGAGCCGTCGTAGGAGAAGTGGACGTCGCGGAACTCGATTTTGTCTTTCAGACCGGTCAGCTCGATCGCATCGGGTTTGTCCTGGATTTCGCTCTGCGCGTCGACGATCGTGAAGATGCGCTCGCCGGCGGCGATGCCTTGATTGATATTCGCGAACTGGTCGATGAAGGTACGCACCGGACGGGTGATCTGCGAGAATATGGCGATGAATGCGAGGAATGCGCTCGCGTCGAGCGAACCGTTCATGACGAGCGAGCCGCCGAACACCAGCACGACGCCCACGGCCGTGATGCCGAGAAATTCGCTCATCGGCGAAGCCAGCTGCTGCCGGCGGGCCATCGAAAGGGTCAGTCGGGAGAGATCGGCGTTGATATCGTAGTATTTCTGCTTAATGTATCGGGCGGCGTTGTAGCTTTTGATGACCTTGATGCCCGACAGCGATTCTTCGAGCGTTGCGACCATTTCGCCCAGACGTTTCTGGCTTGTGCGGGCCGGATGGCGCAGGCGTTTCACGATGCTGCCGATGAGCAGCGCCACGACGGGCAGGAACAGAATCGAAAAAATCGAAAGCTGCCACGATATGGAAAACATCA
This sequence comes from uncultured Alistipes sp., assembly GCA_947629705.1. Lineage (GTDB taxonomy): Bacteria > Bacteroidota > Bacteroidia > Bacteroidales > Rikenellaceae > Alistipes. Next base: position 79,618 of record CANREN010000006.1, on the reverse strand, counting down.
TGACTAAATAGCCGATGATCAGGGACGGCTCGCGGAAAGCCACCTGCAGCGTGTTGGTGATGCAGAACTGCACGACGTTGACGTCCGACGTGATTTTCGAAATAATGTCGCCCTTGCACTGGTCGCTGAAATAGCCCACGTGCATCTCCACGACGCGCGAAAACATTTTGTCGCGCATCCGTTGGAGGGTGCGTGTGCGCATGGTTTCGGCCGTCCACGAGCCTAAATAGCGGAACAGGTTGCTCGACAGGCTGAAGCAGATCGTTACACCGGCCAGCATGATGAGGTACCGTTGTTGATCGTAGGTTTCGAAGAGTCGGAAATAGACGTAGTTGAAGAGCGTCGAAACGTATTGCATGTCCATTGTCATCGGCGGCAGGGTTTCGACGGGCTGCGGGACGAGGCCCTCTTCGAACATCGTATTGAGGATCGGGATGATCATCCCGAACGTGAGTGCGTTGAAAATCGCGTAGAGCAGCGAATAGATGGAATAGGGTACGGTGTATCGGCTGATGGGGTGGGCGAAACTTAACAGTCGCAGATAGGTCTTGAACATGCCGGAAGTAGTATAAAAACGTCCATAAAAATGTCCAAAGATAGGTATATTAAGTGAAAAAATGAAATTCCGGAAGGTTCCACCCTCCGGAATCGTTGTCCTCGTGTTGTCGCGAAGTGCGCATTAATTGTTCGGATCGTCGTTTTTCCTGCGCGCGCGGATTTTGCGGAAAGGGAGGGCCAATACGCCGAAAAACGCTTCGCCGAAAATGCCGCCCGTCATTTTCGAACAGCCTTCGCGGCGTTCGGTGAAGATGATCGACACTTCGCGGAGTTTCAATCCCAGACGCCATGCCGAATATTTCATTTCGATCTGGAACCCGTAGCCCTTCATCCGGACGGCATCCAGGTCGATCGTCTCCAATGCCCGCCGCGAGTAGCAGACGAATCCGGCCGTCGCATCGTGCAGGGGCATTCCGGTGATGATCCGCACGTATTTCGAGGCGAAGTAGGAGAGCAGCAGCCGCGACATGGGCCAGTTGACCACATTCACGCCCTGGACGTAGCGCGAACCGATCGCCACGTCGCAGCCCTCGGCGATGGCCTCGTGCAGCCGCGGCAGATCGTCCGGGTCGTGCGAGAAGTCGCAGTCCATTTCGCAGAGGGAGTCGTAGCCGTGTTCGAGCCCCCAGCGGAACCCCGTCAGATAGGCCGTGCCGAGCCCCTGTTTGCCGGCGCGTTCCAGCAGATGAAGCCTCTCGGGGGCCGTTTTCTGCCGTTCGCGGACGAGGTCGGCCGTGCCGTCGGGCGATCCGTCGTCGATGATGAGCAGATCGAACGATGCGTCTGTCGAGAGCACCTTGTCGATCATGGCGACGATGTTTTCCCGCTCGTTGTAGGTCGGAATGATTACCAGTGTGTGCATAAAGCCGTTCGAATGTTTTTTGCCGAAACGCACTATTTTCGGCGAAGCCAAAGATACGAATTATTTCACCGATTGCAACTGTTTGTTGCGGCTCCGGCGTTTCATCGCCCGAAGCTGCTGCCGGACGGAATCGGCGGTTCGGCGCGATTCGATCGCCCGAGCCCCTCCCCTCCGCACCGGGCGGCAGGCTCGCCTTGAACCGGCGGCAGCCGGGGCCGATGAGGGCCGGTAAGCGTTGTCGAAGCAGGAGCATCGTAAAATCGCTTTGTTCCGTCGGTTTTTCGAAAACAAAAGTAATCTTTTTTACAGAAGATGCGACGGCTTCGAACAAAATATCGTACCTTTGTATCGGATTTCGGGTGGAAGTCCGCACTCCGCTTCCCGCCGCATGAGGCCGGTGATCGTCGGGGCTCCGGTTCCCGTCCGAACAGTACGTGTACAGATGAAAAAATTTGTGAAAATCGCAACCATCACGGTGGTTGTCGTGTTGGCGGTATTGCTGATCGCGCCGACGCTTTTCCGTGGAAAGATCGCCCGCATCGTGAAACACGAAGCGAACGGGATGCTCACTGCGCAGCTCGATTTCGAACGGTTGGACATCAGCCTGTTGCGCCATTTCCCTCATGCTTCGGTCGATTTGAAGGGGCTGACCCTCGTCGGACGCGGCTGTTTCGAGGGCGATACGATCGTCGCCGCCCGGCGGATTTCGGTGGTGGTCGATCTGCTCTCGCTTTTCCGCGACAGCGGGTTCGAGGTCTCGAAGATCATCCTGGCCCGTCCGGAGTTTCATGCCCGTAAACTGGCGGACGGCACCGTCAACTGGAACGTCATGAAACCGTCGGACGAACAGCCGGAGGAGAGGCCCGAAACCTCGGAACCGTCGGCTTTCCGCCTCTCTTTGCGCGATTTCCGGATCACCGACGCGGCGATCCGTTACGAGGACGATTCCACGCAGATGCGCTTTTCGACGGAACCCTTGTCCTTGCGCCTGCGGGGCGATTTGTCGGCCGACCGCACCGACCTCGATCTGCATCTTGCGGCCAAGGCCCTGCATTTCGTGTCGGGCGGCATTCCGTTGTTGAACGGCGCCGATGCCGAACTCGATGCGGCGATCGAAGCAGACTTGGCCAACAACCGGTTTACGTTCTCCGATAACAAATTTCGGCTGAATGCCATCGAATTGGGGCTCGACGGCTGGGTCGAACTGGCCGAAAACGCCGTGAAGATGGATTTGACCGCCAGCTGCGATCGGGTGCAGTTCAAGGATGTGCTTTCGTTGATTCCGGCTTTCTATACGCGCGATTTCCGCAATCTGACGGCCGGCGGGGCTTTGTCGATGGCGTTGTGGGCCCGCGGCGAACTTTCGGGTCGGAACGTGCCGGCCTTCGAATTGAAAGCCGGTGTCGAAAACGGTCATTTCCAGTATGCTTCGTTGCCCAAGGCGGTAACCGACATCAACATCGCGGCGCGGGTGGCTAACCCGGGCGGCGATATGGATAAAACGGAGGTCGATCTTTCGAAATTCGGGTTGCGGATGGCCGGAAACGCCCTCTCGGCAACGCTTTATGCGACGAATCTCCTTTCCGATCCCTCGTTCCGTGCTTCGGCGAACGGTCGGGTCGATCTGGGGGCCGTGAAAGAAGTTTATCCGTTGGACGAAAACGTTGCGTTGAACGGGCTCGTTACGGCTGACATTAAGGTGTCGGGCCGCATGTCCGCCATCGACAAAAAACAATACGAGAAACTGGGTGCTTCGGGCACGTTCGTCATTGAGCAGTTAGCGTTGAAACTCGCAGGCCTGCCCGACGTGCAAATCCGTCGCGCGGCAGCCACGATTACGCCGGAGTCGATGACGCTCGGGGATTTCGGAATGACCGTCGGTCGGAGCGATCTTTCGGCCAATGGACAGCTGACGGGGTATCTCGGTTATCTGTTGCGCGATGCGCAGCTTTCGGGCCGTTTGTATGTCAAATCGGATTTGCTCGATTTGAATGAAATCATGGCGGCGCTCCCGCAGTCGGAGACGACGGAGGAGGAGGCTTCGGAGAAGGCTGCCGAACCGGCCGCTCCGTCCGATGCGCAGGTCATCGAGGTGCCGCGCAATCTGAATCTCTCGCTGTCGACCGAGTTGCACAAGATTCTTTTCCAGAAGATGACGATCACGGAGTTGACCGGCAAGATGGGGGTTGCTAACGGCGTGCTGTCGCTCGACGGGCTGAAAATGCAACTGTTCGACGGTCGGGTGATGGCATCGGGAAGCTATTCGACGGCGGTCGACCCGCAGCGTCCGCAAGTGAAACTTTCGGCCGACGTGGCCGGCGCTTCGTTCTCGAAGACTTTCGAGGAGTTGGAGACGATCCAGAAGCTGGTGCCGATATTTTCAAAGACCGGCGGCGACTATTCGATGTCGCTCAATCTGTCGACGGCGCTCGATTCGACGATGTCGCCCGATTTGCAGTCGCTCGATGCTACGGGCGAAATCCGTTCGGCCAACATTCACGTGCAGAATATCGGGGCATTCGATGCGCTGGCCAAGGCGTTGAACAACGATGCGCTGAAGAAGATCGAGGCGAAAGACGTAACCATCCGCTTCACCGTTCGCGACGGGCGGATCACCACGCAGCCGTTCGATCTGAAGATGGGTAATATCAAGATGAATCTGTCGGGTTCGACGGGACTCGATCAGACGATTGATTACGTTGCCAAAGTCAACCTGCCGTCGGGAACGACGGGCGGCGTGCTCCAGTCCGTGAATGTCAATATCGGCGGTACGTTCTCCTCGCCGAAAATCACGCTCGGCGTCAAGGAGGCGGCCCAGGAGGCGGTGAAGAATGTCGTGGATCAGCAAGTCCGGAAATTGACCGGCAGCGCCTCGCTCTCTGAAGAGGTGCAGAAGCAGGCCGACCGCTTGCGGGACGAAGCGGAGAAAGCCGGTGAGAAGTTGATCGAGGCGGCGCAGGCGCAACGTCAGAAGCTGATCGATGCCGCTGCGCCCAAGGGAGCATTGGCTGAAATCGCCGCGCAGAAAGCGGGCGACAAATTGGTTGCCGAGGCGGAGAAACAGGCTGAAAAACTGGCTGCTGAAGCCGAAACGCAGATCGCGAAACTGACGGCGGAAAAACCGAAGCAGGAATAAGTTGTGCGCAGGCGCCGATGCAGGGCGTTATCCGTTAGCGGATAGCGCCCTTTTTAACTTGAAAATAGGCGGCGCCGCTTCGGCGGGCGGCTTCGAGACCGATAGCCGAATCTTCGAAGATCAGCGTCTCGGACGGCGTGCAGCCCTCCCGACGCATGGCTTCTAAAAAGCAGTCCGGCGCCGGTTTGCTTGCGGCGATATCCGTGCCTGCGAGAATCCCGTCGACCCGGCCTTTCGGCGCGTCGCTTTCCGAGGCGGTGGTTCTCATCCCTTCGTTTTCCGGCCCTTCATCGTCGCTCGGCTTTTCGTTTTGCGCCCCTTCATCGTCGCTCGGCTTTTCGTTTTCCGGCCCGCCGATGCCCAAAAAGCGCATCGCGTTTTCAATGTTGGCGCGGCTGCCCGTCGATACGATCCACACCCGTCCGCCCTGTTGCCGGAATTGCCGGCAGAAGTTCCACAGCGGTTCATTCAGCCGGACGGTATCGAAAAACGAGGGGTAAAGTTCGATTTTGCGTCTCCGCAGGCGTTCCCGTTCGACCGGATCGTCAATGCCGAAACGGGTGAGAAACTCCTCGCACCGCATACCGAAATAGCGGGCTTCATACTCCGCTTCGGTGAGCGTATAACCCGCCTCGCGGAGCGTCGCGGCGTAAGCCGCCGCATTGGCCCGTCGAGTGTCTGCCAGGGTTCCGTCGAAATCGAGCAGGATCAGTCGGATCTGCATGGAATCCTATTTTTTGGCCGCCAGCTCGTAGCTGCGGGCAATCAGCGGAACGATTTCCGCGAAAGGTAAGACACCGTCCAGCCGCACGGTGAGCCAGTTGCGTTTGTTCATGTGGTAGCCGGGGAAATAACGCTCGAAGTCGAGCGACTGCGCCATAGTTTCCGCATCGGCCCGAATGTCGAGGATTTCCATTCGTTCCGCTGTCGGGAAGCCCAGCTTGTCCGCCTGTACCGTCAGTAGCGCCGCATACCATTTGGCGTTGTCCTGCCGTCGGAAAACAGCGTTTTCCGGAAACTTTTCCCAGAGGAATTCGGGTTCGTCGCCCCATGTGGCGCGGATGTGCCGGATCACCTGTTGTGTCTGTTCGTTCCGAAAGACCTCTTCATGTGAAAAACCAAAATTACGAATCCATTCGTTGTCCATATCGGCCGTGTTTTAATCGAACGATTGCATGCCGGTTTGGGCGATGCGCATCATGCGTTGGTATTCGGTCGGGGAGAGCTCCATGAAGAAGTAATGGATCGGGTCGACCCGGATGCCGTTGTAACGCACCTCGTAGTGCAGATGCGGGGCCAGCGACAGACCCGTATCGCCCGACAAGGCGATGATGTCGCCCCGATGGACGGTCTGTCCTTTGCGCACGTTGAATTTGCTCAAATGGTGATACGAGGTTTCGTAGCCGTTTCCGTGGTCGATGGTGAGGGTCATGCCCGAGGTCGAGTTGCGCATCGTCGCATCGCGCACGACGCCGTCGGCCGTGGCGAACACGCTCGACCCCTCGGGAACGGTGTAGTCCACGCCTTGGTGCGATTGCAGTGTCTTGTAGAACGGATGGTAGCGCATACCGTACGAGGCGGTCAGCAGCGTGAGCCGTTTGTTGATGACGGGCTGGATCGAGGGGATCCGGTCGCAGTTGCGTCCGGCCGAATCGATGCGGCTTTGCAGCAGCTTATAGCTGCCGTTCAGGCGGGCAAGCTGTTTTCCCAAAGACAAGGTGCCGGCTTCCAGCTCTTTGCGGAGTTTCCGCGACGAACGGTTGACGATATTTTCGTAGGTTACCGCCTGTTTGGTTTCGAATTCGGAGTCGAAGTCGTAGGGCTCCGACTCGAAGAGCGTCCGGAAGACGTGGCGGTCGCGCGCCTTTACGTTGTCGACGACGTGCATCAGCGAATCGTAGCGGGCCGTGAGCCGGTCGTATTCGCGCTGCAGCCCGTCGGTCGAATGTTTCATGGCATACTCGTAGGGCGTGTCGAAAAAGATCGAAAAGCCGATATAATAGAGTACCGCCGCACCGATCCATACGAAAAGATGCACGATCGCACGGATGATTTTCTGCTTGCGGCGTTTGCGGCGGCGCAGCCGTTCGAGGGTCTTTTCACGGGTCGTCATGTCATTCGTATTTGGTTTCGCGCAGGTGCTCCATCAGGTGGTCGTACTCTTCGGGGGTCATGTCGCGGTTGAAATAGTTGATCGGATTGACGGGCACGCCCTTACGGATGACTTCGTAATGAAGATGAGGCCCCTGCGAGATGCCCGTATTGCCCGTTTCGGCGATCAGCTGGCCGCGTGCGACCTTCTGCCCTTTCTTGACATGCACGCGCGAAAGGTGGGCGTAGCGGGTCTTGTAGCCGAATTCGTGGTCGAGCAGCACCATGTGGCCGTAGCCGCCGTTGTAGCCGTGTTCGTCGGCGATCTCGACCGTCGCGTCGCCCGTCGCGAAGACCGGTGTTCCGCGGTCGCATCCGAGGTCGATGCCCCGGTGCGGCCGGACGTAGCCCAATACCGGATGGAACCGCCGCATGCTGAAAGCGCCGATATGATTGCCGTGCAGCGCCTTGCGGCTGATGGGCCAGATGGCGGGGATCGCCGTGGAGAGCTGTTCCTTGTTGCGGGCCAACGATTGCAGTTCGTCCATCGAGACCGATTCGAGATAGACTTCGCGGGCCAGCGCGTCGAGCTGCTGCCACGTGCCGATCATCAACGGAGCGAAGTCGTCGTCGGCCATGCGGGCGTATTTCGTGTCGGGATAGGGCTGCCAAACGCCCTCGATGAGGAGCGTGTCGGTTCCGAAGAGCGAGCGGTAGACGTTGTTGTCCCGCGTGCGGATGTCGTCGATGCTGCGCTGGGCCGTGCGGATGCGGTCTTGCAGGATACGGTAGCGGATGATCAACTCGCGGTTGTCGCGGTTGATGCGGTAGATTTTCGGCGTATAGAAAAAGTAGGAAAATACGGCGTTGACGACCGAAACGAGGATGAATCCGAGCAGAATTTTCCGCAGCAGCCGGTAGGTGCGCAGCCGGAACGGAGCGTCTACCGCCTTGTGCGTAAGCGCTTCGGCCTCGCTGGCGAATGTCTCGACGTCGGGTCTCCGGACAAATCGTTTCATGACCTAAAAAACTGCTTTGATTCGTGCAAATTTAGCGTAATTTGTATAATTTTGCAACCCGAACGATAAACGGTAAAATCGGATAAAACAGTATATGATGGAATCGAATAAAATTCGACAGGTCTTTCTCGACTTTTTCGAGAGCAAGGGACATCGCATCGTGCCGTCGGCGCCGATGGTTGTCAAGGGCGACCCTACGCTGATGTTCACCAATGCGGGCATGAACCAGTTCAAGGATATTTTTCTGGGCAACGCCCCGCGCAAATATCCGCGGGCGGCGGACACGCAGAAGTGCCTGCGCGTGTCGGGCAAACACAACGATCTGGAAGAGGTCGGCCACGACACTTACCACCATACGATGTTCGAGATGCTGGGCAACTGGTCGTACGGCGATTATTTCAAGAAGGAGGCGATCGAGTGGGCGTGGGAGCTGTTGCACGACGTCTATCGGCTGCCGGCCGAGCGGATGTATGCCACGGTCTTCGAAGGCAGCGCCGAAGACGGCGTGCCGTTCGACCGGGAGGCCTACGACTACTGGCGCCGCTTCCTGCCCGAGGATCACATCATCCGCGGCAACCGCCACGACAACTTCTGGGAGATGGGCGAGACGGGCCCTTGCGGCCCCTGTTCGGAAATCCACTTCGATCTGCGCGACGAAGCCGAAATCGCTGCCGCACCGGGCCGCGAAATGGTCAATACGGGCCATCCGCAGGTGATCGAAATCTGGAACCTCGTCTTCATGCAGTTCAATCGCAAGGCCAACGGCTCGTTGGAGGAGCTGCCTGCGCGGAACGTCGATACGGGCATGGGTTTCGAACGCCTCTGCATGATTTTGCAGGGCAAGAAGTCGAACTACGATACCGATGTCTTCCAGCCTACCATCGGCCGGATCGCCGCGATGGCGGGCAAAAAGTACGGCGATGATCCCCAAGACGATGTCGCCATGCGCGTCATTGCCGACCACTTGCGGGCCATCTCGTTTTCGATCGCCGACGGACAGCTGCCGTCGAATGTCAAGGCGGGTTATGTGATTCGCCGCATCCTGCGTCGGGCCGTGCGTTACGGGTACACCTATCTCGGCTTCACCGAACCGACGCTTTGCAAGCTCGTCGCCGGATTGGTCGATCAGATGGGCGGCCAGTTCCCCGAGCTGAAAGCCCAGCAGGGGCTGATCGAAAAGGTCATCGAGGAGGAAGAGACCGCTTTCCTGCGGACGCTGGCCACGGGTGTCAGTCTGTTGGACGGCGTTATCGCGGAGACGAAACGGGCCGGCCGGAAGGAGATTCCGGGCGCCAGGGCGTTCGAATTGTACGATACGTTCGGATTTCCGATCGACCTGACGGAGCTGGTCGCCCGCGAACAGGGCGTCGGCGTCGATCTGGCGGCTTTCGAGAAAGAGTTGCAGGCGCAGAAACAGCGTTCGCGCAATGCGGCGGCCGTCGATACCGACGACTGGGTGGAGTTGTTCCCCCTCGCCGAGAGCGTGTTCACGGGGTACGATACGCTGACCGAGGAGGTGCGCATCGCACGCTATCGCCGCGTTACGACCAAGGGCAAGACCTCTTATCAGTTGGTTTTCGACCGGACGCCGTTCTACGGCAATTCGGGCGGTCAGATCGGCGACATCGGATTCATCGAACAGGAAGACGAACGGATTCCGGTCGTAGCGACCGAGAAGGAGAACGGTCTGATCATCCACATTGTCGAGACGCTTCCCGAGCGGATCGAAGCACGGTTTACGGCCGTCGTCGATGCCGAAAAACGCCAGGCGGCCGCCAACAACCACTCGGCGACCCATTTGATGCACGAAGCCTTGCGCAAGGTGCTCGGCAAGCACGTCGAGCAGAAGGGTTCGATGGTAACGCCCGAGGTGCTGCGTTTCGACTTTTCGCATTTCCAGAAAGTAACGCCCGAACAGTTGCGCGAGGTCGAACGGTTGGTGAATGCCGCCATCCGGGCCAATTATCCGTTGGAGGAGAATCGCAACGCCACCAAAGAGGAGGCCGCCGCCTGCGGGGCGATGATGCTGTTCGGCGAGAAGTACGGCGACCGTGTGCGCATGGTGCGTTTCGGCACGTCGGTCGAGTTGTGCGGCGGCACGCATACCAGTGCCACGGGGAACATCGGATTCTTCAAGATTCTCACCGAAAGCGCCGTTTCGGCCGGTGTCCGCCGCATCGAGGCCGTTACGGGCAAAGGGGCCGAGGAGGTCGTTTATGCCTCCGAGGATGCGATGCACCGTGTGGCGGCCTATCTCAACAATCCGCAGGTGCTGCAGGCCGTGAAAAAACTCTTCGAGAGCAACGAAACCCTCTCGAAAGAGGTGGAGGAGCTGCGCCGCGAGCAGGTGCAGCAGCTGGCCGAGAAAATTCTCGCTTCGGTTCCCGAGCGCAACGGGATGCAGTTGTACGCTGCGCAGTCGCGCCGCTTGCCCGAGTTCATCAAGGATTTGGCCTATACGCTGCGGGCGCGTTCGCCCCGGATGGTTTTTATCGTCGGTTCCGAAAATGGCGGGAAGCCCTCGTTGACGGTGATGCTGGGCGAGGAGATCACGGCGCGCGGCGTGAATGCCGGTGCCGTGGTGCGCGAGGCGGCCAGGTTGATTCAGGGCGGCGGCGGCGGTCAGAACTTTTTCGCGACGGCCGGCGGCAGGCATGTCGAGGGGTTGCAGGCTGCGATCGACAAGGCCGTGGAGTTGATTGAAAACCAGCTCGCCTGATTGCAAACGCCAATTTTGCGGCACGCGCGGTTCGGCGGGCTGCGAACGAATGAACGGAAAAACGAAATTGTAAAAAACAGCGATATGAATAACCGAAAAGTTCTTTTGATGATTCTCGACGGATGGGGCAATGGCCATCACGACAAGGCGGATGTCATTTCGACCGTCCATCCCGCCTATATTTCGGAGATGACGGCCCGTTATCCCCATGCCGAATTGCGCACCGATGGCGAAAACGTCGGTCTGCCCGACGGCCAGATGGGCAATTCGGAGGTCGGACACTTGAATATCGGGGCCGGTCGGGTCGTTTATCAGGATTTGGTGAAGATCAATCGGGCTTGCCGCGATTGTTCGATTTTGAAGAACCCCGAAATCGTCAAGGCGTTCGAATATGCCAAGCAGAAGGGGGCGAACGTCCACTTCATGGGGTTGGTCTCCGACGGCGGCGTCCATTCGTCGCTCGAACATCTGTTGACATTGTGCGACATCGCGGCCGAATACCGGATCGAGCATACCTACGTGCATTGCTTCATGGACGGTCGCGATACCGACCCGCACAGCGGCAAAGGATTTATTAATCAGCTTGAGGAGCACCTTGACGGTGGGAAGAAGGGGATGATCGCCACGGTCGTCGGACGTTATTATGCGATGGATCGCGACAAACGCTGGGAGCGAATCAAAATCGCCTACGATGCGTTGGTCGAAGGCGTCGGCGAGCAGGCGGCGGATATGGTCGCAGCGGTGCAGAAATCCTACGATGCCGACGTTACGGACGAGTTCATCAAACCGATCGTCCGCGTCGACGGCGCCGGTCAGCCGGTCGGTCTGATTCGGCCGAATGACCTCGTGATTTTCTTCAATTACCGGAACGACCGCGCTAAGGAGCTGACCGTCGTGCTGACGCAGGAGGATATGCCCGAACAAGGCATGCACACCTTGCCGCTTTACTATTGCTGCATGACGCCCTACGATGCGAAGTTCACGGGGCTGCATATCCTGTTCGACAAGGAGAACGTGCCCGATACGATCGGCGAATGGGTTTCGAAGCAGGGTTTGCGTCAGTTGCGCATCGCCGAGACGGAGAAATATGCCCATGTTACGTTCTTCTTGAACGGCGGCCGCGAAGAGAAATTCGCCAACGAGGAGCGGATTTTGGTCGCTTCGCCGAAGGTGGCGACCTATGACTTGCAGCCCGAAATGTCGGCGCCCGAGGTGGCCGACAAGCTGGTTGCGGCGCTCGATGAACAGAAATTCGATTTCATCTGTCTGAACTTCGCCAACGGCGATATGGTGGGGCATACGGGCGTTTACGATGCCATCGTCGCTGCGGTCAAGGCGGTCGACAAGTGCGTCGAAAAGGTGGTCGAGGCGGCCAAACGCAACGGCTACGAGGTGGTGCAGATCGCCGATCACGGCAATGCCGACAACGCGGTCAATCCCGACGGTACGCCCAACACGGCGCATTCGCTCAATCCGGTGCCCATCGTGGTGGTTTCCGACCGCGTCAAGGCCGTGCACGACGGCATTTTGGCCGATGTCGCTCCGACGGTCTTGAAGTTGATGGGCCTCGAACAGCCGTCCGAGATGACCGGCAAGCCGCTCGTGGAGTTCGAAGAATGAAATAGGCGATTGCCTGCGAATTTGCACCGGCGGCAAACCGAAACCGTAAGACCTTGCGGGTTCCGACCGAAGCCCCCGCCAAGGCGGGGGTGGGTCAAGCCTGCAAACGCGGCTTTGCCGCGAGCAACGCGACCGGCAGCGATGCAAACGCATCCGCCGACTCGATTCGGTGCAGAATGTTATAGATACAAGGTATCCCCCTGCTGTTGGAGAAGTTCCTTGGCAGGGGCGATTCTTGTCGTTGCGGTTGCGGTCGGGGTTAGTGGCGTTCGAGGTATTCGCGGATATTGCGTAAGATGCAGTCGATCAGCACGTCGATGGCTTCGACGGGCGACCACGCATTGTGCGGCGAAAGCAGCAGCCGATCGGGTTCGCGGACGGCGAGCAACGGATTTCCGACCTCCATCGGCTCATGCTCGAAAACGTCGAGGCCCGCTCCGGCAAGCCCTCCTGCATCCAATGCCTCGGCCAAGGCCTTTTCGTCGACGATGCCGCCGCGGGCGACATTGATTAAAATGGCCGACGGCTTCATCCGTGCCAGTTCGGCGGCCCCGATCAATCCGCGGGTTCGGGTCGTCAGCGGGGTGTGGATCGACACGATATCCGACTGTCCGAGCAGTTCCCCGATCGGCAGGGCGGGGTAGGGCTCCTCGCGTGCGACACCCGAGACCGACGTGTAGACCACGCGGCAGCCGAGCGCTTCGGCGACCCGCGCAACGGCGTGGCCTATGTTCCCCAATCCGATGATGCCCCACGTCTTGCCGTAGAGTCGATAGGTCGTGCGGCCGAAGTGGAATTGCCGGGCCGCTCCCGCATATTCGGTTTTGACGTAACGGTCGTAATAGCCGATTTGCCGCATCAACGCGATGGCCGCTCCGATGGTGGTTTCGGCCACCGCGTGGGTCGAGTAACCCACGGCGTTCTTTACCGTGATGCCCAATTCGGCGGCGGCTTCGAGGTCGATGTGGTTCATGCCCGTTCCGGCGACGCAGATCATGCGCAGTCGCGGCAGCGCCTGCATCGTCGCGCGGTCGAACGGCACTTTGTTGGTGATTGCGATGTCGGCTTCGCGGCAGCGGTCGAGCAGCTCCTCGCGTGTCGTGGTTTCGTAGCCCGTGTACGCACCTAATGCTCGGATGGCGGCCAGATCGGCCCCTCCGAGGCTGTATTGATCCAAAAAGACGATGTTCGGTTGCATGGTTTCGCGATTTTCGTTCATTTCATTTCTCCGATCAGGTCGCGGATGACGACCGACGCACAGCCGATGCCGAAAAGGGCCGGCAGATAGGAGATCGTTCCGACATTCGATTTTTTGTTCTCCTCTTCGCAGACGATCATCGCCCCTTCGCGGATCGGTTCCGGCGAAAAGACCGCCCGGAACCCCGTGCGGATGCCGATTTTGTGCAGCCGTTTGCGCAGCATGTGGGCCAGCGGACAATGGTGGGTCTTCGAGATGTCGGCGATTTCCATCTGTGTCGGGTCGGTCTTCGCGCCGGCCCCCATCGAACTGACGACCTTCATCTGTCGCTCCAGCGCGCCCGCAATCAAGGCGAGTTTCGGCGACAGCGTGTCGATGGCGTCGATTACATAATCATAGGGAGTAGCGTCGAGCAATGTATAGGTTTCTTCGTCGCGGATGTATTTGGCGACGACCGTCAGCTCCAGTTCGGGAGCGATGTCCCGCAGCCGTTCGGCCAGCACCTCGGCTTTCGGACGGCCTATGGTCGAGTGCAGGGCCACTAACTGCCGGTTGATGTTCGACGGCGAAACGACATCGGCATCGGCGATGGTCATGCGTCCGATACCCGCCCGCACGAGCATCTCGGCGGCATAGGCGCCCACGCCGCCCAATCCGACGACCAACACGTGCGCCCGCCGCAAACGTTCGAGTTTTTCGTCGCCCAACAGCAGCGAAGTACGTTCCATCCACGCGGGTATCATCTCGGTTCGAATAGTTTTTTATAATTCTCCAACGTACCTCTTATTAACAGCTCTTCCTGCTGATCGAGCAGTTGCGATGCACGTTCGTATAGCTTTTCGATGGGCGTCTCGCTCTCGTCGGTCTCGAAAAAAAGGCGCGAAAGCGGAGTGGCGCGCATCGCCTCGACGGTTTTCGGCGAACGGAATGTCCGCTCGCCGAACGAAAGGTAATGTCCTGCGGCGATGGCCTGCCGTGCCTGTTCGGGCGAGCCGATGAATCCGTGGAAGATGGCAGCTCGCGGCGGACGGGTTTTGAGCTCGCGCATCACCTCGTCGAATGCCCGCACGCAATGCAGGACAACGGGCAGTCCGTATTGCCGGGCCAGCTCTAATTGCGCGCGGAAAGCGGCGTATTGGACCTCCTTCGGCACGGGCCGTGCGAAATCGAGCCCGGTCTCGCCGATGGCCTGCGCCGTTTCATCGAGCGGCAGCAGCGAGGCGACCGGTATCCGGCCGGCATCCCACGGATGGATACCGACGGTGCGGAGTTCGATGCCGCGGCCCGCGGGCCGATGGGTGTGGATGTTCACGTATGTCGGGGCAAGTTCCATCTTTTGGCAAAGATACGCAAAGTCGAGCGCAGAAGCAAACGACAGCTTGATTATGCCGGGACGGAGTATCTTCGGCGCAGCCAAAGATACGAAAAAAAAGGAGCGCAGAAGCAAGCGACAGCTTGATTATGCCGGGACGGAGTATCTTCGGCGAAGCCAAAGATAAACAGAATTTTTTAAGTAAATTTATAAATAATGTTCCGATCCGCTGTTTTTCTCGAAAAAAATGCGTACTTTCGCACGCTATTATAGTGTTAGTACGCTAACAACCCAGACAGGGGGGGATAAATTCCAGTGCCAAAGTATAGAAAAAGATAGAATATAGAACACTACTACGCAAATTAATAATACCATGTCGAAAATCATTACTTTACGCAAGGGTCTCGACATCAATTTGGAGGGCAAACCCTGCGCAGCGACGGCAGATGCGCCGATGGCTGCGGAGTATGCGCTTTCGCCGCTCGATTTCGAGGGCGTAACTCCCAAACTGCTGGTTAAGGCGGGCGATCCGGTGAAAGCCGGTACGCCGTTGTTCTTCAACAAGTACAACGAGCGCGTGCTTTTCACCTCGCCGGTCAGCGGTACGGTGGCCGCCGTCAACCGCGGCGAGAAGCGCAAGGTGCTTTCCGTTACCGTCGCGCCCGATGCTCATCAGCGTTACGAGGAGTTCGCCCGGCTCGATCCGGCGAAGGCTTCGCGCGACGAATTGATCGAGCTGTTGCTTCATGCCGGTTTGTGGCCGATGCTCGTGCAGCGCCCCTACGGCATCATCGCCGATCCGGCCGACACGCCGAAAGCCATCTTTGTCTCGGCGTTCGATTCGGCCCCGTTGGCTCCCGATTACAACTACGTGCTGTGCGATGAACAGGCCAATCTGCAAGCCGGTATCGAGGTGTTGAGAAAATTGTCCGGTGGCAAGGTGCACCTTTCGATGCGTGCCGGTGCCGAGGGCAACATGCCTCAGCTCAAGGGCGTCGAGCTGCACACTTTCGCCGGCAAACATCCCGCTGGCAACGTCGGGGTGCAGATCCATCACATTGATCCCGTCAACAAGGGCGAGGTCGTGTGGACGGTGAACATCCAGGATCTGGCCATCATCGGACGATTGGTGCTTACCGGTCGCGTCGATATGACCCGAATCATCGCCGTAGATGGCTCCGAGGTCGCGAAACCGCAGTATTATCGCGTGATTGCGGGCGCCCGCGTCGATTCGTTCCTCGCAGGCAACCTCAAACCGCAAAATGCGGGCGATTCGGTGCGCATCATTTCGGGCAACGTGCTTACGGGAACCAAAACCGCGATGGACGGATTCCTCGGCTATTACGCCAATCAGGTAACGGTCATCCCCGAAGGCGACAAATACGAACTGCTGGGCTGGGCGATGCCCCGTTTCAACAAATTTTCGGTGTCGCGGGCCTATTTCTCGTGGCTCTGCCCCAAAAAGGCCTATCGGCTGGACACCAATCTGAATGGCGGGGAACGTCCGTTCGTCGTAACGGGGCTCTACGAACGTTATCTGCCGATGGACATCTATCCGATGTATCTGTTGAAGGCCTGCCTGGCCGGCGATATCGAAAAGATGGAGAATCTCGGCATCTACGAGGTCGTCGAGGAGGATTTCGCCTTGTGCGAATTCGTCGATCCGTCGAAAATCGACATCCAGCAGATCATCCGCGACGGTATTAACTTAATGATCAAGGAGGCTTAAGCGCTATGAGTTCGATTCGTAATATAGTGGATAAAATCAAGCCCACGTTCGCCAAGGGCGGCAAATTGGGCTTTTTGGAGTCGACGTTCGATGCGTTCGAAACGTTCCTCTTCGTACCGAATACCACGACACGCCGCGGGGCCCACATCCGCGACTGCAACGACATGAAACGTACGATGATCATGGTCGTCGTCGCGTTGATGCCCGCCCTGCTGTTCGGCATGTACAATGTCGGGTATCAGCACTTCCTTTCGCAGGGGGCGGCGCCCGCTTTCTGGGCCTCGTTCTGGTTCGGATTCCTCAAGGTGCTGCCGATGATCGTCGTCTCCTACGTCGTCGGGCTCGGCATCGAGTTCGGTTTCGCGCAGGTGCGCGGGCACGAGGTCAACGAGGGATTCCTCGTTACGGGCCTTTTGATTCCGATGATCATGCCGGTCGATATTCCGTTGTGGATTCTCGGCCTTTCGACCGCTTTCGCCGTCATCTTCGGCAAGGAGGTATTCGGCGGTACGGGGATGAATGTATTCAATCCTGCGCTGGTCGCTCGCGTGTTCGCGTTCCTCGCCTACACGCCCTCGATGTCGGGTACCAAGGTCTGGATCGCCGGTCTGACCTCCGGCGAAGGCGTTGTCGATGGATTCTCCGGTGCGACGCCGCTCGAAAACCTCGTAACGACCGGTCGAATGGGCTATTCGACGATGGATGCCTTTCTCGGCTTCATTCCGGGCAGCGTCGGCGAGACCTCGACGGTCGCCATTCTGATCGGTGCGGCCATCCTGCTCTTTACGGGCATTGCTTCGTGGCGGACGATGATTTCGGTATTCATCGGCGGCTTGGCGATGGCTTTGGTATTCAATGTTTGCGGATCGTCGGCCTATGCGCAGATTCCGGGCTGGTATCATCTGATTATCGGCGGCTTCGCGTTCGGTGCGGTTTTCATGGCCACCGACCCCGTTACGTCGGCCCAGACAGCAACGGGACAGTATATCGTCGGTTTCCTGATCGGTGTGCTGGCCGTGCTGACCCGCGTCGTCAATCCGGCCTATCCCGAAGGCATGATGCTCGCCATTCTGTTCATGAATGCGATGGCGCCTTTGGTCGATCACTACGTCGTCGAGGCCAGCATCAAGCGGCGGAACAAACGTATCAAAACGGCAAAATAGGTGAGCGCTATGGCAACGAAAAAATTCAGATGCAACGTTTGCGGCTATGTCCACGAAGGAGCGGCCGCACCCGAAAAATGCCCCGTATGCGGTGCTCCCGCTTCGGAGTTCACGGAGTTGAAATCGGAGAAAAAGAGTTGGTGGCACGATAAGAACAGCAACGTTTATATCGTGGTTTATGCGACGGTGATGGTCGTCATCGTGGCTGCTTTGCTGGCCGTAACCGCCTTGTCTTTGCAGGGTCGGCAGCGGGCCAATACGCTCAACGAAAAGAAAGAGGCGATCCTCGCTTCGCTCGGTGCGGCCGAACAGAATTACGACGAATACATCGCGGCTTATGCGGTCGATGCGCAGGGCGAACGAATCGAATCCGTTTCGGCGGACGAGGCTTTGCAGATGCTCTTCGACCTGAAAAAAGCCGAGGCAAATGCCACCTATCCCGTGTTCGAAGCGGCTGACGGGCGAATCGTCCTGCCGGTCAACGGTACGGGTCTTTGGGGCCCGATCTGGGGGTACGTCGCGTTGGAGAAGGATATGAATACCGTGGCCGGCGCTGTGTTCGGCCACCAGGGCGAGACGCCGGGCCTCGGCGCCGAGATCGCGACGGAAAAATATCAACAGAAATTCGTCGGGAAACGGATTTTCGACGGTGCGCAGTTCGTGTCGATCGTGCTCCGCAAGGGCGGAGCGCAAGACCCCGAACACGAGGTGGATGCCATTACGGGCGGCACGAAGACGTCGGACGGCGTAACGGCTATGCTGAAAACCAGTCTCGGTCATTATCTGCCGTTGTTGGAGGCCCGCCGCAATGCTTCGGCCGGAGCGGAGGCCGCGGTCGGAACGGAATCCGCCGATACGACGGTTGGAAATGCAGTTCCGGTTGTCGAGGAAGTGTCTAACGATGAAAAGGATGCGAACAAATGAGTATGAACGATAAGAATTTCAAATATCTGACCGGCCCGTTCTCCGCGAACAATCCGGTCATCGTGCAGATCCTGGGTATCTGCTCGGCACTGGCCGTTACCGTGCAGCTGAAACCGGCTATCGTCATGGCGTTGTCGGTAACTGTCGTTACGGCCTTTTCGAATCTGGTGATGTCGCTGCTGCGCAACGGCGTGCCGTCGCGTATCCGCATCATCATCCAGTTGGTCGTGATCGCCGCGTTAGTCATTCTGGTCGATCAGGTGCTGAAAGCCTATGTATTCGAAATTTCGAAACAACTTTCGGTCTACGTAGGTTTGATTATCACGAACTGCATCGTCATGGGGCGCGTCGAGGCATTCGCTCTGGCCAATAAACCCTGGCCCGCCTTTCTCGACGGTGTCGGCAACGGGCTCGGTTACGGGTTGATCCTCGTCATCGTGGCCTTCTTCCGCGAGCTTTTCGGCTCGGGAACGCTGCTCGGCTACCCCGTCATCCCTGAAAGCTGGTATGCGACCGAAGGCGGCTGGTATACGAACTGCGGGTTGATGCTCTTCCCTCCGATGGCGTTGATCATCGTTGGCTGCATCATCTGGGTGCACCGTTCGCACAATAAGGATTTACAGGAAAAATAGGAGGATAGCGTCGTATGGAATCATTGAATATCTTTATCCGGTCGATTTTCATCGACAACATGGTCTTCGCCTTCTTCTTCGGCATGTGTTCCTACATTGCCGTGTCGAAGAGTGTCAAGACGGCCCTCGGCCTCGGTGCCGCCGTTACGTTCGTGATGACGATGACCGTGCCGCTGAACTATCTGTTGTATGAATATGTCTTGAAAGAGGGCGCTTTGGCTTGGGCAGGGCTGCCCGATCTCAACCTCGACTTCCTGACGTTCATCGTCTTCATCGCCACCATCGCCGCTTTCGTGCAGTTGGTGGAGATGGCCGTCGAAAAGTTTTCGCCGACGTTGTACAGCCAGTTGGGTATCTTCCTGCCGCTGATCGCCGTCAACTGCGCCATCATGGGCGGTTCGCTCTTCATGCAGCAGAAAGTCGACGGCGGCGAGCTCGCTTCGCTGTGGCAGTCGATCGTTTACGGCCTGGGCTCCGGCTTGGGCTGGTGGCTCGCGATCGTTATGATGGCCGCGATCCGCGAAAAGACGACCTATTCGCATATCCCTCCCGCATTGAAAGGCCCCGGTATCGCTTTCATCATTACCGGTCTGATGGGAATCGCGTTCATGATCTTTTCGGGAATCAAGTTGTAGGCGATGGAGCGATTCGGCGGTCGTCGGTCGCACGAATCGCAGACCTCGAATAGAAGATAGAAGTTAATTAATGAATTAGTTCGAAAATGAATATGACAATCACGATCTTCGTGGCTATCGGTGCTTTTCTGGCGATTACGCTCTTGTTGGTCGGGCTGCTGCTCTACGCCAAGGCGAAGCTCACTTCGTCGGGCGAGGTAACCATCGACATCAACAACGGCGAACGGGTCATCGCCACCGAAAGCGGTTCGACCCTGCTCGCGACCTTGGCCAATAACAAGGTGTTCCTCCCTTCGGCCTGCGGCGGCGGCGGTTCGTGCGGCATGTGCAAGTGTCAGGTATTGGAGGGCGGCGGCGACATTCTGCCGACCGAAACCGGCTTCATCTCCCGCAAGATGGCGAAAGACCACTGGCGTCTCGGCTGTCAGGTCAAGGTGAAGGAGAATCTGAAAATCAAAGTCCCCGAAGCGGTCTTGGGCGTCAAGAAGTGGGAATGTACGGTCGTCTCGAACCGCAACATTTCGACTTTCCTCAAAGAGTTCGTCGTGAAACTGCCCGAAGGCGAGCAGCTGAAGTTCCGGAGCGGCGGTTATATCCAGGTGGATATTCCCAAGTACGACCGGATCAGGTTCTCCGACATGGAGGTCGACGAACGGTTCCGTGCCGATTGGGACAAAATGAAAATGTGGGATCTGGTTGCGACCAACCCCGAACCGACGTTCCGCGCCTACTCGATGGCCAACCATCCGGCCGAGGGCAACATCATCATGCTGAATATCCGCATCGCTACGCCGCCGTTCGACCGTGCGGCCGGCGCATTCATGAAGGTGAATCCGGGCATCTGTTCATCGTACGTTTTCTCGCGCAAGCCGGGCGACAAGGTAACGATCTCGGGCCCTTACGGCGAATTTTTCCTGCCCGACGATCTGCCCGACACGCAGGAGTTGATCTTCATCGGCGGCGGTGCCGGCATGGCGCCGATGCGCAGCCACCTGATGCACCTGTTCAAGACCGAAAAGACGAAACGGCCCGTTTCGTTCTGGTACGGTGCCCGTTCGTTGAAGGAGGCGCCTTATGTCGACGAGTACCGTGCGATCGAGAAGGAGTTCCCCAATTTCAGTTTCAACATTGCGCTCGACCGTCCCGATCCCGAAGCGGATGCCGCGGGCGAGAAATATACGCCCGGGTTCGTGCATAACGTGCTGTATGAGAATTATCTGAAGCATCATCAGGCGCCCGAAGATTGTATTTACCTGATGTGCGGGCCTCCGATGATGATCGCTTCGGTTGTGAAGATGCTCGACAATCTCGGCGTTCCGAGTGAAAATATCCTCTACGACAACTTCGGTTCGTAGGGACATGCGGTCGGTTCGGCCGAAAACAGCGAAGGCCTCGTATTCCGAGGCTTTCGTCGTTTGTGCCGGCGGAGTGTGCGCGGGAACCGGTTTTATGTCGGTTGGAGCGTGGAGCCGGAGCGAGTTCCGTGCGGAAATGGTGTTTGCGCCGGAACGGGACGAAAAAAATCTCTCTCCGGACAGCCGATATTCGGGCGAATTTGGCTATCTTTGATTGCATCGAAGATACTCCCGCTCGGCAAAAATTGCAAATGAGTTTGCATTTTTGCACTCGACTTTTCGTATCTTTGGCTTCGCCGAAGATACTCCCGCTCGGCAAAACGAAAACAAGTTTTGTTTTGCCCTCGCTTATTCGTATCTTTGACGTCGGATAATCGCTCGTCGGGACGGTTGCACTTCAGCGGAATTCGAAGGGCGATCGGTCGATCTCGTTTTTATCGGCAGCGAACCTTTGAACGGGAGGATCGTTCGGGGCAGTGCCGGTTTTATAGTATGATTAATCGCGATACAATGAAATTTTTGAAGAAAATACGTGTGTGGTGGCACGACCTTTTCCGCAAGCGTCGTTTCAATATGCTCAATACCACGGACAACAGCGAAGAGTGGCATATCCACCTTTCGCCTGCGGGCATTTTCGCCGGTCTGACGGCGTTCGCGCTTTTGCTTTTCGTTTTGATTCTCACGTTGATGGCCTATACGCCCGTGCTGGAGCTCCTGCCCGGGTACCGCACCGAATCCGATCGGATGCGGGAGAGCCTTGTGCAGAATATCATCCGGTTGGACTCGATGGAGCGCATGATGAACGACATGATGACCTACAACGAGCATATCGCGCTCGTTTTGGAGGGGCGAACGCCTGCGGCCCGGTCGTTCATCGGATCGGACAGCGCCCGGATCGACAAGGCGTCGGTGCTTCCGTCGCGGGAAGATTCGCTGCTGCGCGCCGAGATGGAGGGAACCGGCCCTTATTCGCTGGGCGGCGGGTCGCGGCGCGAGGTTCGCGAGGCGATGCAGCTGGTTACGCCGATCGAGGGCATCATCGCCGAAGGCTTCGATATCGGCCAGAATCGTTTCGGGGTGCGGATTGCGGCCGCTGCGGGCGGCCGGATCACGGCGATCGACAACGGCACGGTCATTCAGAGCCTTTGGACGCCCGAAAACCGGTATATCATCCTGCTTCAACATGCCAACAATCTGGTCTCGGTCTATAAGAATCTTTCGCAGTCGCTCGTCAGCCGGGGCCAGACCGTTCACAGCGGCGACCAGTTGGGTTACAATCTCGAACCGGGTGCCGACGGAGAGGATGAAAACGAGCTCTTCGAGTTCGAACTTTGGAGCAATGGCAAACCGGTCGACCCCGAAGGGTATATCGTCTTCTAATCTGCGGTGCGTATGAAACAGCGTTTGGCTATTTTGGGTTCTACGGGCTCGATCGGCGTGCAGACGCTCGATATCGTGCGTGAGAATCCCGATCGATTCGAAGCGGTTACGCTCACCGCTCACAGTAATTGGGAACGGCTTGCCGAACAGGCCCGTGCGTTCGACGCTGCTGCGGCGGTCATTGCCGACGAACGGTTTTACGGCCCGCTGCGCGATGCGCTGGCCGATACCGATATCAAGGTCTATGCCGGTCAGGATGCGGTGGCGCAGGTCGCCGCGGCGGGCGATACCGATGTCGTCGTCAATGCCTTGGTCGGTTACGCAGGGTTGGCGCCTACCGTGGCGACGCTTCGTGCGGGCAAGAAATTAGCTTTGGCCAACAAGGAGTCGTTGGTCGTCGGAGGCGAATACGTCATGCGGCTTGCGGTCGAGAAGCAGGCGCCGATCGTCCCCATCGACTCGGAACATTCGGCCATCTTCCAATGTTTGGTCGGCGAACGAACCCCCTACCGGCGATTGATCATCACCTGCAGCGGCGGAGCTTTTCGGGATCTCCGGCGCGAAGAGCTGGCCCATGTAACGCCCGAACAGGCCCTGCAACATCCCCAGTGGCAGATGGGAGCCAAAATCACCATCGACTCTTCGACGTTGGTCAACAAGGGGTTCGAGGTGATCGAGGCCCATTGGCTGTTCGACGCTCCGGCCGAGCGGATTTCCGTCGTGATGCACCCGCAGTCGGTCATCCATTCGATGGTGGAGTTCGACGACGGAGCGATCAAGGCCCAGTTGGGGCTTCCCGACATGCGGATGCCCATCAGTTACGCCCTCTTTTTCCCCGAACGGGTCCGCCGTCCGGCCGAAGTTTTCGACTTTACGGCGCATCCTGCGCTGACGTTCGGCGAAGTGGATCGTCTGAAATATCCGGCCCTCGATATCGCTTACGATTGTCTGCGGCGCGGGGGCACGGCGGCTTGCACGATGAACGGGGCCAACGAAGTGGCGGTCGCCGCCTTTCTCGGGCATCGCTGCGCATGGTCGGATATCGTGCGGGCGATCGAATATGCGCTGGCACATGCCGATTTCCGGTCGGGCCCGACGCTCGACGATTACGCGGCGGCCGACTGCGAATCCCGCCGGCTGGCAGCCGAATTGCTGAAATGCTGAAAAACGAACGATAGATTGCACCATGGAGTTAATGATTAAAATCATCCAGTTTTTTCTCTGTTTCACCATCTTGGTGGGACTGCACGAGTTGGGCCATTTTTTGATGGCACGGCTTTTCAAAATCCGCGTCGAAAAGTTCTATATCTTTTTCGATCCGTGGTTTTCGCTCTTCAAATTCCGGCGCGGAGAGACGGAGTACGGCCTGGGTTGGATTCCGTTGGGCGGTTATGTGAAGATCGCGGGCATGATCGACGAGTCGATGGACAAGGAGCAGATGAAACAGCCGCCCAAGCCCGACGAATTTCGTTCGAAACCGGCCTGGCAGCGCTTTTTGGTCTTGATCGCCGGTGTCGTGATGAATCTCTTGCTGGCGGTGGCTCTTTATTGTGCCGTTTGTTATGTCTGGGGTGAAAGCTACTTCTCGAATGAGGATGCCCGATGGGGCTATCGGTTCAACGAATCGGGCCATGCGCTCGGATTCCGCGACGGCGACCGCTTCGTCTCCATCGACGGCGAACCGGTGGATAACGTCGTTCGGGTGGTCAACGACCTGTTGATTACCGAAAGCGACCGGACGGTCGTGGTCGAACGCGACGGGCGGGAGGTGGAGCTGCGGCTCCCGTTCGACGCGTTGGTCGAGATGCGGCGCAGCAAGAGGTACGAAGGTCTGTTCGTTCCCTACCAGCCGTTTATCATCGACAGCGTCGTGCGCAAGGAGGCGAGGACGCTCCATGCGGGCGACGAGGTGATCGCCATCGACAGCCTGCATGGGGTCGATTTCACGGCTTACAGCGACTATTTGAAGAACCATGCGGGGCAAACCGTCTCCATACGGGTCTTGCGCGATGAGGATAGGGTCGTCGAATTGCCGCTGACGGTCGATGCCGACGGCCGGCTCGGCGTGTTGTGCCGTTCGCTCCCGCTGCGGACGCAGCATTATACTTTCTGGCAGTCCATTCCGGCGGGCCTCCGCAAGACGGGCCACGTCGTCGGTTCCTATTGGGATCAGTTGAAACTGATCGTTCAGCCCAAAACCAAAATGTACGAGGAGTTGGGCGGTTTCATCGCGATCGGAAGCATCTTTTCGGGCAGTTGGAACTGGGAGGATTTCTGGTTGAAGACTGCGTTCCTGTCGATCATCCTGGCCGTGATGAACATGCTGCCTATCCCGGGTTTGGACGGCGGCCATGCGCTTTTCACCTTCTGGGAGATGATCACGGGCCGCAAAGTGGGCGACCGCGTGTTGGTGGCGGCGCAGTATGCCGGTCTCGGGCTGCTGCTGCTCCTGCTGATCTACGCCAACGGAAACGATATTTACCGCTTCTTCCTCAAATAATCGAATCGTATGAAAAAATGGATAACGGTTTGGATGCTGGCTTTTGCGGCCGTCGGTTGCAGCGATGATTCGGACGTCTTTTATACGGCCCGTTACGACGTTGTGCGGGTTGCGGTCGAAGTCGCCGCGCAGCCGCCCGCAGATCGGGAGGATGCGGAGGGGCAGCAGCCGGAGATCGTCGCGTTGGTGAGCGAGGATGCGTTGGCAAAGGCACCGGTACGATCGGGCGGCAGCTACCTGCTCGAATATACACGTTACGACGGCGGAACGCTGACTATTCGTGCCGCGGCGGAGGCCGATCCCGTGGTGGGCGAGTTCGACAAACAGCCCGGGGCCTCTGCATTGACGTTTCGTTACGACGGCACGGAGACGGAATATGCGATCGAATCCTATACCGATGAAGATTCGGGCCTCGATTGCGTGATGCTCGCTACCGACCTGACCGCCTATTATCAAGCGTTGTATCCCGATGACGGCATCGTCGAAGTAAAACGCCTGGAGATCACCTCGATGCCCGAATAACTTCAATGTGTTTCGCTGCTATGGCCAAAGTCAAAAAAGCCTTTTTCTGTAAGAATTGCGGATTCGAAGCCCCCAAGTGGTTGGGCAAATGCCCCTCGTGCGGCGAATGGAACACCTTTACGGAGGAGATTCTTGCCCGTGAAAGCGGTTCCGTGCCGGCTGCCATTGCCGGCCCGCTGCCGAAAGCCGTGCCGCAGCGGGTGCGCGCTATTCGTGAAAGCGAGCATCGCCGCATCGACCTCGGCAACGACGAACTCAATCGGGTGCTGGGGGGCGGCATGGTGCCCGGATCGTTGATGCTGCTGGGCGGTGAGCCGGGCATCGGCAAATCGACCCTTTCGCTGCAGATCGCCCTGTCGGCCAACGGATTGAATACGCTTTACGTTTCGGGCGAGGAGTCGCCCGAGCAGATCCGTATGCGCGCCAACCGCATCGGCATCGGCAACGAGGAGTGTTTGATCTACTCCGAAACGCTGCTGGAGAATATTATGGCGCAGATTGCCGAACAGGCGCCCGATCTGGTCATCATCGACTCGATACAGACCATCTATACCGATCTGATCGACTCGTCGGCGGGCAGCGTCTCGCAGATTCGCGAGTGTGCGGCCACGCTGTTGAAATATGCCAAGTCGACCGGTACGTCGATTCTGATTATCGGCCATATCACGAAGGACGGAACCATCGCCGGGCCGAAGATTTTAGAACATATCGTCGATGTCGTGCTCCAGTTCGAGGGCGACAGCAACAACGTCTACCGCATCCTGCGCGGCATCAAGAACCGTTTCGGCGCGACCTTCGAAATCGGCGTATTCGAGATGTTCGATGCCGGCTTGCGCGAGGTGGCCAATCCGTCCGAGATCCTGTTGGCCCACTACGAGGATCCGTTGAGCGGCATCGCCGTCGGGGCTTCGGCCGACGGCGTGCGGCCGTATTTGATCGAGGTGCAGGCGCTGGTTTGCGGGGCCGCCTACGGGACGCCGCAGCGTACGGCCACGGGATTCGACACCCGACGCATGAATATGTTGCTGGCTGTATTGGAAAAACGGCTCGGCATGAAGATGTATCAAAAGGATGTGTTTCTGAATTTCGCCGGCGGCTTCAAGGTCTCCGATCCAGGGTTGGATTTGGCGGTCGCTGCGGCGGTCGTCTCGTCGTATTTCGATCGGCCGGTCGGAACACGGGTCTGTTGTGCGGGTGAATTGGGGCTGTCGGGTGAGGTGCGGCCGGCCCCTCGTTCGGAACAGCGTATCAGCGAGGCGGCCCGTCTCGGGTTCCGGCGCATCATCGTCTCCGGTTATTTGTCCAAAGGCAAGGCGAAATACCCGAAAGGCATCGAGGTCGTCGCCATCAATCACATCGCCGAACTGCCCAAAGCGCTGTTGGATTTGTAACGAGGGCAGGAGAGTCGGCATCCGGCAGCTTTCGTGGCAGGGTTTGGTCGGCCCCTGTCGGGAACGGGCGTCGTTCACTTCGGTCGTTTCCGATTCGGGAAAAAATTCGCTTACTTCGGTTGTCTCCGAATCGGGAAAAGCAAACTACTTAATAAAAGTGCGGTACGGATTTTGCGCGGTTTTCGGTAAAAAACACCTGCCATGCAAAAAAGAATCGTCGTATTGGGTGGCTCCGGATTCATCGGCTCGCACCTCTGCTTGCGCCTGCTCGAAGAGGGACAGGAGGTCTTCTGCGTCGACGTGCGCGAGGCGGCCAATTCACCGTTGCTGCGGGCCGTTACGGATCATCCGGCTTTCCGTTATGTCCGTCATAATATCGTTCACCCGTTCAGCATCCGTTGCAACGAAATCTATAACCTCGCTTCGCCCGTCGTGCTGTGTTACAACAAATCGCTGCCCGTCGAGACGCTTAAGGTCGGTATGCTCGGATCGATCAATGCGCTCGATACGGCCCGCACGGAACATGCCCGTGTGCTGTATGCCTCGTCGTGCGATGCTTACGGCACCCATCTGCGTTCCACCTATCTGCAGCAAAGCACCGAAAAGGTTGTCAATCAGATCTTCGCCGAGGGCAAACGGGCAGGCGAATCACTCCATCGTGCCTATCAGGCCGAGTTCGGCGTCGATACCCGTATCGCCCGCATTTTCAATACCTACGGAAGCGGAGCCGATCTGATGGATCAGCGGGTGGTCATCAAAATGGTGGTCGCGGCCTTGCAGAACCGGCCGCTTCAGGTCTCCGGCAGCGGCGAACAGCTGCGCACGTTCTGCTGGGTGGGGGATATCGTCGACGGATTGATGCGGTTGATGGCGGTGCCGGCTGCGGAACGAACCCGCACCGTGGACTTGGGCAGCGGACACGAAATATCCATCCGCAGCCTGGCCGAGCAGATCATCGACCTGACCGGCAGCCGGTCGCATATCGTGCATGTCGAGGTGCGGCCCAACGATGTCCGGCGTCGGCTGCCCGATTTGTCGGTCGCCCGTCGCGAATTGGATTGGGCTCCTGCCACGACGTTGGCCGAGGGCTTGCGGCGTACGATCGGCTACGTCGAAAAGGAGCTCGCCGGAAAAGCCTATGCCGGAATGACGTGGGCCGAATTGAATTGAGCATGGAAAGCCGAAGGCCGCGAGGAGCTGCGGTCGGATCAAAGACGTCGGTACAAGAGAGTTCAATATCTAATATATAATTGCGATATGGTCGATTTCGATAAGGTTATTTGGCGCGATGCGTTGACGTTCGTCGATTTTTTCGCTTCGTGGTGCGGCCCCTGTCAGGTGATGCACCCGATCGTCGATCGTTTTCAGGAACAGATGCGCGGACGCGTCGAGGTGTACAAGGTGAATATCGATGCGCCGGAGATGGCCGAGATCATCCGGCGATACGAAATCCGTTCCGTGCCGACGTTGATCTTTTTCCGCCGCGGAGAGATTTTGTGGCGGTCGAGCGGAGCGATGAGTTATGAGGGTTTGCTCGGGGTGTTCCATCGGTTGGAACATCGCGAACACGCAGAGCAGGGGGCATCCTATTGAGGAAAGTCCGTTTCGGATAGCCGCCAGAGGAGCTCCTCCCGCACGAATCGCTCTTTCGGATTGCCGGAAGATTCGAACGGGCCGATAGCGGATAAGACCGCTTGTCGGCTCGTCACGTTTTGTCGGCCGAGGGCTTCTAACAAGGCTACGGTGCCTTGTGCGATCAATCGGGCCGTTTTGCCGGTCGCCCGATGAACGATTTCGAGGGTCGGCGGCAGCCATTGTACCGTGAGTTGAGGGGATCGGGCACCGCCCAACAATGCGGCGTAAGCCAAGAAAGGCGTTTCTGCCTTTGTCCATGCAGCGAAAATAGCGGGAAAGTGCGGCGCACGGCACAGCAGGGCGAACGCCGCCTCTTCGGCCAACTCGGAATTGACTAATCCGGCGGCCCACTGCGAAGCCTCCTCGAGGGTCAGCCGTTCGGGTTCCGCTATATGCAGTGCCGCCAATTTGAGCTCGCGGACCTCCTGCATCCAGAGCAGACGGGCAAATGTATGGTCGCGATCCCCCGAACGGGCGATTTGCCGCACGGTGGGCAGGCTTACCCCGTAATTCAGCCCGTAAGAGGTGCCGTAATAACGCATCGCATCGGCTACGGCTCCGTTGCGTTCGCGCCGCATCCGAGCCAGTAGGGCGACCATTCGTGCAGTATGATCCATATTTTGTCAGGGCGATTCGATACGATTTTGCATGAACGGTCATCCAAAACCGTATGCCGTTGCGGGTTTCGACCGAAGCCCCCGCCAGGGCGAGGTGCGGGGAGGTGGGCCAAATCTGTCGACGCGGCTTCGCCGCGAGCCTCACGACCAACGGCCATGCAAGTACATTCTTTTTATTTGCGTCGGGGCAGAGCGACGGGGACGGTTCGTCCGAACTCGAAGATGGGCAACTCGACGCTTTCGAACTGAAGGCTGTTGCAGATCACCTTGCATTTCGAGGGCGCGGCCACGCGGCACGATACGACCGACGGCTCGCGTTCGCCGGCTGCGATGCCCGCCGTCTGCGGTTCGGCAGGTTCGATTTGCAGCATCACCATGTCGCCCGACAGATCGTTGTCCGGCAGCAGTCCGGCACCCGCCGAAAAACGGCAGACGACGTATTGCTGTTTGTCGGTCTGCGGATAGATCACGTAGCGATGGGACGAGGTCGTGATCGTCCGTTTGCCGAGAAAGAGCTCGAAATAGCTCTGTTCCAACCGGTCGATCTCGGCAAGCGCCGATTTCAGTCCTTCGCCGAAGACGTTTTCGCCCGCTTCGGCCGTGATAAGCTCCATGCGATGACGCCGCAGCGAGTAGATCGTATTGACCGCATCGCGGGCTGCGTCCTCCAGGGTCGGGACCTGCACGCTTGTTTTGTCGATCAGTACGCGCGGAAATTCATCGTCCGCTTCCGCATAGATATACGTGTGTTTCTCCGGCGATTTCAAGGCTCCGGCGAACAGCGCCGTTTCGGCATCGATTAACGAAGTGCGGGCATTCTTGACCGTCCAGACAGTTTTGTCGGTCAGCGGAGCGCGCAGACCGAGGAATTTCTGGGCATAGCGGGCGTAGGGTCCGGCCAGAATGCGGTCGCATTCGACCTCCAAATCGACGGCTAAAATCGTCCGAGGTTGCGATACGGTCAATCCTTGTGCGCTCTCCGAGGCGCCTTGCAGGGCAATGTAGGGGCTTTGGGCCGATGCGCCGGTCGCCAGAAGAAGCGAACAGGCTATGGTCGTAAAAAGATGTTTCATCGTCTCGATCGTTAGGTTCGATCCGCAAAGATAACCCATTTTGCGGGATCGTCAAAATTTCAGGTAAAAATCGCGGATCAGCGCGCGGTATTCGGGCGTATATCGTTCGTGTTCGCCCGTGCCGATGACCAATTCGTCGCAAACCGGCGGGGCGGGTTCCGCCGAAGCGGTTGCCGGTTCGAACTCCAACAGCATCCGTTTCGGCGCCCGGTGCGGGATCGTGCGGACATCGGTTCGACGCAGCAGTCGGAGCCGGCCGTTGCAGATCGCGAACCACCGTTCCGTTTCGGAGACGGGAAGGATGACCGCGAAGTGCCCGTCCGGAGCCAAAAGCCGCAGAACGGCCGTGCATAACGCTTCGTGCGATAAGGTTACGGCGTGCCGGGCAATCGTGCGTCCGTCGTCGGGGCATAGCAGGGCTTCGGTGAAGAACGGCGGATTGGAAAGGA
This sequence comes from uncultured Alistipes sp., assembly GCA_947629705.1. GTDB lineage: Bacteria > Bacteroidota > Bacteroidia > Bacteroidales > Rikenellaceae > Alistipes. The sequence goes on along the minus strand of CANREN010000006.1, from coordinate 49,098 downwards.
TCAAATCGAACGGTGCAGCCGCCTCGAACGCCTGTACGGTGCATTGCTCGAAGGTCAGACGAGAGCCCCAAGGCGAGGCTTCGGCATTTTCGCGGGCTTCGGCCACGTCGATGACGTCGATGCCGGTAATCTGCGCTTCGAGGGCCCGCTGGGCCATCATCAAGGCGATCACTCCGGTGGCCGTACCGATATCCAACACGCGCCGATCGGTAGGACGCACCGCAGCCCATGCACCCAACAGCACGCCGTCGGTGCCGACCTTCATCGGCGACCGCTCCTGTCGGACAGCGAATCGTTTGAACCGGAACAAGGCTATTTTTGTCTGAAATAGATTTGGATCGGTACGCCCGAGAAATCCCAGTGGCCGCGGATATTGTTCTCTAAAAAGCGGCGGTAGGGCTCCTTGACATATTGCGGCAGATTGACGAAGAAGGCGAATTGCGGCGTCGGGGTCGGCAGCTGCGTTACATATTTGATCTTGACATATTTGCCTTTCGTCGAGGGGGGCGGATAGTTCTCGATGAGCGGCAGCAGGAAATCGTTCAGTTCCGACGTGGCGATGCGGCGTTTGCGCGATTGGTGAACGCGCAGGGCCGTTTGCAGCACGTCGAGGATGCGCTGTTTGGTCAGCACCGACGTGAAGATGATCGGAATGTCGTTGAACGGCGCCAACCGCTTTTTTACGGCCTCCGTCCACGCTTTCATCGTGTTGGGGCCCTTCTCGATCAGGTCCCATTTGTTGACCGCGATGACGCATCCCTTGCGGTTGCGGACGATCAGGTTGTGAATATTCAGGTCTTGCGCCTCCAATCCCTGCCGGGCATCGAGCATCAGGATGCAGACATCGGAATTTTCAATAGCCCGAATGGAGCGCATCACCGAATAAAACTCCAGATCCTCCATCGTCTTGCCCTTTTTGCGCATACCGGCCGTGTCGACCAAATAGAAATCCATGCCGAACTTGTTGTAGCGCGTGTGGATCGAGTCGCGGGTGGTTCCGGCTACGGCGGTAACAATGTTGCGTTCTTCGCCCAACAGGGCGTTGGTCAGCGACGATTTGCCCACGTTCGGTCGTCCGACGATCGTGATGCGGGGCAGATCGTCCTCCTCCTCGGCCTTCGTATCGGCCGGAAGCGCCGCGAGGATCGCATCCATCATGTCGCCCGTTCCGCTGCCCGACATGGAGGAGATGCAATAGGGGTCGCCCAATCCGAGTGAATAAAATTCGTGCGAGGAGTAGATCTGATCGTTGTTGTCGACCTTGTTGCAGACCAGCAGCACCTTTTTCGACGTGCGGCGCAGCATGTCGGCCATCGACGCATCGAGATCGGTGATGCCGGTCGATACCTCGACTACGAAAAGAATGACATCGGCTTCGTCGATAGCCAGCAGCACCTGGCGGCGGATTTCGTCTTCGAACATATCGTCCGAGTTGACGGTATAGCCGCCCGTGTCGATGATCGAAAATTCGCGGCCGTTCCAGTCGGTTTTGCCGTAATGGCGATCGCGCGTCGTTCCGGCCGCCGCGTCGACGATGGCTTTGCGTTCGCCGACCAAGCGGTTGAAGAGGGTCGATTTGCCCACATTGGGGCGTCCGACGATAGCTACGAGGCTCATGGGTTTTTACTGCGCTTGTTATTCGGCGCAAAGATAGGCAAAATTCCGGATTTTCCCGCTTCGGGGGGGGACGACAGTCGGATCGATACAGGCGGCCCCGACCGAATCGTCTAAATGTAGTGGCCTCCCGTTTCGCCCGCCTGCACCGGATAGACCAAAATGTAGGAAAAAATCCGGAAATCGAATCGAGTTTTGTTAAATATGTGTATCTTTGAAAATCCGAATCACGAGTCGGCCGGAAGAATGAACGTTGCGAAAATCGAAGCCCGTTTGTCGATGCCCGTGTTGGCGGGCTTCTTCATCATGGGATGCTGCGATAGGGTGGCGCCTGTAACGAGCCGTATCGCCGCGGAGTTCCCGTCCGAGAGCCGGCGGGCGGTGGATTGATCGCTTGGGCGGACAATCCCCATGCCGGTATCGCTTTCCCGCTGGCTTGCGTGTCCTACATGGGCTGGGCTGCCGGACGTTTGATTCGAAACGAATTTGAAAAACAGTGAATATGCGTAAGACGATCGTTCTTTTGTTATGCTTGCTGGCCGCTCTGCCGGCTTCGGCGCAAGGCCTGCGCACACGGGTGGAATGGGGTGTGCTCGGCGGGGTCAATGTCCCCGATTATTCGACTTCGGACGACTGCGGTTCGATCAAGAACAAACTCGGCTGGCAGCTCGGTATCCTGACGGCCGTCAAGATGGGGATCATGGCGATCGAACCGCAGATTCTCTATGTGCGGCAGGGATTGCGCATCCGCACGGCCGACGGAGAGTCGCTCAATCTGCGCTCCAACTCCATCGACGTGCCCGTGCTGGCTTCGTTGCGGCTGCTGCACCCTCTCCGGATTTATACCGGGCCGGTCTTCACGGTGATGAACGATTGCAAACGGAAATCGGGCGGCGACCTCCTGGATTTCGGGCGGATCCGTCCGACCGTCTCCTATACGATCGGCGTCGGCGCCGTGCTGGTGCGCCGCCTGCTGGTCGATCTGCGTTACAACGGGCAGTTCCGGAGCAAACACGATGTCGTGCTGCCCGATGGCCGCCAACTGGATAAGCTGCGTACCTACAACGTAGCGATCAGCGTCGGTTATATCTTTTGAGGCGTATGGCTGAAACGGTTCGGCGTGAAATTTTGTTGGAGGGGGTCGATCCGCGGGAGCTTTATGGGCCGCGGAACCTCTATTTGGAGCGGATCGAGGCCTTGCATCCGCAGTTGAAGATCGTGGCGCGCGGCTCGTCGCTCCGCGTTTCGGGGCCCGAAACGGAGACGGAGCGTTTCGCGCGGCGCATGGAGGGGTTGGTGGCCTATTACCTCAAATACGGACACGTCTCGTCCGAGGTGATCGACCAGAGTTTCGCGGGCCGGAGTACGGACGGGCCCGAAATCGGTTCCGAACAGAATGTCATCGTTTACGGCAACAACGGAACGGTCGTACGCGCCCGGACGGTCAACCAGCAGCGGCTGGTGCAGCTCTATGACCGGTACGATCTGCTTTTCGCCGTAGGGCCGGCCGGTTCCGGAAAAACCTATACGGCCATCGCTTTGGCCGTTCGGGCCCTGAAAGAGCGGCAGGTTCGGCGGATCATCCTGACCCGTCCGGCGGTCGAGGCCGGCGAGAAGTTGGGATTCCTGCCCGGCGACCTGAAGGAAAAGCTCGATCCCTATCTGCAACCGCTTTACGATGCGCTGAACGACATGATCCCGCCGGCGAAGCTGGCGAAATATATGGAAGAGGGGACGGTGCAGATCGCTCCGTTGGCCTACATGCGCGGCCGCACGTTGGACCATGCGTTCGTCATCCTGGACGAGGCGCAGAATACGACCCTGCCGCAGATCAAGATGTTTCTGACGCGCATGGGCCGTAACGCCCGTTTCATCGTTACGGGCGATATAACTCAGATCGACCTGCCGAAGAAAAGCGACAGCGGATTGGTGCGGGCGATGGAGTATCTGCGCGACGTGGAGGAGATCGGCATCGTGGAGTTCGACAAACGGGACATTGTGCGCCATCGGTTGGTGAAACAGATCGTCGAGGCTTTCGACCGACATACGAAAACCTCGGACGGCATAACGGAAAAATCAGACGACAATCCATAAAAAAATCGACCATGAATAAAAATTTGACTGCGCTGCGACCGGCGCTCGTTTGGAAACATTTCGCAGAGATTCTGCGCATCCCGCGGCCCTCTTCGCATGAGGGGGAGATTCGGGAATACATTCTCGATTTCGCCCGTTCGAAAGGGCTGGAATGCAAGGAGGATGCGGTTCATAACGTTTATGTCCGCAAACCCTCCTCGCAAGGAATGGAGCATCGCAAAGGGGTGATTTTGCAGGCTCATCTCGACATGGTGCCCCAGAAGAACAACGACAAGCAGTTCGATTTCACGAAAGACCCCATCGACGCCTATATCGACGGCGAATGGGTTACGGCCGACGGTACGACCCTCGGCGCGGACAACGGTATCGGCGTCGCTTCGATTTTAGCCGTGTTGGAGGACGACACGTTGATTCACGGCCCGTTGGAAGCGCTCTTTACGGCGACCGAGGAGACGGGCATGGACGGTGCCTTCGGCTTGCAGGCGGGACTTCTGCACGGCGATATTTTACTGAATCTCGATTCCGAGACCGAGGGGGAACTCTATGTGGGATGCGCCGGAGGGCTCGATGCCAATCTGACCTTCGATTATGCCGCCGAAACGGCTCCGTCCGACGGTTATACGGCGGCCCGCATCACGGTCAAGGGGCTGAAAGGCGGTCATTCTGGAATTCAGATCGTCTGTCAGCGGGCCAATGCCAATAAACTGTTGTTCCGCTTCCTCCATGAGGCGGCTGCCGCACGCGAGGTGCTGCTCTGTTCGGTCGACGGCGGCGGTTTGCGCAATGCCATTCCGCGCGAGTCCGAAGCGGTCGTCTTGGTGCGTACCGATGCGTTCGAATCCTTTGCAGCGGAGCTGGCCGCTTATGAAAAGACGGTCGAGGCGGAATTTGCAGGCATCGAAGATCATATCTCCATCGCTCTGGAGAAGTGTCAGGCTCCTGCGCAGATGATCGCCCGCGAGGTGGCTGCGAAGTTGATCAAGGCCGTAGTCGCTTGTCCCGACGGCGTGCAGCGCATGTCGATGGCGATGCCCGGGTTGGTGCAGACTTCGAACAACCTGGCCCGTGTCGTCTCCGATGGCAAGACCGTGAAGTTGCAGTGTCTGCTGCGCAGCTCGGTCAACTCCGAGAAGCAGGCGTTGGGCGAGGCGATCGCTGCCGTGTTCGGGTTAGCGGGGGCCCATGTTCTGCTTACGGGCAGCTACAACGGCTGGAATCCCGATACGGATTCGCCGATTCTTCATGCGATGGTCGCATCCTACGAGACCCTTTTCGGGAAGAAACCGCAGGTTACGGCGATCCATGCGGGATTGGAGTGCGGGATCATCGGGGCGACCTATCCGAACCTCGACATGATTTCCTTCGGGCCGACGATCGCCTATCCTCACTCGCCTGACGAGAAGGTGGAGATCGCTTCGGTTGCGAAGTTCTACGATTTCCTGGTTCACACGCTGTGTAACATTCCCGGAAAAGAGTAACGGGTGGAATCCGCAGCGGAAAAATGGTTCGTCATCGCCAATCCCGTGGCCGGAGGCGGCCGCTGGTTGGACGATTTGCCGCAAATATCCAAATTGTTGCGGGAGGCGCAGATCGTGTGCGAACCGGTTTTCACCGAACATAAGTTCCATGCTACGGAGCTGACGGTTACGGCGGTGAAGGAGGGCTGCCGGAAGATCATCGTGGTGGGCGGCGACGGTACGTTGCACGAAGTGGTCAATGGCCTCTTCATCCAACAGGTGGTGCGCCCCGACGAGGTGCTGCTGGCCGTCGTGGCGGTCGGGACGGGGAATGACTGGGTGCGGACATTCGGTATCTCCGATCGCTATGACGAAGCGATACGGGCCATCCGCGAGGAGCGCTCTTTTTTGCAGGATGTGGGGGTCGTCTCCTACGAAGAGGCTCATTTCCGCCAAAGCCGTTATATCGCCAATGTCGCCGGTGTCGGGTTCGATGCGTTCGTCATTCGAAAACTGACCCATCTGCAGAAAAAGGGCCGTACAAGCCGCTGGCGCTATACGTGGTGCATGATCCGTTCGTTTTTCCGCTACAAGTCTACGGGCGTCAAAGTGTGGGTCGACGATCGATTGGTTTACAACAATCTGCTGCTGTCGATCGCCCTCGGTATTTGCAAGTACAATGGCGGCGGTATCCAACAGCTGCCCGAAGCGGTCGCCGATGACGGGATGCTCGATCTGTCGTTGATTCGGCCCGTGCATTTCTGGCATATTCTGTTCCGGTTCCGTTATCTGTTCAACGGCGGAATTTATCGGATCCGGCATGTGCTGCGGGAACGGGGCAGTCGAATCCGGATCGAATCCTCTCCGGAAGTGTCGGTCGAGGCCGACGGCGAGCTCCTGGGCGAAACGCCGCTCGAATTTTCGGTCGTTCCCAAGGCGATCCGCATCGTGGTCGGTGCGGACTTCCGTCGGGTTGCCCGTGGCGAGTGAACGGAGAACTGCGAAGGCGTCGATACGGAAAGAGCTGCCTGTGCATACAGACAGCTCTTTCCGATTTCGGAGGGGCCGAATCAGTTGTCGGTCTCGATGATGTCCACTTCGGTGATCGTCCAATCGAAGAGGTCGTTGGCGCATTGGCTCTCCAATCGGCGGATCTGTGAATGGTCGGTCGTGTCGGCCAATACGGCATTGAAGAACTGCTGCATGGTGTTGTAGGTGCTGTTCACTTTGCCGGCGAAACATTTGTAGAACGAACGCTGCTGGCTGTGATCCAGTCCCGCGGGCAGTACGCCTTGCGCTACGAGGTAGTTGTAGGGGTAAATGTGGCGCATGTTGTGCGCATCGGCGTTGAGCTCGTCGACGATGGTCGTAACCACGACGACATCGACGGTATCCGACATGCCCGGCATCGCAACGAAAGTCGTGTAGACGGGATAGGTATTTTCGAGCGTTTCGGCCACATCGTCCGTGAAGAGGACGAATTCGGCATCCGTAAGGTCGTCGAGATAGACCATCTGGCGATAGTCGCGCAGGGCTTCGCGCATCTCTTTGCGCTGTTCCCGATTCCATTCGCGGGACTTCGAGCAACCGGTGAAGCCGGTCGCTGCGAATGCGAGTAGGACGATGGAGAGGAGTGTTTTTCTCATTTTTTTCGTTGATTTTGGTTTACTTCCAGCGGGGAACGCAATCCGTGTGCCAAAAATCCGACCGCACGAAGAATCGGCGGTTTCCGGAAGATGATTGCGCTTTTTTCGGTTATTTCCTACACGGCGGGCGGCAAGCGGGCAAATAATCAGCCCCTATTCGATAGCGAATAGGGGCTGATCGTTCGTCTCGTGGATAGGAACGTTGCAGGATCGGGTGATTACTCTTTCACGCAACGGATGGATGCATAGATATTGTTGATCGGAACGTTATTCGTGTCGATGATCTTGTTGCTGATGTTCCAAATCCGGAGATATTGCACGCGCTCGTTGCTTTGCTGTGTCGAACTCATCACATAGCTGTAGTTGGCATTGTATGTGCCAGTGTTGTTTTGGTAATATCCCGAATTCGAGAAGAATGTTCGGCCCGCAATTTTCGCCAATTCGACCAATTCGTCGATCTTCGGGAGGCGCCATCCCTCGGGGCAGATTCCGCGAACCGTCGCCGCATCGTTCAACACCGGCTCGGCTCCTGCCATCGCGGTTTTATAGTTATAGAGGATTCCCAAGGTTTCCACCTGACTTTCGTCGCCTTGGGGATACCTGTAATCCGTGTAAAATGTTGTGTTTTCCGGTTTGTAGCGCAGGTTTTCGGCCATCCATTCCTGTCCGGCGATGACAGAGGTCTTATAGGTTACGTCTCCGTAGGTCAGACCGCTGCCTGCTTCGATTCCACCCGATGTCTCCTCTCCGAGGATGCCGTCGTTGCCCCAATTTTCGATTTCGCCCGAGAGTGTGGTAACAAGCTCCTCCTCGGAGATTTGCAACTGAAGGGTGTATAGTTTGCCTTTGTGCAAGGTTATATCGGAGAAGGTTTTTTCCATCGTTTTGGTATTCGTCTTGACGTTGATTCGCATCTGCGATACGGTTTGGGGCGGAAGGATGATATCGTAGGTTTTGTTCGCCACGATTTCGTGTGCGGTGATCGGGGTCGCCGCAGCGCTCGTGCTGACGGTTACGACTTGCGATTCGATGTTCGCATCGACCGTCGGGATGAATCCGTCGATTTCGATTTTTTCGATAGTAACGCCTTCGGAAGCAGTAGTCAGGATGTCGATTTTCGACAGCAAATGATAGAATGTCAACGCTACGGATTCAATGGTCGGTTTTACATCGAACTTAATGGCTCCCAACAGATCTGAAAGCATATATCCGGTGCCTCGCTGGTCGGTCTGTACCGTGAACGAACCGGGTTGCCCGTTTTCCGAATAGGGGTAGTTGGCGATGACGGTAGAGGTTTTGTCGGTTTCCGGATACCAATATACGTTATCGGCCGAAAAGGTGCTGCCGTCGTAAGTGAATTTCTGATTGGTGAGATGGTTCGATTCGTCTTGTTTGCGCACGGTTACGCCGATGGCGTCCTGATTTTCGAAATTCATATCGGTTACTCTCGTCCGGATGTCGGGTGCGATGCGGAGTTCCGGCACGGCTGCCTCCGGTTCGAGGTTCGATTTTGAACAATAAGTTGTAGTAAGAAGGGTGGAAAACAATAAAACCGAATAGAAAAACTTCATAAATAAACAGAATTAATATTTACTTATTAAGAGATACAAAAGTAAATAATTTTATAAAAAATGAAACAGGGTATAGCAGAAAATGATGTGCTTCGATTTTATATCTGTGTGTATGAATGCAAAAAAGAGTTTATAAACAACCTTGAATTGGTTGATTTATAGGCTCTTCTGTGCGGTGCGTACGAGACTCGAACTCGTGACCCCATGCGTGACAGGCATGTATTCTAACCGACTGAACTAACGCACCTTGCTATCATCTCGGGGAACTTGCTTGGAAGCCCTCTCGGAAGCCCCACTTGGAAATCCCCTCGGAAAATCCTTGGAACCACTTGCGGCCCCCCCCCTCTCGGAAGCCTCCCCTCGATTGCGTTGGCAAAGGTAGTACAAAATTCTGTATTCGCAAACTTTTTTTTCAGTTTTTGAAGAAAGAAAATTGAACGCTCCCGTAACTTCTTAATTGCCAGAATTCGGGCCGATCCGAAACATCCATCCGCTTCGAATGTTCGAAAATCAACAGCCCTCCCGGCCGCAGCAGATTGCGGGCGAATATCTCCGAGACGACGTTTTCGCTGTTCGGCAGATCGTAGGGCGCATCCGAAAAAATCAGATCGAATTGTTTCGGACAGGCGGTCAGATAACGGAACACATTCGCTTTGACCGGATAAAAGTTTTCCAATCCGAGCTGTACGGCTGTTTGACGGATGAAATTGCAATGCACGGGATTGAGTTCGACCGAAGTAACGCTCCGTGCGCCGCGCGACGCAAATTCGTAGCTGATGGAACCCGTGCCGGCAAAGAGATCGAGCACGTCGCAGGCCCCGAAATCGACTAAATTGTTCAATACGTTGAACAGATTCTCTTTGGCGAAATCGGTCGTCGGACGGGCCCGTAGATTGTGCGGCGGATTGATCGCCCGTCCTTTGTATTTACCGCTGATTATTCGCATCGGACGTGCTTGAAGAATTTGCCTGCGAGTTTGCCCAATCTGCGTGCCTCGCCGCCTGCAATCTGCAAGGTGTATCGGTTGAGCGGGAATGCCGTGTCGAAGCGTTCGATTGCATAGCGTATGTCCGCGTCGGCCGGCGCGGACAGCACCTCGGCCAATCGGAGCCTCTCATGGTAGATTTTTATATACAGGTATCCGGCGATCCATTGCAGGAGGACGGTCGGCTTGGTCGGATGCGGATCAAGCAGCAGCGGGGTCGTGTATGTCAGGGCCGTCCCCTCGTCGAGGCGTTCACGCAGCTGTTGCAGGGCTTGTGAGGGTACGGCCATGACGGCGACGATGCCGTCCTGCGGAGCCGTGCAGATCGTCTCTTCACCGGTCAGCGGAGCCTTTCCGTCAGCGGCGAGCAGTGCGGCGGCCTGTTCGGGCGCGAACAGCTCTTCCGGAACTAACAAAGTCCGAGCGGTCAGAATTTCGACCTTCACAGCCGGTTCCGGCTGGATGCGCTGTCCGCCGACAATGGAAAAAGAGTGTCCATCCAACGCAAGTTGAATGGACACGTTGTCGGTAACGGATGGGTGATTAATCCTCCCAGTTGCCTGCTTCATTGTTACCAGCTTCCATGGAGCCGAATTTCACTCCGGCATAACGGTTGAAGTTGTTCTCCTGATCGTCGATCAGGTTGACGACCTCCTGGTGGAAAACGACCGTGTCGAGGAACTCTTTGTAGGGGGCGCGGCACTCGACGACCGGAATGACGACTTTCGATTCGGTCGTGATGATGCCGGCTTCCAGATAGTACTCCTTGTTATCGGAGAACGGGATGTAACGCAGCTCCTTGACCTGCGAAGCGGTCAGTTTCCTGGGCGAGAAGATGGTATCGATGACGGCAATCTTGAACTTCTCCACGTTCTTGCGTCCCGATTTTTTCAGCAGGGCCATAGCGACGGAGTCGTATTCGTCGACGAGTTTGCGTTCGAGCTCGAGCGTATCGTTGAGGATGAACTGCTCTAACGAATCGAAGCTGCTCGTGAAGCGCATGTACTTCGATTTGAATGCGCGTTGCGCCGTGCGAATATCCTTGATGCGTCCGATGACGGCAGCCTGACGGGTCGCCAGTTCTTTGTCGAACCGGATCGGCGTGGAGATTTGCTGGTAAATCACGTAGATGAGCCCTACGATGACCACAGCGAGAACGATTTGTGCGATTTTCTTTACCATTGTTGATATTTGTTATTAAGTTTGTACAAATTTTACGAATTATGGTGAGTACCTATATCGCGACCCAAATTTACGCTAAATTTTGTTTCGAAGCAACTCTCGGGCAAAAAAAAATCATAGAAAAGTTGTCCGACTACCTTGCGGATGAGGATTTTCACCGGATTTTCGTTTTGAACGGACATGCGGGCACCGGAAAAACGACCTTGATCGCCGCTTTGGTGGGTGCGTTGAAGGTGCTCGGAATGAAGCCCGTGCTGCTGGCTCCGACGGGACGGGCCGCCAAGGTGCTGGCTCGTTATGCGGGCGAAAACGCCCATACCATTCACAAACGCATCTACCGTCAGCGGACGAATGCTTCCTACGAACAGCATTTTTCGCTCGCTCCGAATGCCGAACGGGGGGCGGTTTTCATTGTGGACGAGGCGTCGATGCTGCCCGATGGAGCATCGGACGGAGCGGTGTTCGGAAGCGGCTCCCTGCTGGAGGATTTGGTGCGCTACGTCCGCAGCGGACGCGAATGCCGGTTGATTCTGGCCGGAGACAGCGCCCAGCTGCCGCCCGTCGGCTCCGATTGCAGTCCGGCGTTGGATGTCGCTTCGCTGTCGCGTTTCGGCGAGGTGGTTTATACGATGTTGGATGAGGTCGTGCGGCAGGAGGCGCAGTCGGGGATTCTGTTCAATGCCACGTTGGTTCGGTGTATGCTCGAAAACGGCATCTTCGGGATTCCGCGCTTCGAGATGAACTGCCCCGATTTCGAGGCGGTCGAGGGGGGCGAATTTTTAGAAAAGCTGCAGGATTGCTACGACCGTTACGGACGCGACGAGACCATCGTCATCACCCGTTCCAACAAGCGTGCGAACCGCTACAACGAGGGAATCCGCCGCAATGTGCTCTGCGCCGAGAGCGAAATCGAGAGCGGCGACATGATGATGGTGGTCAAGAACAACTACTATTATTCGGAGCATACGGAGGATTGCCCGATGAACTTTTTGGCCAACGGCGATATTGCCCGGATTCGGCGCTTGCGTCGTTTCGAGGAGTTCTATGGATTCCGTTTCGCTAATGTGGCGCTCGAATTTCCCGATTACGGCGATGCCGAATTGGAGTGCAAAATTCTGTTGGATACGATCGCGTCGGAATCCCCGTCGCTCACGCGAGAAGAGAGCACCCGCCTGTTCTACGAGGTCGAGAAGGATTATCTCGACATCAAAAGCAAGCTGAAACGCTTCGAGGCGATTCGCGAAAATCCCCATTTCAATGCCGTGCAGGTGAAGTTCTCCTATGCCGTAACCTGCCACAAGGCGCAGGGCGGCCAGTGGCGGGCGGTCTTCGTCGACCGCTGTCTGTTCGGCGACGAGCCCATGACGCGCGACATGATGCGGTGGCTCTATACCGCCCTCACCCGCGCCACCGACAAACTCTATTTGGTCAATTTCGACAAACAGTTTTATGAATAGCGAACGGCACCCTTTGCAGCCCTTTTTGCCCGACGGGGCCCGCGTGTTGATGCTGGGCAGCTTTCCGCCCCGGCGCGTGCGTTGGTCGATGGAGTTTTTCTACCCCAATCCGCAGAACGACATGTGGCGGATCGTGGGCTGTCTCGCCACGGGCGACAAATCGCATTTTTTGCAGCCCGACGGCCGTCGGTTCGACCGCGAACGGATCGAGGCGTTCTGCCGCGAGCGGGGCATCGCGCTTTACGATACGGCCGAGGAGGTCGTGCGTCTGAAAAACAACGCTTCGGACAATCTTCTTCAGGTGGTGCGACCGACCGATTTGGCTGCGCTGTTGTCGCGGATTCCGTCGTGCCGCACGATCGTCGCCACGGGTCGGAAAGCGGCTGAAACGTTGCAGCAGACGACCGGTTGCGCCGCGTTGCCGGTGGGCGGATCCGTCGGGACCGTCTATGCCGGTCGTCCGTTGAAAATCTGGCGGATGCCCTCCTCGTCGCGGGCCTATCCGCACTCCGTCGAATGGAAGGCCGAATACTATCGGAAAGTCTTTGCGGAGAACGGAATTTTGTAGCCGTCCATGCGGATTCGGCCACTCTGCAAAGGCCGAAAAATCCGAAAAAAATGCACTCCGGACGTTGCCGACACCCGAAAAAACCGCTATCTTTGCTGTGAAATTGTTTCCTGCGGCCGACGGGACAGGCTTTGCGGAATCGGATGCCGTTCGATTTTGCAGGAGACGTGTCGCCTGTGCCGATGATTTGAATCTCCTTGAAACGTGAGCGAAGAGAAACATACTCCGAAGAAAAAGTGCGAAACGCCGCTGATGGATCAGTACTATAAGATGAAAGCGTCTCATCCCGATGCGGTTATGCTGTTCCGTGTCGGCGATTTTTACGAGACGTTCGGCGAGGACGCCATCAAAACCAGCAGCATTCTCGGCATTACGCTGACCCGACGGGCCAACGGCGCTGCATCCTATGTCGAACTGGCCGGATTCCCTTATCATGCGATCGACACCTACCTGCCCAAATTGTTGCGGGCCGGCGAGCGGGTCGCCATCTGCGAACAGCTGGAGGATCCGAAAACGGTGAAAGGATTGGTCAAGCGGGGGATTATCGAATTGGTTACGCCCGGGGTCGTCATGGAGAACAACATGCTGTCGAACAAGGAGAATACCTATTTGGCTTCGGTCTTTTTCGGCAAGCGGCTTACGGGCGTTGCGTTTCTCGACATATCGACCGGCGAATTTTATGCCGCCGAGGGCTCCGACAGCTATGTCGACAAATTGCTGGCCAATCTTCGGCCCAAGGAGGTCATTTTCCAGCGCGGTTGCGAAGACCGCTTTTCCGAAGCGTTCGGCGGCCGGTATTATACCTACAAACTCGACGAATGGGTTTTTTCCGAAGAAGTGGATCGGGAGAAACTGTGCAAGCAGTTCGGCACGCAGTCGCTCAAGGGATTCGGCGTCGACCACTTCACGAGCGGCCTGTCGGCGGCCGGCGCGATTCTCCATTACCTCGAATTTACGGAGCATCGCGAAACGGCCCATATCAAATCGTTGGCACGGATCGACCAGGAGGAGTTCGTGTGGGTCGATAAGTACACTATTCGTAATCTGGAGCTGTTCGCTTCGAACGGTGCGCGCGAACGGTGCAGTTTCGCCGATGTGATCGACCGGACGCTGACCCCGATGGGCGGCCGTCTGTTGAAACGGTGGATTGCCATGCCGTTGCGCGACCCTGAAAAGATCGACGAACGGCTGGATGCGGTGGAACACTTTACGAAAGAGGCCGGTTTGGCCGATGCCGTGCGCCGGCAGATCGAATTGGTGGGCGATCTGGAACGCATCGCGTCGCGCGTCGCGTCGTCGCGGGTAACGCCCCGCGAATTGGTGCAGCTGAAAAATTCGTTGACGGCGGTCGGTGCGCTGAAATCCGCTTTGGAGGCGGCCGACGACGAACGGCTGCATACGCTGGCCGGACAGATCGACCCGCTTGCGGCGGTGCGCGACCGCTTGGCCCGCGATATTTATCCCGATCCGCAGTACAACCAGATTCAGAAAGGCGGCGTGATCGCCGACGGCGTCGATGCCGAACTCGACGACCTGCGCCGCATCGCGCTGCACGGCAAGGACTACTTGATGTACATTCAGCAGCGCGAAAGCGAGGCGACCGGCATTCCGTCGCTCAAAATCAATTACAACAGCGTTTTCGGCTATTATATCGAGGTGCGCAACACCCATAAGGACAAGGTGCCCGAAACCTGGATCCGGAAGCAGACCTTGACCAATGCCGAACGTTACATTACCGAAGAGCTCAAGGAGTACGAATCCAAGATTTTAGGTGCCGAGGCGAAGATGTTGGAATTGGAGCAGCGGATTTTTACGGAGATCATCGCTTTCATTTGTCAGTCGTTGCAGACTTTGCTGCGCGATGCCGCCGCCGTGGCGCATATCGACTGCCTGCAATCGTTCGCCCGCATGGCCTGCGAACGGCATTACGTGCGGCCGACGCTCGACAGGGGCAAGCGGATCGATATTCGCGAAGGACGTCATCCGGTCATCGAGATGTTGATGCCCGTGGGCGAGGAGTACATTCCCAACGATGTCATGTTGGACAGCGACAAGCAGCAGATCATGATGATTACGGGCCCTAACATGTCGGGTAAGTCGGCCTTGCTGCGTCAGACGGCCTTGATTATCCTAATGGCGCAGATGGGATCGTTCGTGCCGGCGAAATCGGCGCACATCGGGGTGGTGGACAAGATTTTCACGCGCGTCGGCGCATCGGACAATATCTCGCAGGGCGAATCGACCTTCATGGTCGAGATGCTCGAATCGGCCAGCATTCTCAACAACATTTCGGATCGCAGTATCGTGTTGCTGGACGAAATCGGCCGCGGAACGAGTACCTACGACGGCATTTCGATCGCATGGGCGATGGTCGAGTACCTGCACAACCATCCGACGGCCCGGGCGAAGACGCTTTTCGCCACGCACTATCACGAGCTGAACGAAATGGAGCGCCGCTGTCCGCGCGTGAAGAATTTCCACGTAACGGTCAAGGAGCTGGGGAACCGGATCATCTTCCTGCGCAAGCTGGAGGCGGGCGGTACGGAGCATTCGTTCGGTATCCACGTCGCCCGCATGGCCGGTATGCCGCTGTCGGTGGTGGCGCGGGCCGACGAAATTCTGCGCAATCTCGAACAGGTCTACGGCAGCAGTGAGATCGTGCCGAACCGGAATCTGAAGGAGCGGGGCCGCAGGCTGGCGGCGCAGTCCGTTCGGGAGGCGGCCGAGGGCACCGGTTCGCCGAACGTGCAGCTCTCGATGTTCCAGTTGGACGATCCCGTGTTAGTGCAGATTCGCGATCAGATCAAGGATTTGGATGTCGATACGCTGACCCCGATCGAGGCGCTCAATAAATTGAACGAGATCAAAAAAATCACCGGCTTGTAGACCGGTGATTTTTTGTGCGGGGAGGATTCGATCCTCGCCGGGCCGTTTGGCATTCCGAGCTATTTGGCAGCGAGCTTTGCCCACGAGTCTTTCAGCGTTACGGTGCGGTTGAAGACCAAATGGCCGGCCGTCGAATCGGTGTCTGGACAGAAATAGCCCACCCGTTCGAACTGCACGGCCTGTCCGATCGGAATGTCGCGCAGCGAGGGTTCCAAATACCCTTTGATCTTCACCATGGATTCGGGATTGAGGTTGTCCTCCCACGTTTGGCCTTCCTCCACGTCGTCGGGGTCCTCTTTCGTGAAAAGCGGATTGAAGAGCCGGATTTCGGCCTCCAACGCATCTTTAGCCGACACCCAGTGGATGACCCCCTTCACCTTGCGGCCGTCGCTCGACGAACCGTTGCCCGACATCGGATCATAGGTGCAGTGCAATTCGACGATGTCGCCTTCGGCGTCCTTGATAATCTCCTCGCACTTGATGAGGTAGGAGTAGCGCAGACGAACCTCGCCGCCCGGCTGCAACCGGTAGAATTTTTTCGGCGGATTCTCCATGAAATCGTCCCGTTCGATATAGATGACCTTCGAGAAGGGTACCTGCCGGGTTCCCGCCGCCTCGTCCTCCGGATTGTTGACGGCCGTGAAAAGTTCGGTTTTGTGCTCGTCGTAGTTCGTAACGACCACTTTCAATGGATTCAGAACGGCCATTCGGCGTTCGGCGACCTTGTTGAGGTCTTCCCGCACGCAGTATTCCAGCTTGCTGAGATCGATCACGTTATCGCGTTTGGCGACGCCCACCATCTCCGCGAAGTTGCGCACCGAAGCCGGCGTGTAGCCTTTGCGGCGCAAGGCGCAGATGGTCGGCATACGCGGGTCGTCCCAGCCCATGACGACGCCCTCCTGCACGAGTTTCAGCAGCTTGCGCTTCGACATCATCGTGTAGGTGAGATTCAGTCGCGCAAATTCGTACTGGTGCGAGGGGAAAATATCCAGCGCCTGGATGAACCAGTCGTAGAGCGGACGGTGCACATCGAATTCGAGTGTGCAGATCGAGTGGGTGATCCGTTCGATCGAGTCGCTTTGGCCGTGGGCATAGTCGTACATCGGGTAGATGCACCATTTGTTTCCCGTGCGGTGGTGCTCGGCGTGGATGATGCGGTACATGATCGGGTCGCGGAACAGCATGTTCGGGTGGGCCATGTCGATCTTCGCACGCAATACCTTTTCGCCGTCGGCGAACTCGCCCTTGCGCATACGCTCGAACAGGTCGAGGTTCTCTTCGACCGTGCGGTTGCGCCACGGCGACTCCTTGCCGGGCTCCGAGACGGTGCCGCGGGTTTCGCGGATCTGTTCCTGCGTTTGATCGTCGACGTAGGCCAGCCCTTTCCTGATCAGCACGATGGCCCATTCGTAAAGCTGGTCGAAGTAGTCCGATGCGTAACGCTCCAACTCCCATTCGAAGCCCAACCAGCGGATGTCCCGCTTGATGGAATCGACATACTCGACGTCCTCTTTCACGGGATTCGTGTCGTCGAATCGCAGGTTGCATTTGCCGCCGTACTTTTTGGCCAGCCCGAAATTGATGCAGATGCTTTTGGCGTGGCCGATATGCAGATAACCGTTCGGCTCGGGCGGAAAACGGGTCCGGATGCGTTTTTCGCCTTCGGCGATGGATGTTTCGATGATCTCTTCGAGAAAGTTCAGCGGCTTCTCGCGTGTTTCGTTCGTTTCGCTTGCCATATTTTTAGCGTGTTTTATCCGTCATTCGTGTTCGTGTTTCGGACCGATGCCGAAAAGTTTTTCGAGATTGACCGAGAGCCGGACGATTTGCTGCGTCCCCATTCCCGTGCCGTCGTAGTGGAATACCATGCCCGCTTCGACGGTGAGCGTGTCGTTGAAGAACCGATTGTCGTAACCGATCCACGTGCGGTTGTAGAGGTGTTCGGTCGTCGCGTAGAAACTCTCGCCGGCGTAGAGGCCGTCCGTTCCGTAGGTGAGCCCCGTCCGGGGATCGGCCGCGGCGTAGCGCAGCGGTTGGAGGTTGTCGCCGAAGTAGAGGTTGTTCTCCAATTCGACGCCCCATTTGCGGAGGACGATGTCCACTTGTCCGCCGCACGGTTTTTTCCATTCGTTGTCGACGCTGCGGCCGCGCTGCGGTGCGAAAAGCAGTCCGGCACGGAGGTCGAAGCCGAGGAAGGCGTTGAATTTCCAGCCGACATACGGATTGAGAAGCAGGTTGTCCGAAACATTGCCGACCTGTTCCGACATGGCGAAATGAAAGAGCGAGAACGCATAGCCGAAATAAAACCCCTTGTCGAGCGTGCTGCGGCCGGCCGAGAGGATGCGGAACTTTTCGCGGGTCGTCTCGCCGAGCATTCCTTCCCAGTCGAGCGCCAGCTCCACGTAGGTGTCGCGGCGTTCGGTCGAACGATAGCGGCCGAGGAAACCGGACAAACGATTGTGATAGAAGCGGGTCGAATCGCTGAAAAAGGCGGTCGAGTAGTCGCCCGCCAACTCGCTGCGGTCGAAGATGCCCGCGTCCGCCTGTACGTGCTCCGTCTTGAACCGGTAGTACATCAGCGGTTTGACATCGCTCAAAAACGGTTCGCGCATGCCGTTGTGCTCGCCGAAGTTCTGCAGCATCTCGACCCCGAAGACCAACCGGTTCTTCTCCATCCATTCGAGGCCGATGCGGGGTGCCAGCCGGGCGCTGAACAGCGTCTGCGAGTGGCCGAACGTGTTTCCGGTATATTCGCGGTTGTCGAAACGGGTCGTGAAATCGGCTCCGGCGATGATTTGCTGGGCGGAGGCCTGCGCAAACGTCGCCGCGGCGAGGCACAACACCAGCATCCGTTTTTTCATTGACATGATTCCTCGTGGATTTGCGCCTCAAAAATAGGTAAAAATTTTTTATTTGACTACTTTTGGGGGCAATTATATACGTCCATGCTCCGATATATGATTGCACGCTGATTTCCGAAAAACATTCGTATGCGCAAGATCACCAACGAAGAATTGGGGCGTCCGACCCCCGAAGCCTATGCCGCTATGGAGAAGATGGCCGTTACGGTCGTACTCGACAACGTGCGTTCGATGCAGAATGTCGGTGCGTTCTTCCGGACGTCCGATGCGTTCGGGGTCGAACACCTCGCTTTGTGCGGGATTACGGCGACGCCTCCCGCCCGCGACATCCACAAGACAGCGCTGGGGGCCGAACTGACCGTGCCGTGGAGTTATTGCGAATCGACCGAGGCCTGCATCGACGCATTGCATGAGCGGGGGTACCTTGTCTATGCCGTCGAACAGGTGGCCGGTGCGACGATGCTGGACGATTTCCGCCCCGAGACGGGCCGCCGGTATGCGCTCGTCTTCGGCAATGAAGTGGCCGGTGTGAGCCAAGCGGCGGTCGACCGGTGCGACGGCGCCGTCGAGATTCCGCAGATGGGGGTGAAACATTCGTTGAACGTGTCGGTCTCGGGCGGCGTGGTTTTGTGGAACTTTTTTTGTCGGATTCGTCCGAATCGTTAACTTTGCCCCCGATTTAACCCAAAAATTCGAAAAAAAATGTCCGTGGAAAGTACGGTTCGGGCGGTTACGACCTACCGCCTGACGGAGATGAAGCAGCGGGGCGAAAAGATCTCCATGCTCACCTCTTACGATTATTCGATGGCCAGGATCGTCGATGCCGCCGGTATCGACGTCATTTTAGTCGGCGATTCGGCGGCCAACGTTATGGCCGGTTACGAAACGACCGTTCCGATTACGCTCGATATGATGATCTATCACGCCCGTTCGGTAACGCGCGGGGCACCGCGTGCGCTTATCGTCGTCGACATGCCGTTCGGTACCTATCAGGGCAACTCGAAGCTGGCGCTCGATTCGGCGGTGCGCATCATGAAGGAGACCGAGGCCGATGCCGTGAAGCTGGAGGGCGGCGAGGAGATTCTCGAATCGGTGCAGCGCATTCTGACGGCCGGCATTCCGGTGATGGGGCACCTCGGGCTGACGCCGCAATCCATCCATAAGTTCGGAACCTACAACGTTCGGGCGAGAGAGGAGGCCGAGGCCGAGAAGCTCGTGCGCGATGCCCATCTGTTGAGCGATGCGGGCTGTTTCGCCGTCGTGCTGGAAAAAATTCCGGCGGCGTTGGCGACCCGGGTTACGAAAGAGATTCCGATTCCGACCATCGGCATCGGTGCGGGCGGCGGTACGGATGGCCAGGTGCTGGTCATTCACGACATGGTAGGGCTCAACAAGGGCTTTTCGCCGCGCTTCCTGCGTCGGTATGCCGATCTGCACGGGGTGATGACCGATGCCGTAACGCGTTATATCGCCGATGTGAAATCGGGCGATTTCCCGAACGAAAAGGAGCAATATTGAAACGCGGCCGGAAGTATATTATAGAAATATAGCGGCGTGAAAGCGAGGGGACGATCAAATCGCCCCTTCCTTTTTCGTCTGTCGCTGCATCAGCGAGGCGAACTCGTTCGGCTGCATGGTTCGCACGATACAATCGCCGATGCGGGTCGGAAAGACGATGCGCACCAGGCCGTCCCGGCTCTTTTTGTCTTTGGTTACCTCTTTCAGCATCCGTTTCGTCTCGATCGGCTGTTCCAACGCGAAACCGGCGCGGACGAGCAGCGCCGTGATGCGTTCGCAGTCGCCCGCCGCCAGCAGACCGGCCTGCACGGCTGCTTCCGCTATCCGTTTCATGCCGACGGCCACCGCTTCGCCGTGATTCAGCCGGGTGGAGCATTTTTCGATGGCATGGGCCAGCGTGTGCCCGAGGTTGAGTTTGCGGCGTTCGCCCGCTTCGTGTTCGTCGCGTTCGACGATCGCCGCCTTGTTGCGGATGGCGGCCCGAATGATCTCCGCCAACAGCTCGCGGTCGCTGCGCAGCCGCGCGAAGTCGACCGTCTCCAATCGGGCGAAAAGCTCCGCATCGGCGATGACCGCTATCTTGATGATTTCGGCTAACCCAGCCCGAAACTCCCGCTCGGGAAGCGTGGCGAGCAGCGCCGGATCGCAGATGACGAACTGCGGTTGATTGAACGTGCCGGCGATATTCTTGTACCCGTCGATGTTGACCCCGTTCTTGCCGCCTATGGCCGCGTCGACCTGCCCGAGCAGGGTGGTCGGAATGAATCCGAAGCGGAGCCCCCGCATGTAGGTCGAGGCGGCGAATCCCGTGATATCTGTAACGATGCCGCCGCCGATGCCCAGCACGAAGGTCGACCGGTCGATGCCCGCCTCCAAAAATTTGCGGCAGACCGTTTCGATCGTCTGCAGCGTCTTGATGCTTTCGCCCTTGCCGACGAGCACGGTCTCGCAGGAGGCCAGCAGTTCGGGGTGGAGCCGGTCGATGGCGGCGTCCGAAATGGCCGCGACGCGGTTCTTCGGCAACACCTCGGGCAGAATTTCATTGACCGGGCCGATATAAATCCGGCTCGCGGATCCGATGACGAACGATGGCTGCATAAGTTATTATACTTTTTTAAGAAGCATGCAAAAGTAGTATATTTTCCCGATAATTTGCGTACCTTTGCGCCGTAAATGATTTTGTTATGCGAAAACTGCGCAATATTGCGATTATTGCCCACGTGGATCACGGTAAAACCACGCTTGTCGATAAAATGATCTTGGCGGGACACCTGCTCCGCGACAACGCCAAACAAAACGGCGAACTGATTCTGGATAACAACGACCTCGAACGCGAACGGGGGATCACGATCCTCTCGAAGAACGTTTCGGTCATCTACAAGGAGTATAAAATCAATATCATCGACACGCCGGGCCACGCCGATTTCGGCGGCGAGGTCGAACGGGTGCTCAACATGTGCGACGGCGTGCTGCTGCTGGTCGATGCGTTCGAGGGAACGATGCCGCAGACCCGCTTCGTGCTGCAAAAGGCGCTTGCGCTGGGCAAGAAACCCATCGTCGTCATCAACAAGGTCGACAAACCCAACTGCCGTCCCGAGGTGGTGAACGAACAGGTCTTCGACTTGATGTTTTCGCTCGATGCGACCGAGGATCAGCTCGATTACAAGACCATCTACGGCTCGGCCAAACAGGGCTGGATGTCCCACAAGTGGAACCGGCCGACCGATTCGATCGTGCCGCTGTTGGATGCCATCATCGACGACATCCCCGAACCGGAAGTCGTCGAGGGAACGCCCCAGCTGTTGATCACGTCGCTGGAATACTCGTCGTACACGGGCCGGATCGCCGTCGGCAAGGTAACGCGCGGCTCGTTGCGCACGGGTCAGAACGTTACGTTAGCCAAACGCGACGGCAAAACGATGATCAAGACCAAAATCCGCGAATTGATGGTCTTCGAGGGCCTGGGCAAAAAAAAGGTCGGGGAGGTGCCCTGCGGCGAAATCTGCGCCGTCATGGGAATCGACGGATTCGATATCGGCGATACGATCTGCGATTACGAGAATCCCGAACCGCTGCCTCCGATCGCCATCGACGAACCCACCATGTCGATGCTCTTCACGATCAACAATTCGCCCTTCTTCGGCAAGGACGGCAAATTCGTAACCTCGCGCCATATCAAGGAGCGTCTCGACCGCGAATTAGAGAAGAATCTGGCGCTGCGCGTAACGCCCGGGCCGTCGGCCGACAGCTTCAACGTATTCGGGCGCGGCGTGCTGCATCTGTCGGTGCTCATTGAGACCATGCGCCGCGAGGGCTACGAGCTGCAGGTGGGCCAGCCGCGGGTCATCACCAAGATGATCGACGGCAAAAAGTGCGAACCGATTGAGGAGATGACGGTCGACTGTCCCGAGGAACACTCCGGAACGGTCATCGAGATGGCGACCAAGCGCAAGGGCATGCTGACGAACATGGTGTCGAACGGCGACCGCGTGCGGCTGGAGTTCGATATTCCGTCGCGCGGCATCATCGGTCTGCGTTCGAACATGCTGACGGCGACGGCGGGCGAGGCGGTGATGACCCACCGGCTCAAGGATTTCGAACCGTGGGTGGGCGATATCGAGATGCGCACGAACGGTTCGATCATTTCGGGCGAGACGGGCACGGCCTATGCCTATTCGATCGACAAGCTGCAGGATCGCGGACGGTTCTTCATCAACCCGATGGATCAGGTCTACGAGGGGCAGGTCATCGGCGAGCACACGCGGCAGAACGATATCACGGTGAATGTTACGAAGTCGAAGCAGCTGACCAACATGCGGGCTTCGGGCTCGGACGACAAGGCGGTCATCGTGCCGCCGAAGCTCTTTACGCTGGAAGAGGCGCTCGAATACATCAAAGAGGATGAATACGTCGAGGTAACGCCCCGTGCCATGCGTCTGCGGAAGATTCTGCTGCACGAGGTCGATCGCAAACGCGCCGGTAAGTAACGGAGGCCCGTTTGAACGGCCGCAGTCTTCGTCCCGCCGCTTTGTGTTCCGTTTCGTCGCGCTTGCGGCGTTTTTTTGCGCACGGCGGTACGGATTTCTCCGCCTCCTGCATCTCTTGTCGCATAAAATTTGTATATTTGCGGAAATGTCAGTGTCTGCGCTCGTTGCTCGGACATTATCTTTTATCTTGCTATGCGGGCAGTCGAAGGCCTGGAAAACGGATAAATGGTTTGTCCGCGTCTTTTTTTTGTACCGTTTCTTACCGAATCGTTCGTTTTTTGACCGTATGGAACAAGGATTTTCCTTTTTTTCGTATGGATAAAACGAAAATTGTTGCTATTTTTGTTGGATTGTGTCTTGCGACGGACTTGCGGCGATACGGGCCCTGCGGAGAGAGAAAAAAACACAAGCGCATCGAACCGATGCACTTGTGTCTGAAGTAGTCCCGACGGGAATCGAACCCATATCGTAAGAACCGGAATCTTGTATTCTATCCATTGAACTACGGGACCGGATGCGCAAAGGTGCGAAAATTTTTTTATTGAAACAAGAAAAATGAGAAAAAAGCTGAATAATTGGGAGCGTATGGAGGCGGTGATTCGGTGGGCGAATATGTCGACCAACTATTTTGCTCGTTATATCGGTCTGGCGCACGGCGAGAATCTCTATCAGATCAAACGCGGCCACAACGGCATCTCGCTCGATGTCGCCGATCACGTGGTCGCCAAATTCCCCCAGATCGACAAACTCTGGCTCCTCACGGGCGAGGGCCACATGTTCGCCGAACTCGACAAACACAGCCCCGTACCTTACTACAAGGCCGATGCCGAGAAAGAGATCGCGCGGATTTCCGAACTGAAGCCGGACGATCATCTCTTTCTGCCGATGGCCGGCGGCTGCGATTTCGCTATGACTTACAACGGGCAGGCCATGGGCAGGATCATTCCGGCCGGTACGGTCGTCCTGCTGCGCAGCGTCGGGCCCGATGCGATAATTCCCGGGGGCGAGTATGTGATTGTCAGCAAAAAAATCGTAACTTTGCGTATCGTCCGTGCTGCCGAAGACGAGAGCCGCTTCCGGCTCGTGGCGGGCGATTGCGAGCGCTATGACGATCTGTTGTTGGAAAAGAGCGACATACAGAAGGCATATAAAGTAATGGTTAAGTTGATAATAAACGATTGACGCTATGTTTTCCGGAATAGTCGAAGGTATGGGCGAAGTGGTCGCGATCCGCTCCGACCGGCAGAACAGAGATTTTACGATTCGGGCGCCCTTCGCCCGCGAACTGAAGATCGATCAGAGCGTGGCCCACAACGGCGTCTGCCTGACGGTCGTCGACCAAGTGGACGACACCTACACCGTAACGGCCATGAAAGAGACCCTCGACCGGAGCAACCTCGGGCTGTTGCAGGCGGGCGATCGGGTCAATCTCGAACGCTCGATGAAACCCGATGCGCTGCTCGACGGCCATATCGTGCAGGGCCACGTCGACCAGACGGCCCGCTGTACGGCCAAGGAGGAGGCCGGCGGCAGCTGGTATTTCACCTTCGGGTACGAACCGCAGGGCGGCGGCCTGTGTACGGTCGAAAAGGGTTCCGTCGCGGTCAACGGCGTCAGTCTGACGGTGTGCGACTCGAAACCCGCGTCGTTCCGCGTCGCTATCATCCCCTACACGTTCGAACACACCAATTTCTGCTGCATCGAACCCGGAACGGTCGTCAATATAGAGTTCGATATCGTCGGCAAATATATTGCTCGTTTGATGCAAAATTACAAGCCATTATGATAACCGTCAAAACCAAAGAGGGCGCTTCGTGCTGGATCGGTCTGCTGGCAACGCTGATCGTCGGCGGCGTGCTGCTCCTGTTGCACGTCAACGACATGCCGTTGCGCGGGATCGCCGTCGCCGGAATGCTGTTGGGCACGTTCGCCGTCGTAACGCTCGTGTCGCTCTTCATCATCCGCAAGTACGTGGCCTACAAGCTGAAGCCCATCTATTCGATCGTGCTTTCGCGCGACGTGCATACGCGCGAGATTTTCTCCGAACTGCGCGACAAGCGCGTCGAGAACATCGGCGAGGAGCTCACGGCGTGGGCCGATACCAACGATCGCGAGATCGCCCGTCTGAAAGAGACCGAGCATTTCCGCAAGCAGTATTTAGGCAACGTGGCCCACGAGCTCAAAACCCCGATTTTCAACATTCAAGGCTACATATCCACGCTGCTGGACGGCGGCTTGGAGGATGAACTCATCAATCGGAAGTACCTCGAACGGGCCGAAAAGAGCATCGACCGGTTGATCAATATCGTCAACGATCTGGATACGATTTCCAAGTTGGAGAGCAGCATGAACAAGCTCGATCTGGAAACATTCGACATTGTGGCCCTGACCAAGGAGATCGCCGAGCAGGCCGAGATGGAGGCCGACCGGAAACATATCACGATTTCGGTGAAGGGGGCCGAGAATCTGCCGTCGGTCTTCTGGGTGCAGGCCGACAAGCATTATATCGGGCAGGTGCTGGTCAACTTGATTATCAATTCGATCCGTTACGGCAATGAGGGCGGTGCGACCCGCATCCGGTTCCGCGACATGCTCGACAAGATTTTGGTCGAGGTCGAGGACAACGGGCAGGGCATCGGCAAGGAGGATTTGCCGCGCGTCTTCGAACGCTTCTACCGCACGGACAAGGGGCGGTCGCGCGAGCAGGGCGGCACGGGGCTCGGTTTGGCCATCGTGAAGCACATTATCGAGGCGCATGGCGAACGCATCTCGGTGCGCAGCGAAGCGGGTCAGGGCAGCACTTTCTCGTTTACGCTGAAAAAAGTGGAAATTCAAGATATCAATAAATGATGAACCCTTATTTGTCCGTCGTTTGGGATTTCGATCCGGTTTTCATCTCCATCGGCTCGATCGACATTCGGTATTACGGTTTGATGTGGGCGCTGGCGATTCTGATCGGCGCATGGTTCTTCACGAAATTCTGCAAACGCGAGGGGCTGCCGTCGTCGATCGCGGATTCGATTTTCGTCTACGGAACCTTGGTAACGATCATCGGCGCCCGGTTGGGCCATTGCCTCTTTTACGATCCGGTGGAGTACTTGCGCGAGCCGTGGACCATCATCACGGGTTTCCGTGACGGCGGTTTAGCCAGTCATGGTGCGGCGATCGGCCTGTTGATCGGCCTGTGGCTCTTTTCGCGCAAAAACAAGATGCCTTATATCTGGTCGCTGGATCGCATCATGATACCGGTCGGCATCGGCGGCGCGCTCGTGCGATTAGGCAATCTGTTCAATTCCGAAATTTTCGGTACGGCGACCTCCCTGCCGTGGGGATTCGAATTCGTGCGCTCGTACAAGTGGGCCAACGAATTTGCTCCGGCGGCCGTGCATCCGACGCAGATTTACGAGGCGTTGTGCTACCTGCTGACCTTCGGGGTGCTCTGCTGGCTCTACTATGCGAAAGATATGGGCCGTCGCCGTCCGGGACTGCTGTTCGGCGTCGGGCTGATCGGCGTATTCCTCACCCGCTTCTTCCTCGAGTTCATCAAGACCGAACAGGAGGCATTCGAGGTGGGCTGGCCGTTGTATATGGGGCAATGGTTGAGTATTCCGTTCGTGGTGCTGGGTGTATGGATGATCGTGCGGGCCTGCAGGCGTCCGGCCGACGCCCGCCGATCGGGAAAGATCGCGTAAAACTTTAACGAAGAGACTTTTATCAAGATGAGTCGGATGGTGGAGCAGGTGGCCCGGTTGATCGCCAACCATTTGGCCGGCGGCGGGGCTCTCTTCCTGCCGGATGTGGGTTCCTTGTTCGTTGTATTTTACGGCGCCGAACAGATTTCGAAGCGACGGATCCGGCCGCCTTACCGGCGTGTGGATTTCACTTCGCAGGAGCGGGGCGAATCCCTGCCCGACCTAATCGCGCGGGCGGCATCGTGCGATGCGGCTACTGCCCGTTCGGCCTATGACCGTTGGTTAGGAGAGGTGCGGAAAGAGGAGACTTTGACGATCGCAGGGGTCGGAACATTGTCTTTCAAGAATTTCACACCGACTTCCGAGTTCGAGCGCCGGTTGAATCCACAGGGCCGTGCGCCGATGCGGGTGCGTCGGTCGGGCGGCTTCGACTGGGTGTTGCTGCTCGGGATAGCGGCAATGCTCGTCGTGGCCCTCGCAGTCGGTCTCAATCTGATGCAGAACGGTTGTTTCCGAAAACGACAGGTCGTAGAGCCGGTTGTCGCCGAGCAGGTCGTTGCGGAGCCTGCGGTCAGTTCGGTTGCGGAGCCTGCGGTCGGTCCGGTCGCGGATTCGACGGCGGCTGTGCCGGTTCAGCAGCCGACCGAACTGACAACCCCCGTTTCGGGGCGCCATTATGTGGTGATGGGGGTCTTCGTTTCGCTGGAAAACGCCGAAAAAGCCCGGACATTCTTCGCTCACCAACAGCCCGATTGGGACTATCCGATCCATCGGTTGGGCAGTCGGTATATGGTAACCTGCTTCGATTCGGAGGACGAGGCGGCGGCACGGAACTTCGTCCGTCGGCATCGCGGCGCGTTCCCCGATATTTGGGTGCATTCGGCTCGTTGATGCGGCTCGCCGAGACGATAATCGATGCGATCGACCGGCTGTATGTGCAGCCCGTCCGGTCGCTGCTTCCGCGGCAGACTTTTCGCTATGCCGTGTGCGGGTGCGTGAACTATCTGTTGCTCGATCCGCTTCTGTATGCGCTGATCTATAACGGGGTGATCGCGCATCGCTATGTCGATTGCGGCTTCGTGGTGCTCTCGCCGCATATCGCAGCCTTGGGATTGGTCTTCCCGATCACTTTTTTCGTCGGATTCTGGCTGAATCGCAAGGTCGTTTTCCGCTTTTCGCCCTTGCGGACGCATACGCAGTTGATTCGCTATCTGTTGTCGGTGGCCGGTTCCGCCGCCTTGACCTATGTCGGATTGAAATGCTTCGTCGAGCTCTGCGGCTTTTGGCCGACCCCGTCGAAAGTCCTCACGACCGGTGTCGTTACGGTGTACAGCTATTTGATTGCCAAATACTTCTCTTTCCAGCAGGCAAAAGCGGAATGATCCTTCTGCGGCGGCTCCGATCGGCGAGCCCGTCTATTCGTCGATAGCCGGGCGATAGCCTTTATCCTCGATCCGGTGGGGCGAATCGTTCGCGGCTGCAACGGCCAACTCGTCGCAGCGATTGTTTTCCACCGTTGCGGCGTGGCCTTTGACCCAGACGAACCGGACGCGATGACGCCGGTAAATCAGTAGGAACCGTTTCCATAGATCGGGATTCTTCCGATTCGCGTATCCCTTTTTCTCCCAGCCGAATACCCAGCCTTTCGAGACCGCATCGACCACGTATTTCGAATCGGAATAGATCGTTACGTCCGACCCCTCGAACCGCAGGGCTTCGAGGGCGACGCAAACGGCCAACAACTCCATCCGGTTGTTGGTGGTCAGCGTGTATCCCTGCGAAAGCTCCTTGCGGAACGGCCCCGAAAGCAATACGATCCCGTAGCCGCCCGGGCCCGGGTTTCCGAGTGCGGAACCGTCGGTATAGATGGTGATGGCGGGCATGGTCGCGCGTTATTTCAGGGCTTCCAACTGCTCCTTCAAGGCGGCGATCTTCGCTTCGGCATCGGCACGCTTCGCCCGCTCGTTGGCCACGACCTTCTCGGGCGCAGAATGCACGAACCGTTCGTTGGAGAGCTTTTTCATGACGCTGGCGAGGAACCCCTCGTAGTAAGTCAAATCATCCGTGAGCTTCTTGCGTTCGGCCTCCACGTCGATTTTACCGGATATCGGTACGAAATACTGCGTCGTCTTTACGAGGAACGCGGCGGCGGCCGGGTCTTTCTCCGCAACGGTTTCGATGGCGGTCAGATTCGCCATCTTCTGCATGACGGGGGCATACTCCGACGGATAGTTCGCATCGGTGATGACGCGGAGCGTCAAGGCCTCTTTTTGTGCCAATCCCTTCTGGTTGCGGATGTTCCGGACGGAGGAGATCACCTCGCGGGCCAGTTCGAAACGGGCCGAAATGCGTTCGTCCTCCGGTGCGGCCGCCGGCATCGGCGCCACGCAGATGGATTCGCCGTCGGCGCGCGGAGCGAGGGCCTGCCAAATCTCTTCGGTAACGAACGGCATGAACGGATGCAGCATGCGCATCAACCGGTCGAAAAAGTCGCGGGTGGCTTCGAACGTCCGGCGGTCGATGGCGTGTCCGTAGGCGGGTTTCACCATCTCCAGATAGAGACCGCTGAACTCGTCCCAGAAAAGCCGGTAGATCGTCATGCAGGCTTCCGAGATGCGATAGGTCTTGAAGTCCTCCTCCACCTCGCGCAGCGCCTTTCCGAGCGCCTGCTCGAACCATTCGACCGCCAGCCGGTTGTTTTCGCCCGGTGCGGCGGCCGAATCGGGCGTCCAGCCGTTGACCAACCGATAGGCATTCCAGATTTTGTTGCCGAAGTTGCGGCCCTGTTCGCACAAGGCCTCGTCGAACATTACGTCGTTGCCCGCCGACGAAGACATCAGCATGGCGATGCGCACGCCGTCGGCCCCGTATTTGTCGATCAGGTCGAGCGGGTCGGGCGAGTTGCCCAACTGTTTCGACATCTTGCGGCCGATCTTGTCGCGGACGATGCCGGTGAAATAGACGTTGCCGAAGGGTTTTTCGTTGCGGTATTCGTAGCCGGCCATAATCATGCGGGCCACCCAGAAGAAGATGATATCGGGGGCCGTAACCAAGTCGTCGGTGGGGTAGTAGTAGTTGATTTCCGGATTGTTCGGATGACGGATGCCGTCGAAAACCGAAATGGGCCACAGCCACGACGAGAACCAGGTGTCCAGAACATCTTCGTCCTGCCGCAAATCGCTGATTTGCAACGAGGCGTCGCCGCTCTTCGCCCGCGCCTTCTCCAAGGCCTCTTCGGGTGTCGGCGCCACGACGCAGCCTCCCTTCGGCAGGTAGTAGGCCGGAATGCGCTGTCCCCACCACAACTGACGCGATATGCACCAGTCCTTGATGTTCTCCATCCAATGGCGGTAGGTGTTCTTGTATTTTTCGGGGACGAAGCGGATCGCATCTTCCAGCACCGCCCGCGCGGCGGGCTGCGCCAGCTCTTGCATCGACAGGAACCACTGCATCGAGAGCTTCGGCTCGATGGCGACGCCCGTGCGTTCGGAATAACCTACGTTGTTGGTGTAGGCTTCGGTCTTTTCGAGCAGTCCGGCATCGGCGAGTTCTTTTTCGATCCGGTCGCGCAGCTCGAACCGATCCATGCCGACGTACAGACCTGCCTTGTCGTTGATCGTACCGTCGTCATTGAAGATGTCGATGGTCTCCAATCCGTGTTTTTCGCCTAACAGGTAGTCGTTGACGTCATGGGCGGGGGTTACCTTCAAGGCGCCCGTGCCGAATTCGATGTCGACGTATTCGTCGCGGATCACCGGAACCGACCGGCCGACCAACGGCACGATGACCCGTGCGTCGGCGGGCAGCTCCTTGTACCGTTCGTCGTCGGGGTTGACGCAGAGTGCCGTGTCGCCTAAAATCGTCTCCGGACGGGTCGTGGCGACGATGATGAACCGGTCGGTGCCCTCGACCCGATAGCGCAGGTAGTAGAGTTTGCCGTGCGACTCCTTGAAGATGACCTCCTCGTCGGAAAGGGCCGTCTTGGCGGCCGGATCCCAGTTGACCATCCGCACGCCGCGATAGATTTTGCCCTTCTCGTAGAGGTCGCAGAATACGCGCATGACGCTTTCCGTGCGGATGTCGTCCATCGTGAAACACGTGCGCTCCCAATCGCACGATGCACCTAACTTGCGCAGCTGTTTGAGGATGACGCCGCCGTATTTCTCCTTCCATTCCCATGCGTGGCGCAGGAACTCTTCGCGGGTGAGCGACGATTTTTCGATGCCCTTTTCGTGGAGCATCGCCACGACTTTGGCCTCCGTGGCGATCGACGCATGATCCATGCCCGGCACCCAGCAGGTATTGCGGCCCGACATGCGGGCCCGGCGCACCAATACATCCTGCAACGTGTTGTTGAGCATGTGCCCCATGTGGAGCATACCGGTAACGTTGGGCGGCGGAATGACGATCGTATAGGGTTGTCGTTCATCGGGTTCCGAATGGAAGATCCGGTGGCCGACCCAATAGTCGTACCACTTCGTCTCGATTTGTGCGGGGACGTATTTGTCTGCGATTTGCATGATTAACGGATTTGAATGTTTCGTTCGACCCGCAAAGTTATTAACATTCTGTCAAAGATGAAATAAAAATTGTTGAAAAATCGTTATCTTTGCGAACAAATTCGTTTTCGAAAGCCTATTCTATGGATAAGAAAAAAGATAAAATCGAGATCGGGGTAGTCGACGAGCATAACCTCCCCGAAGTATTCGACGGGAAGCATCGCGTCGTCCCGATCATTTCGAGCGATGACGATACGACCGAAGAGATCGAGGTGCCGGAGGTGATGCCCATTCTGACGCTGCGTTCGTCGGTGCTTTTCCCGGGGGCCATCACGCCGATCACCGTGGGGCGCGACAAGAGCATCTCGCTCGTGCGGGCCGTCAATTCCGAAGGCGGCATTCTCGGGGCCGTGCTCCAACGCGAAAGCGAGGTCGAAGACCCGTCGCCCGATGATATGTACAAGGTCGGCACGGCGGCGCGCATCATCAAGATTTTGGAGATGCCGAACGGCAATCTGACCGTTATTCTGAACGGTTTGGAGAAGATCGAAATCGGCGAGTATGTCTCGACGGAACCCTATTTCAAGGCGCGTGTTACAGCGCTGCGCGATACGGTGCCCGACGTGAAAAGCATCGAGTTCGAAGCGCTGGTGGATTCTATCCGCGATGTGGCGCTGGGGATCATCAATGTCTCGCCGTCGATGCCCAAGGAGGCGGTTTTCGCCATCAAGAACATCGACTCGAAACGAGGCATCATCAATTTCATCTGCACCAATATGGAGCTTTCCGACGAGGATCGGCAGACGCTGCTCGAGGCTCCCGGCCTGCTGGCCCGTTCGCGGAAACTGTTGGAAATTCTGATCCGCGTGCAGCAGCTCGCCGAACTGAAGAGCGAGATTCAGGATCGGGTCAAGCAGGAGATCGACAAGCAGCAGCGCGATTACTATCTGCAGCAGCAGATGCGCACCATTCAGGACGAGTTAGGCGATGGCACCGATGCCGAAATCGAAAAGATGCGCGAGGCGGCGGCCAGGAAAAACTGGCCGAAAGAGGTGGGCGAAACCTTCGAAAAGGAGTTGCAGAAGGTCGAGCGGCTCAATCCGGCGGTCGCCGAATATTCGGTGCAGATGACCTATCTGCAACTGTTGCTGGAGTTGCCCTGGAACGAGGTAACGCACGACAACCTCGATCTGAAATGCGCCCGCGAGCAACTCGATCACGACCACTTCGGATTGGATGAGGTGAAGGAGCGCATCTTGGAGCATCTGGCCGTCATCAAACTGAAGGGCGATCTCAAATCGCCGATCCTTTGTCTTTACGGCCCTCCGGGGGTCGGCAAGACGTCGCTCGGCAAATCGGTCGCCACGGCTTTGGGCCGCAAGTTCGGCCGGATCTCGTTGGGCGGGCTGCACGACGAATCGGAGATTCGCGGGCATCGCCGCACCTATATCGGAGCCATGCCGGGACGGATCATCCAGACCATCAAACGGTGCGGATCGTCGAATCCGGTCATCATCCTCGATGAGGTGGACAAGGTAACCGTGTCGAATCACGGCGATCCGTCGAGCGCATTGCTCGAAGTGCTCGATCCCGAACAGAACACGACTTTCCATGACAACTATATCGACATGGAATACGACCTGTCGAAGGTGCTGTTCATCGCTACGGCCAACAATGTTTCGAATATCGCTCCGGCGCTTCGCGACCGCATGGAGATGATCAGTATAGCCGGCTATCTGTTGGAGGAGAAGGTCAGCATCGCGTTGGAACACCTGCTGCCCAAGCAGCGCGAAGCCCACGGCATCGCCCCCGAACAACTGACCATGACCCCCGAGGTCGTCGAGGCGGTCATCTCGGGATATACCCGTGAAGCGGGCGTCCGGTCGTTGGACAAGTCGCTGGCGAAGATTGCCCGTTCGCGTGCTAAACAGATCGCTTTCGACGAAGAGTTCGTGCCCGAATTTACCGTAGAGGATGTCGAACGGGTGCTCGGTGTCCCCAAATTCCTGAAAGAGGAGTACGAAGTGGGCGGCATGACGGGCGTCGTTACGGGATTGGCCTGGACGGAGGTCGGCGGCGATATTCTTTATATCGAATCGTGCCTCACGCCCGGCAAGGGGCGCATCAGCCTGACGGGCAATCTGGGCGATGTGATGAAGGAGTCGGCGACGATCGCGCACGAATGGGTGATGGCCCATCACGAAGAGCTGGGAATCGACGCCGAAATGTTCGAAAAGAACGATATCAATATCCATGTTCCCGAGGGCGCCATTCCGAAAGACGGGCCGTCGGCCGGTATTACGATGGTAACCTCCATCGTGTCGACCTACACGGGCCGCAAGGTGCGCGAACGGATCGCCATGACGGGCGAAACTACGCTGCGCGGCCGCGTGATGCCGGTCGGAGGGGTCAAGGAGAAAATTTTGGCGGCCAAGCGGGCCGGAATCAACGAATTGATCTTGTCGGAGGAGAACCGCAAGGACATCGCCGAAATCAAGCCCGAATATATCGGCGGTTTGACGTTCCATTACGTGAAGACCAACAACGACGTATTAAAATTGGCTTTGTTATAGCGCGCAGTGAAAGATGGATATCGAGGAGTTCCGGAATTATTGTCTGTCGTTCGCCGGTGCGCATGACGACTTCCCGTTTCGGAAGACGGCATCGGATTACGATCGGGATATTCTCGTGTTTTACGTGCTCGACAAGTGGTTCTGTTTCGTCAATGCCGTGGCGCGCGATTTCTGCAACCTGCGATGCCCGACCGAGCGGATCGCCGAGTTGCAGGCGCGCTACGAGGGGATCGGCCCCGGGTGGCACATGAACAAAAAGCACTGGATCAGCGTCCGGTTCGACAGCGATGTTCCCGAACCGCTTTTGCTGGAATTGGTGAAGCAGTCGTATGAATCGGCGAAACGCCATCTGACGAAAAAGCAGCAGGCCGAACTGGCCCAAACCTTACAGGTTTCCAAATAGACGCGACCGATTTATTCGCTTTCGGTCGGCTTCGGTCGGGCAAGTTCGAAATGCTGGCAAATCCTTGAAGCTCTTCTAATCGCCGCTCCGTCGAATCCGACGTAAAGCACTTTCAGATAACGCAGGCCCGACAGCGGAACGGGCATCTTTTTTATGATTTTCATGCGATTATCGCTGGTCGGCGCTTTGCAGTCGCAGCTCCTCCAAACGGGCCGCGGGCGAAACGTCGAGCGACGAAAATTCGCCGTTGCGATAACGATAGTATCCGGCCATCGCGATCATGGCCGCGTTGTCGGTCGTGAACTTAAATTCGGGCACGAAGGTTCGCCATCCGCGTTTTTTCCCTTCGGCGACGATGCCTTCGCGCAATCCCGAATTGGCCGAAACGCCCCCTGCGATGGCGATATCGCGGATGCCCGTATCTTTCGAGGCCCGTATCAGCTTGTCCGACAGCATGCGGATGATCGTGGCTTGCAGCGAGGCGCAGAGATCGGCTTTGTGTTTTTCGATGAAATCGGGGTCTTCGGCCACGGCGTCGCGCAACGTATAGAGAAAAGAGGTTTTGAGACCGGAGAACGAATAGTCGTATCCGTCGACATGCGGTCGGGCGAACCGGAACGCCTCGGGATCACCCTCTTTGGCCAGCCTGTCGATGACCGGCCCGCCCGGATAGGGCAGCCCCATCACCTTGGCGCATTTGTCGAAGGCCTCGCCGGCGGCATCGTCGATGGTCGTGCCGATGATCTCCAATTCCAGCGGCGAGTTCATCCGCACGATCTGCGTGTGCCCGCCGCTGACCAGCAGGCAGAGGAACGGGAAGTCGGGATGGGGCAGCTTCCGGTCGGGCAGGTCGATGAAGTGGGAGAGAATGTGCCCCTGCAAGTGGTTGACCTCTACCAACGGAATGTTCCGTGCGATGGCGAGCCCCTTGGCGAACGATACGCCGACCAACAGCGAACCGACCAACCCCGGGCCGCGGGTGAACGCGATGGCGTCGATTTCGCCGCTGCTTACGCCCGCCTCTTTCAGGGCCGTGTCGACCACGGGGATAATGTTCTGCTGGTGGGCGCGCGAGGCCAATTC
This sequence comes from uncultured Alistipes sp., assembly GCA_947629705.1. Taxonomy (GTDB): domain Bacteria; phylum Bacteroidota; class Bacteroidia; order Bacteroidales; family Rikenellaceae; genus Alistipes. Next base: position 14,022 of record CANREN010000006.1, on the reverse strand, counting down.
GGGAATCACGCCGCCGTATTCGATATGGACGCTTTGCGATGCGATGACGTTCGCAAGCAGGGTGTTGTCGCGCAGGACGGCCGCCGAGGTGTCGTCGCATGACGATTCGATGCCTAAAATGGTAATGTTCATGGTTCGGTTGCGTATCGCTTGTGGGTACTTCCCCGCTCTCGGAGCGACGAAATTATTTCATGCTTTTTGTAGGGTTGTTCTCCCAAAAAAGTTAACTTTGCAAGTTACAACATAGGGTCCGATGCGCAAAGGTATAAAAATATTGGGAAAGGTGGTTGCGGCGACCGCGGTGTCGTTCGTCGTTTTGCTGCTTTTGCTCGCCTTGGCGCTGCAGATTCCGGCCGTGCAGAACTTTGCCGTGCAGCGGGTCGTGCGGGCCGTTTCGTCCAGGTTGCAGACGACGGTCGCTGTCGAACGTGTGGCCGTCGCGTTCCCGGGCAAGGTACGGGTAACTGGATTTTATGTCGAAGATTACCAACGCGATACGTTGCTTTATGCCGGTCGGGTCGATGCTTTCGTAACGGGAATCGGTCTGTTCGGCGGCGGTGTGGAGTTGAGCCGCGGCGAGTTGGCGGATGTCAAACTCTGTCTGCGGGAGACCCCCGCAGGCGAGATGAATATCAAACAGATCGTCGATTGCCTTTCCAATCCCGATCGCGAAAAGAAAAATCCGTTCCGGTTAGCGATCCGCGCGGCGACGATCAGGAATATGGAACTCTGCCTCGAACGGCAGCAGCACCGCGATCCGCCGTTCGGCATCGATTTCGGCCACATGCACTTGTCCGGCCTGACGGCGTCGATCGAACGCTTCGAGCTGAACGGCTCGTCGATCGAAACCGATATCGAGGCCTTTCGGGCTGCCGAGCGGAGCGGTTTCGTCCTCGATAATCTTTCGGGCAAGTTCCGGTTAGACAACGGTCGGATCGAATTTACGGATGCCAATTTGCTGACGGCGGAGTCGAATCTGTTTCTGCCCCATATCCTGTTGCAGGGCGGCTCGTGGGCCGATTACAAATACTTCGTCGATCGGGTGCGGATCGACGGTTCGCTGCGCCATTCGCAGCTCTCCGTGAACGACGTCGCTTATTTTTCTCCCTCCTTGCAGGGCAAATCGTTAGTGTTGAGCGATCTGGCTCTGGATATGGAAGGCACGGCCGCTGATTTCGCTGCCCGAATCCTGAATCTGCGAATCGGGCGAAGCACCTATCTTGCCGCGGATGTCTCGGCCCGGGGGCTGCCCGATTTCAAAGAAACCCGTTTCGGGGTCGAGCTCTCCCGTTTGAGCACCGTTTCGTCGGATGTGGACGAATTGGTCGGAGCGTTTGCCCGTAAACCGTTGTCTGCGAAGTCGGTCGAGATGCTCGCCCATGCGGGGGCGATGAATCTGGCAGGGCAGTTCAGGGGGACGCCGTCGGCTTTTCGGGTGGATCTGGGCGCCGAGACCCAAGTCGGGGGCATGACGTTCGAGCTCGCTATGCAGCCGTCCGAAAAGGGACTGCGCAGCATCGACGGGAACGTCGCGGCCCGCAATCTGCGTTTGGGCAAGCTGCTCGAACGCCCGGATTTGTTCGGCGATGCCTCACTTACGGCACGGATCGACGGCGTGATCGGTCGGGGACATGCCGATGTACAGGTCGGCGGGGTCGTCGAACGACTGAATTTCAACGATTATACCTACGATACGCTGCGGCTCGACGGTCAGTTGTACGACAAGCGGTTCGACGGCCGGATCACGGCGCGCGATCCGCATCTCGATTTCGATTTCACCGGATTGGCCGATTTCAACGACAGCGTGCCCCGCTACGATTTTTCGCTGGATTTGCATCGGGCCGATCTGGATCGGCTCCGCATCAATCGGCGCGATTCCGTGTCGCGTCTTTCGGCCCGAATGGCGGCACGGTCGAGCGGGCGCTCTTTCGATGATATGAACGGAACGGTCATCGTAACCGATGCCGTTTATCAGTACAACGCCAAGACCTTGCGAGTCGACAGCCTGACGATTCGGGGCAAAAATTCGGCGAACAGCAAATACCTGGAATTGCGTTCGGATTTCGCCGATGCCACCTTCCGCAGCAGGACGAATTATCGCGATGCGTTCGCCTATCTTCGGCAGAGTGCGTGGAAGTACCTGCCTCGGTTGAATAATCATCGAAAAAAACAGCCCGAAAAGGAGTTGGCGCTTCCCGTATTCGAATCCGACGATTATTCGCAGTTGAAGGTCGACATCCGGAATTTCAATCCCGTTGCGGATGCCGTGTCGCCCGGGCTGCAGATCGCGGCGGGATCCTCCTTGAATCTGACGTTCAATCCGGCGAACGACCGATTGAGCTTTCGGGCCGTGTCGGACTATATCGAACGGGGGGATCTGTTGGCTATTCGGTTGAATGCCAATGCCCGCAATACCAAAGATTCGTTGGTGGTGAGCGCCGATGCCGAAAACTTCTATGCGGCGGGGCTTCATTTGCCGGGATTGCATGTCTCGGGCGGTGCGAAAGACGGCAAGGTGGAGGTGTCCGCCGGCTTCTCCGATACGACACGGCATTTTTCCGGTCTGTTCGGCCTGCGTGCGGGCGTGTCGGACGCAGAGGGGCCGAACGGTCAGGTGCTCGATGTCCGTATTTTACCCTCCCGCATCACACGCGGAGAGGTTACCTGGCGCATTCTGGCCCGCAGCATACGGATCGATACCGCTCAAGTGATGATCGACCGCTTTTTCGTTACGAGCAACGGACAGCATTTGTTGCTCGACGGCGTGGCATCGCGCAATCCGAACGATTCGCTTTCGTTGCGCCTGTCCAATTTCGATCTGGCTCCGTTTTCGCAGATCGCCGACCGGATGGGCTACGGCATCGAGGGCCGAACCAGTGGCGAGGCGACCATGAAGGCCGTTCTCGGCGGCGGGGAGCTGACGGCCGACATCCGGTTCGACAGCCTTTCGGTCAATGGCATCGCAGGCCCGCCGCTGCAACTCTCCTCGCGGTGGGATTTGGCCCGCAATCGGGCGGGGGTATTCGTTACAGACCGGATTTCGCGCGATACGTTAGTGCACGGATTCTATGCTCCCGATCGTCGGCGCTATTATGCCCGGATGCAGGTCGACAGCTTGGATATGGGGTTGCTGGATCCGGTGCTGTCGGGGGTCGTCTCCTCGACGAAGGGAACGGCCTCGGTCGATTTGGTGCTGCAAGGCGAGCGCCGGACGGCCGATCTGACCGGCAAGATCGATATTTCGGGATTGCGCACGACTGTCGATTTCACGCAGGTAACCTATTCCGTACCCGAGGCGTCGCTCGCTGTGCATGGCAACCGGTTTACCTGTTCGGACGTGCCGATTTTCGATGCGGAGGCGAATCGGGGGATGCTCGATCTGAATCTGAACCTGCAGCATCTCTCCAACATCGGTTACGAGGTGCGGGTCCGGCCCGATCGGATGTTGGTGCTCGATACGGATGAATCGGACAACGATGCGTTTTACGGCAAGGTATACGCTACGGGCGATGTGCGGGTCGCGGGCGACAAAGGCAAGGTCGACATGCGTATCACGGCCGCGACAGAGGGAAACTCTTCGTTTTTCCTGCCGATGTCGAGCAAGACGAATATCTCGAATGCCGATTTCGTCGTATTCGAAAAACCGCAATTGGAAGATACGACCGACCTGCTCGTACTCAAACGGCAACAGTTCGAACGCCGGCGCAAACGGCGTGCGGGGGCGGCGAGCCAGATGAATATCTCGATGACGCTCGATGTCCGGCCCAATGTCGAATTGGAGCTTACCGTGTCGGGCAACGTGATCCGCTCCCGCGGTACGGGTACGCTCAACCTGCAGATCAATCCGACGTCGAACGTGTTCGAAATATACGGCGATTACACCATCGACGACGGCAGTTTCCTGTTCACCCTGCAAAATATTCTCAACCGTAAGTTCGATATCGAATCCGGGTCGACGATCCAATGGACGGGCTCGCCGATCAATGCCATGCTCGATATCGAGGCGATTTACAAGCTTAAAACTTCGTTGCAACCCTTGTTGGGCAGTACGAGCGACCGGTTGACGGGGGATCGATCGGTCAATGTGGAGTGTCTGATCCGTTTGAGCGACCGGCTGACCGATCCGACCGTAACGTTCGACGTGCGGGTTCCGGCCACCGATCCGGAGACGCAGGCGATCATCGCCAACGCGCTGAACACGCCCGAAACGGTCGATATGCAATTCCTTTATCTGTTGCTGTTCAAGAATTTCATGGCCGAAAACAACGTTGCTTCGCAGAATATCGGCGCTTCGGTCTCGTACAATACGGGATTGGAGTTTCTGACCAATCAGTTGAGCAACCTGCTTTCGGCGGATGATTACAGCATCGTCATCCGTTACCGGCCCAAGTCGGAGCTGACGGGCGATGAGGTCGATTTCGGTCTCTCGAAAGGATTGATCAACAATCGGCTCTTCGTCGAGCTCGAAGGCAACTATTTGATCGACAGCAAGCAGCAGATGGTCAACCGGTCGATGTCCAATTTCATGGGCGAAGCCTATATCACTTACTTGATCGATCGGGCCGGAACGCTGAAACTGAAGGCCTTTACGCAGACGATCGACCGGTTCGACGAAAACCAGGGTTTGCAGGAGACCGGATTGGGTATCTATTTCAAAGAGGATTTCGATAATTTCCGCGATTTCCGCCGTCGGGTCAAGGAGCGTTTCACCAACAAGAAACGGCAGGCTCGGAAGGCCGCCCGACGGGCCGAACGTCTGAACGCCAAACAACCCGATCCGGATGAAGGGCAGCCGGTGGAGCCGTCGCAGTCGGGCGGGAGGGACGAACAAATCGAACCGAACTTAAATAGAATTATTCAGTAATTTAATAAAAGGTTAATAAAAAGATGATCAACTTTTTGCAGGCTGCCGAAGCGGCGGCCATGAGTGAAGAAACCCGTATGGGATTGTGGTCGCTCTTTTCGAAGGGCGGTTGGTTGATGTGGCCCTTGCTGGCGCTGGGCGGCGTAACGATTTTCATCTTCGTCGAACGGTTTCTGGCGATTCGCAAGGCCTCGGTGCTGGACATGAACTTCATGAACCGGATCCGCGACTACATTTCCGACGGCAAGATCGGGGTGGCGGTCAATCTGTGCCGGAAAACCGATACGCCGATCGCCCGGATGATCGAAAAGGGCATCGAACGCATCGGACGCCCGATGGGCGACGTGCAGACGGCGATCGAGAACGTGGCCAATCTCGAAGTCTCCAAACTCGAAAACGGTCTTCCGTTTTTAGCGACGATCGCAGGCGGTGCGCCGATGATCGGATTCCTCGGCACGGTGCTCGGTATGGTGCAGACCTTCATGGATATGTCGGCGGCGGGCGGTACGGTCGATCTCGCGCTGCTGTCGAGCGGTATGTACGTCGCGATGGTAACGACCGTGATGGGTCTGCTGGTCGGTATTCCGGCCTACTTCGGTTATAACTATTTGGTCGCCCGCATCGAAAAATTGGTCTTCCAGATGGAGGCGAACTCCATCGCATTCATGGATATTCTCAATCAACCCGTTCAAAAATAGGTATATGGCAATCAAACACGGTTCGAAGGTCGACAAAAGTTTCTCGGCATCGTCGATGACCGATCTGATGTTCCTGTTGTTGCTGTTTTTGTTGATCGCAACGACGCTCATCAACCCCAATGCGCTGAAACTGATGTTGCCGAAGAGCACCAACCAGCTTAAAGACAAAGCGATGACGACGGTCTCCATCCAGAATGCCGGCGGTGCCTATCGCTATTATGTGGAGTTGCAGGAGGTGGGTTCGCTCGAGGGGGTCGAGCGGGCGCTCAAGGCGCGGCTCGATGGGCAGAATGACCCCACCGTCTCGTTACATGCCGACAAGACGGTGGTCTGGGATGAAGTGGTGAAGGTGATGAATATCGCCAAACGCAATGGCTACAAACTCAATGCGGCGACGCAACCCGAATAGCGAACGATGGTTTACTACGACCCGAACGACCGGAAACCTCGCCGCTGGGCGATGATTGCGTTGGCGATCTATTCGCTGACGTTGGCCGCTGCGTTTTCGTTCGTGTCGTTCGACTTCCGGCGGATCGTCGGGAAAACGGGCGATACGATCGAAATCGAGTTCATCGAGCCGGAGCCCGAACCCGAACCGCCGAAGCCGACTCCCGTAACCTCGGTCGAGCCGCGTGTGCATGAGCAGTCGGCTCCGGAGGAGCGGATTGCGCAGGTCGAAGGATCGGATGAAACCACCCGTACACCCAATCCGAAAGCGCTCTTCAAGATGAACAAAGGGGGCGTCGATGAACCGGACAATGCCGGTAATCCGCACGCGAAAGAGGGCGGGGACAAGGCTTCCGGCAAAGGCCCCGGCCTCGATGCCGACGGGTTGGATCAACTCGACCGCGGCCTTCAAGGACGGGGGTTGGTCGGGAATCTGCCGCGTCCGGCCTATCCGGGCACCGAGAGCGGAAAAGTGGTCGTGCGGGTTACGGTCGGGCCGCAGGGCGATGTGCGAAGCGTCGCTTTCGAACCGAAAGGCTCGACGACCAATGACAAGGAGTTGATCGATGCCGCGCTCGATGCGGCGCGCAAGGCTCGTTTTACCGAGAGTGCCGCCGCGGTGCAGGGAGGAACGATTACCTATATTTTCCGAATGAAATAACGATGCCGCATTTGCAAAAATACGTTGTTTTAACGATCTTTGGCCTGTTGGCGGTTGGAAGCGTCGTGGCGCGCAGCCGACAGGCCGATACCGTCGTCGTACACGGTGCCGTGCTGCATTTGTCCGAAACCGTCTGCGATTTTGGCGACATACCCCGCCGGGGCGGTGATTCGAGTCGCGAGATCGAGTTCGCCAATACGGGCGACAGACCGTTGGTCATTACGCGGTTGGTTACCTCCAATTCGTGCCTCAAGGCATCCTGTTCCCGTCGGCCGCTCCCACCGGGAGGCAAGGGCGTGATCCGCATCGTCTATCAACCGCTCAAAAGCGAGCCCGGTGCGTTCAGTCGGGTGATCCGGATCGGTTCGAATGCCGTTGCGGGCGAGACGCAGCTCACCGTATGCGGCAATTCGTTCGAGGAGCCGGTGCCCGTGCGGAAAGTCAAAGTCGGAAAGACGAGGGTGAAGATAAAGTAATAAGATAGGGCGATAACATAGCGGAAGATTGAGATGGATTTACTGTTTACCGATGCGTTGCTGCTGCCGATGACCGCCGAAGAACCCCGCACGTTTGCGGGGAACTTGGGGATTGCGGGAAACCGGATCGAATTGGTGAGCGGTTCGGAGATCGAAAAACGTGCGTTTTTGTCGGCGCATCCCGAGGCGCGGATCGTCGATTGCCGGGGCAGGTTGGTCATGCCCGGATTGATCGACACCCATTGCCATGCGGGGATGACGCTCCAGCGCAGTTATGCCGATGATCTCGCCTTGATGGAGTGGCTGAACGGTTACATCTGGCCCTTCGAATCGCATCAGACGGCGGACGATGTCGTACTCGGCATGACGCTCGGCATCGTCGAGTTATTGCTCGGCGGGGTTACGTCGTTCGTGGATATGTATTTTCACGAGGATCGCGGGGTGCAGGTCGCTCGGCAGCTCGGCATCCGCGCCTTGTTGGGCTGTTCCTATTTCGATTGCGGGGTCGGCGAGGCGCTGCGTTCGGCTGAGCGGGCGATGGTACAGGCGGCCGGCTGCGATCGGGTCTCCGTGGCCGTCGCTCCTCATTCGGGCTACACCTGCTCGCCCGAAAATCTCGTGCGCGGCAAGGAGTTCTGTCGGCAAAACGGCTTGCTGTTCATGAGCCACGTGGCCGAAACGATGGATGAATCGCGTATGCTGGCCGAACGCTACGGGAAGACGCCCGTCCGGCATTTCGATGCACTGGGGCTGCTCGACGAACGGACGATCGCCGACCATTGCGTCTATGTCGATGACGACGACATCGCGATTTTGGCCGACCGCGGGGTGATCGTCTCGCATAATCCGCAGAGCAACATGAAACTGTCGAGCGGCGTAGCGCCCGTTTGGAAAATGATGCGTGTGGGCGTGCGGATGACCGTAGGCACCGACGGACCCTGCTCGAATAACGATTTGGATATGTTCGAAGAGCTGCGCACCGCCGTATTTTTGCAGAAATCGGCGACGGGCGATCCGCTCGCCTTGCCCGCTTACGAGGCGCTGAAATTGATGACGGCGAACGGCGCTCGTGCCATGGGGTATGCCGACGGCGAATTGGGCGTGCTGCGCAAGGGGGCGTTGGCGGATGTAATCGTCATCGACCTGCAAAAGCCTCATTTGCAGCCGATACACGACGTCGTGTCGAATTTGGTCTACTGCGGCAAGTCGTCGGATGTCGAAATGGTCGTCGTGGATGGCGAACCGGTGGTCGAAGATCGGCGGATCAGCCGGGTCGATCTGCCCGAACTTTATCGGAAAGTTGCCGCTTCGGTCGAACGCATCTTGGCGGATTGCAAACGTGAAAATGCTGGATTATGAATAGAAAAACGCTTTTTCGTATCTTTTTGGCCGGTGCGGCGGCCGGCGTCGTCGGAGGCTTGTTCGGCTGGTGGCAGCTCTATGGCAATGCCGTGCGTGCCGAACGGGATCTGTATGTCGGCCGCAAGACCGATTATGCGGCGTTGACGGATTCGCTGATGCCGTCGTTGCGTCATCGGGCGGCTTTCCGGCTCTATGCCGAACGGCTGAATCTCGAAAACACCTTCAAGCCGGGGCATTACGTGTTGCAGCCCGGCATGTCGGTGATCGAAGTGGCGCGTATGCTGAAATTGGGGCTTCAAACCCCCGTGCGGGTAACGATCAACTATGTCCGGACACCGGCGCAGTTAGCCGGCAAATTGGCCCGACAGTTGGATGCCGATTCGGCCGCCTTGCTGCGCGCGCTGACGGACAAGGAGGTCGCGGCAGGTGTGGGATTCGACAGTCTGACGCTTTTTTCGATGTTCATTCCCGATACTTACGAATTTTATTGGACGGTGTCTCCGGAGAAATTCGTGCAGCGGATGCGGCGCGAATACGATCGGTTCTGGACGCCGGAGCGCGACAGTTTGCGCAAGCGTTCGGGGTTGAGCCGGTTGGAGGTGATGACCCTCGCCTCGATCGTCTGCGAGGAGACCCGAAAAACCGATGAAATGCCCCGTATCGCGGGGGTCTATGTCAACCGGCTGCGCAAGGGAATCCCGCTGCAGGCCGATCCGACGATCAAGTATGCCATGCAGGACTTCGCGCTGCGCCGGATTCTCTACCGGCACCTGAAATACCCGTCGCCTTACAACACCTATATAAATAAGGGGCTCCCGCCGTCGCCCATCTGTATGCCGGGGATTCCGGCCATCGATGCCGTATTGCGTTTCGAGGAGCACGATTATCTCTTTTTCTGTGCCCGGCCGACGTTCGACGGGTATCATAATTTCGCCCGTACCTTGCGCGAGCACAATGCCAACGCCCGGGCGTACAGTGCAGAGCTGAATAGACGAAAAATCAAATAAGGGAGGAGAGGCGTTGCGACGGCCTATCGCATTAAAAAAATTCGTATCTTTGGCTTTGCCGAAGTTTTAGTATCTTTGAATCATGCTGGTGAAGCTGTACGAAAAGAACCCGTCGGAGCGGGAACTGCAACGGATCGTCGGGTCGTTGGAGCGGGGCGAGCTGATCGCCTATCCGACCGACAGCGTCTATGCCGTGGGTTGCTCGCTGCACGCTGCGCGGGCTATCGATCAGCTGCGGCGGATGAAGGGAGCGGGGGAGTTGACCGTTATGTTCGACAGTTTGGCGCAGGTTGCTGCGTATTGTCGGGTGGATAATGCCGCGTTCCGTATGCTCAAGCGCAATCTGCCGGGGCCGTTCACTTTTTTGCTCCCGGCTTTGTCGCATCTGCCCGACAAGGCATTGGAAAAGCGTCGTTCCATCGGGGTGCGGATTCCAGCGAACGCGATTCCGCGGGCGATCGTCGAGGCGCTGGGCTGTCCGATGCTGACCGTCTCCGTCAAAGACGAGGAGATGGAATACACGACCGATCCCGAATTGATCGACGAACGTTATGGAAAGACTTTGGCGTGGGTGGTCGACGGCGGCAAGGGGAATGCCGTGCCTACTACGGTGGTCGATCTGACCGGCGAGGAGCCGGTGATCGTCCGCGAAGGCAAAGGTGAATTACAATGAAATTTCAAATAACATGGAACGCAAGACTTTTTGGAACGAAGCGGCCCAATGGGGTGCACTCGTAGGCGGATTGTTGTCGCTCTCCTTCGTGTTGGAGAATCTGATGACGACCTCGGGCCGGTTGGGCCTTTATTCTCTGATGATGTTGGAGTGGATCGCGGTCGTAGTGCTGCACTTCTGGCTGCTGCTGCGCTTCGTGCGGAAGCGTTCGGCCTTGTACGGCGCGGACGAAGGCTTCACGTTCGGCCAGGGGTATGGCTGCGTGATGGCTGTTTCGTGCTTTGCCGGTGTGATCGTCGGGGTGGTGCAGGCGGTTTATCTGCATCTGATCGTCGGTTATTCGAACTATGTCGAACGGATGATCGCCTCCATGACCGATCTGATTTCGAAGAGCGGTTCCCGGCTGCCGGCTTCGGTCGAGGGAGTGATGGCCCAGTCGTTCGAACAGTTGCGTACGGCTCCTGAACCGTCGGTGTTGCAGAGCGTTTGGAGCGGATGGTTCTCGGCGCTGCTTTTCGGGGCGATTTTCGGATTGATTATCGCGGCGATTGCCGCCCGTGCACCTAAACCGTTCGACAACGCGGACGGATCGAATGACGAAGCGGCAGAATGAGGACGATGGACGAGGCACGATTGGATATTTCGGTTGTCGTACCGCTTTTCGACGAGGAGGAGTCGCTGCCGGAGCTCGCTGCGTGGATCGACCGCGTGATGCGGACACACGGGTTTTCGTATGAATTGATCTTTGTCGACGACGGTTCCGACGATGGGTCGTGGAGCGTCATCGAACGGCTGAAGAAGCAATTCCCGGCGATTCGGGCGGTCGGCTTCGCTCGCAACTACGGTAAATCGGCGGCCCTCTATTGCGGATTCGCTGCGGCGCAGGGCGAAGTGGTCATCACGATGGATGCCGATTTGCAGGATTCTCCCGATGAGATTCCCGAGCTGCGGCGTATGATTGTCGAAGAGGGCTACGATCTGGTCTCCGGATGGAAAAAACATCGTTGCGATCCGATCGGCAAACGCTGGCCGAGCAAGTTCTTCAACTGGACGGCGCGCCGTGCGTCGGGTATCCGGTTGCATGATTTCAACTGCGGACTGAAGGCCTATCGGCGCAAAGTGGTGAAATCCATCGAAGTGTATGGCGAAATGCACCGCTTTATCCCGATAATGGCCCGCAAGGCGGGATTCCGACGTATCGGCGAAAAGGTGGTCGACCACCATGCCCGCAAATACGGCCATTCGAAATTCGGCCTGGAACGGATGCTGAAGGGGTATCTGGATCTGATTTCGGTCCTTTTCATGTCGCATTTCGGTCGGTCGCCGATGTATTTTTTCGGCGGTTTGGGAACCTTGATGTTCCTTTTCGGCGGAGGTACCGCCGTGTGGATCATCGGGGCGAAACTCTGGAAACAGATGCACGATATGCCGTTGCGCTCCGTAACCGAACAACCGCTCTTTTATCTGGCTTTGGTTGCGGCCATTCTCGGTGTGCAACTATTTCTGGCGGGATTTTTGGGCGAGTTGATTAACCGGAACGCTACGGATCGCAATAAATATCTGATCGATAAAAATTTATAACGATGATACAACGTATTCAAACCCTCTATCTGTTCTTGATTTCGGCTTTGATCGCCGTCATGCTGTTCGCTCCGCTGGCTTGGTTCGACGGTGAGGCGGGAGCTTCCGAATTGCATGCTTTTGCATTGGAGACGTCCGAAGGCGAACCGTTGCATACGACCGTCTATTTGGGTATCTTGCTGGTTGCGGCATTGGTGCTGCCTTTGGTAACGATTTTCCTCTACCGGAACCGGTTGCTGCAAATCCGGTTGTGTTGCGTCGAGATGGTGTTGCTGTTGGGCTGTTTGGCGATGGAGGGTGTTTACTATTATTTGGCGCGTCGGGCGTTCTCCGATTTGGCGTTCCATGCGCAAGGGTTCAAACCGGCTATCGTTTTGCCGATCGTCGGTTTGCTTTTTGCCTGTTTGGCGGCCAAGGCGATTTTCAAGGACGAACTGTTGATCCGCGAATCCGACCGAATCCGCTGAACGGAGACGGATGACCCTAAATGAATGAAACCGTTTTTCAGATGCCAGGGATGAATCTGCGATTGCTGCTCGCTGCGTGCGTTGCAGGGATCTCTTTCGCCTGTGCGGATTCGGGTACGGTGCCGGAACCCGAGCCCGAACCGGCTCCCGTGCCCGTGCCTGTACCGGAAGAGACCGAGCCCTATTTGGAGGTTTCGCCTGCGTTGTTGCGTTTCGATGTCGCGGGCAATGCGTTGGGTGAAAAATCGTTCGTCGTCAAGACGAACTGCCCGTGGCGGTTGGATATTCCGAAAGAGGCGGATTGGTTGGAGGCTTCGGACGTTGCAGGCAAGGGACTCGATACCGTATCGTTCCGGCTATTCATCGACCGGACTTATCATACGGCCGATTTGGTTTTTACGGCCGAATGTGCGGACGGTCATCCCGCTTTGACGCAATCCGTAACGGTTCGGCAGGGTACAGAGCCCGTTGAACCCGATCCGTCCGATCCGGATACGCCGGATGACAATCCGCCGGGCCTTTCGAATCCGGATGATCCGGGCGGCGATTCGGGCGGAGGCAGCGGTACGCCGAGCGATGATAACGATTCGGGCGGAGGGAATACGCCGCCGACCGGAAACGATTCGAATGACACGGAGCGGGGCGGTGGCTCCGATGATTTTACCCATCTGAAGCCTGAATCCTTGTTCAAGAATCGGGTCGGCCCCACGCCTGCCGGATGGTGCGGCGAGTATTGTGCGGTCTATTCCGGCGGCGGATACGATTCCGATCCGACCTATCCGTCGCTTCTCGGGACACGAGCCAACGTCAAGGGGCTGGCGATGAATGGCAAGACGACGGCTGTCGGCCGAATCGTCTCCCCGGAAATAGCGGGTGGCTGCGGCACGCTGTCGTTTGATTACGGGATTACCGATGCGGGCGATCGTCGAGTGGATTTTACCGTGGAGATTCTGCAAAATGGCGTTTCCGTGAGGACTTTCCGTGTGGAAAGAACAGCGGAGAAATTCATGAAATATACCTTTGCCGAAGACGTCCGTGTCTCGGGCCGATTCCAAATCGTTTTTACGAATAATTGTCCGTCGAAACAGGCCCGAGACCAGGATCGGTACACGATTTTCCATATCGAGTGGACGGGCCTGAAGCAAACGGAAAACGACCGATAATTTATTAACCTTTAATCTATTTTTTCGATGATGCTATTCCAGACTTATTTGAACTTGCATCGCTTTTTTGTGAGTGCGGTGATGATGGCTTGTATGGTCGCCTGCGGGAAAGAGGATACGCCGGCGCCGCCTATCCCCGAACACACGGAGTTAACAGGGCGCGCGGCGTGGCCCGAACTGCCCGTATGTACGGAAAAGTCCGATTTGCATTATGTAACCCATTATTGCATGGTTCAAAATGAATCGGAAGGGCGGAAGGTCGAAGGCCGGAACTATACGATGTGTTTCGATCCGACGAAACGCGGCGCTTGGTGGGTCGCCTATCCGCTGCATAAGGTTCATCTCGGCAGCGGACGACCGAACCCCGACCCTTGGGCTTTCGACCCGGAACTTTCGTCGGCCTGGCAGGCCGATCTGTCGAAAGGCAGCTATGCGGGCGATTACGATCGCGGCCATCAAATTCCCAATGCCGACCGGAATGCCGATCTGACGGCAGGCGGTATGTGTTGCCAGACGTTCTATGCCTCCAACTCCACGCCGCAGGCGAGCGGACTGAATCAAGAGGGATGGATGCGATTGGAACAAAAGGTGCGCAGTTGGGTTTGCGCCGATACGCTCTATGT
>CANREN010000005.1 GCA_947629705.1 uncultured Alistipes sp. | reverse complement strand
ATTTAATAATGCAATGATACCCCTCCGGTCGGAATGAACAATGGAGGAAGAAAGTGATACATGGCAGGTTCTTATCATCTGGAAGTGAATTTTTCCGGTAAAGATGCAAACAGTGGCGCTTTTTAGTTGCAAAAATAAGGGCGAGAAATTAAGTTTTTCTCGCCCTATTTTTTGCTTGCCTTTCCTTGATTGCTTTGCAGAAAAAGATACCACTTCACAAAGTCTTTGAAATGTTCGTTGGATAATCCTCGGTGCAATCGCAGATTGTCTTTCAAATGCCCGAAAAAAAACTCTATCGAGTTGGATGTTTTCGGTACATTCGGATGCCTCGTATAACTGAACATATCCGGCAAAGCCCGCATGATAGGCGATGCGCGAGCGGTCGAATTCGGCATCGCTCAAATAGCGCGGATTGCGTCCTTCGGTGCGGAGCGCCTCCAACACTTCGGGATTGCGGACATACCAGCCGACCTGCGGTTCGTTTCCGGAGAGCAGTTTGACGAGCGCCGTCGCCCAGCTGCCGTAGCCGATGACCGCGCATCGGGAATCCGTATCTATTTTACACTCCATGGGCATCTCTTCGATAGCTTGTGTTTACAAAGATAATAAAAAGCCGGATATAAACGTAAATTTATTTGCATTTGCGCACGACTTATGCGTATCTTTGTGATGTTATTCGATGAATAACGGACATATTTTTGATGAAAGTGTCTTCGCTTTTATCCTTGAACGGAATCTGGTAAATTTTGTTAAACACAAGGAAAGCAATCGCACTCGTCGCCTTGTATTGGTTCCCGACACGGCCGCTTTTTTTTGCGGCATGTCCCAATACAGGTGTGGGGCATTGTTTATTTGTGTTTGGGTTTACCAGAGCCTCCGTTCAGATAGACGATCGAGCCTCACACTTTTTATTGTATTATTAACAGCCTTGGAGGCCGGGCTGCGGTTGGACACCGTATGAAACATATCCCTTTGGGAGCCTTGATCGAAGCCGAACTGCGCCGGCAGGAGCACAGCGTGAGCTGGCTCGCCCGCCATCTGTCCTGCGATCGGCGAAACGTTTATCGTATCTTTCAAAAGGAGAGCCTCGATACGAGTCTGCTGCTGCGTATCTCGCGCATCCTCGGCCATGATTTCTTCGCCGATCTCTCCGATGCGGTCGTTGCAGGTGAGACCAAAACGGACACACAACTATGACCGATCCCGTCCCGCCGACGAGCTGTCTGTTTTGTCGCGATGCCTTATCTTTGCATCGTTAATTAAAATATTATTTCACATGAAAAACTTTTTTCGTTTTCTCCTGATGTCGCTTTTCCTGGCGACGAGTCTTTCCGCCGCCTCCTGCAGCGACGATGACGATGATAATGCCGATTCGATCATCGGCACTTGGTTCGTGATCGAGGAGGAGGATACCAGTATCACGGTTCAGTTCAACTCAAACAGGACAGGCTCTGTTGCCCTCAAATCGGAGATGGCAGATATGACAGAACGTTTCGAGTATGTCTATCGGCCCGAAGAACACTATTTAGTAATCACCGGTTCGATGCTCAAGGGTGGATACGATGTCTCGCTGACAAAATCGAAGCTCATACTGACAAATCGTTCCGTGTATGGGGATGACTGGGAATTTACCCGCCGATAACAGCTCCGAGACAAAGGAAGAGGCGGCCTGACAGACCTGACAAGTCCCCGCAATCAAATGGACTTGTACGGCCCCCGAAAAGTCGGGCTGAATATAAAAAGCGTAAAACGGAAAGAGTTCGGTGCAATACCGAGCTCTTTCCGTTTCATTTCAGTTTAATGCGATCGAGGGTGTTCCCTCGGCGAATCGCAAAGCCCGACAGGCGGACAGGCAATCTATTGCACCTCGATCTGGCGGGCGGCAGAAGCCGTCGCCTCGATGCGCTTTTTCGGAATGTCGATGGTCATCACGCCGTTCTCCATGCGGGCCGAAATTTTGTCGCGCTCGATATTGTCCGGCAGCAACAGGCTCTGACGAAACTGCGTGTAGGAAAACTCGCGCCGCAGATAGGTCTCCTTTTTAGCTTCGTCCGTTTTCTCCGCCCGCTCCGTCTCTTTCGGTTCCGTTCGCTTCTCCAACGTGATGAGCAGCTCGTTGTCCTCGTTGAGATGCACCTTGAAATCCTCCTTGGTCATACCCGGAGCGGCCACCTCGACCTTGTAGCACGTCTCGTTTTCGAGGATATTCACGGCGGGCGAGGTCGTGCTGTGCCGATCCGGCCAGTCCCGTTCGAAAAAGTCGTTGAAGATGCTCGGCAGCCAACTGTTCTGGTTTCGTCTTACCGGTGTCATAATTTTTCTCCTGCGTTTTGTTTTGGTTCAACCTTTTATTCATGCGGCACGCCTTTTCGGCATGTCGGCATTCGGTCGAGGGTCAAAACCCGTGCCACGCAGGCCGCGGCCGTCAGCGAAAAGCGGAGGACCGGACGAATTTGCGGATCAGCAGACGGATCGCTTCGCCGCCGAATGCGAACAGCGAGGTTGCCCCGACGACGATCGCCCAGTCGCGAACCGACAGCGGCTCCGTGCGGAAAATCGCTCCGCCTGCCTCAACGATGAACCACTGCCCTACGGCGATGGCGGCCAATATGAGAAAAAATTCGCGGCAGCCCCGAAAATCGGCGAACACCGACCGATGCAATTCGAACGCCCGCGCGTTGAACATGTTCCAAAACTGAAGAAAGACGAACGTGGTGAAAAAGAGGGTCAGATGACGGATGCTCAAGTCGTCCGCACGCTCCCTCCACGTGAAGAGCATCCCCAGCAGAACGGCGATCATGCCGACCGCACAGGTGCAAATCGTCCGGGTCATGGCCGGCGTGATGATAAATTCGTTGCGCGGACGGGGCCGGTCGAGCATGACGCGCGGATTCGGCGGCAGCGAGGCCATCGCCATCGCCGCGAAGGTGTCCATGATGATATTGACCCACAGGATCTGCACCACCGTGAGCGGCATGTCGGTGCCGAACACGGCGCCCGCGAAGCAGACGACGATGGCCACGACATTGATCGTGAGCTGGAACAGGACGAACCGCTGGATGTTGCGGTAGAGCGAACGGCCCCACAGGATGGCCGTCGCGATCGACGAAAACGAATCGTCGAGCAGCGTAATGTCCGAGGTCTCTTTGGCCACCGAGGTGCCCGAACCCATCGACAGCCCCACGTCGGCGAAATTCAGCGCAGGCGCATCGTTCGTGCCGTCGCCCGTAACGGCCACCACCTCGCCGCATCGTTGCAGCAGACGCACTAATCGCTGTTTGTCGAGCGGACGGGCCCGCGCAAGGATTTTCAGCCGGCTCACCCGTTCGAGCAGCTCCTCGTCGCTCGCCGCGGCGAACTCCGTGCCGGTCATCCGCTGGCGGTCGTCGTCTGCGGCATCGTTCCACAACCCGATGCGCCGGGCGATCTCCGTAGCCGTGGCGGGCGTGTCGCCCGTAACGATCTTCACGCCGATTCCGGCATCCGAACAACGGCGGACGACTGCCGGAACCTCCTCGCGCACCGGATCGGAGATGGCTGCGATCGCAGCGAAATGCAACCCGCCCCGCGCGATCGCTTCGGCGCAGTCCGGCGCCTGCGTCTCGCACCAGGCGAAGCCCAGCGTGCGCATGGCATGATGTTGCAGGTCGGCCAGTCGGGCGGCGATCTCCTCGTTCCGGCCGTCCGGCCCGCACATTGTCCGCACGATCTCCGGAGCCCCCTTCACGCACAACCTCCGACCTCCGGAAAGGCCGCTTTCGAGCAGGGTCGCCATGTATTTGCGTTCGGACGAAAAGGGTTGCCGGTCGACGATGCGGGCCCCGTTCCGCAAAGCCTCGTAATCCACTCCTTCGGTTTGCAGCCAAGTCAGCAGCGCCCCTTCGGTCGGGTTGCCGAGCGCCGTGCCCGAAGCGTCGAGAAAGGCGGTCGTGTTGGCGGCGACCGTCTCGGCGAAATCGGCCGTCGGAAGCTCGTCGTAGCGGATCAGCTCCTGCACGGTCATCCGGTTGCGGGTCAGCGTGCCGGTCTTGTCGGTGCAGATGACCGTAACGGCGCCCATCGTCTCGCAGGCGTGCATCTTGCGGACGAGGTTGTTCGTGCGCAGCATCTTCCGCATGGAGATGGCCAACGAAAGGGTGATGCTCATCGGCAGCCCTTCGGGCACGGCCATCACGATCAATGCCACGGAGACCATGAAGATATGGAGCAGCTGCTCCGACACCTCTATCCACGAGCGGGTCAGCAATCCGTCCATAAAGATGGATTTGGCCGTCATCACGCAAAAGATGACGACGGCGACGAAGATGCCGACCCGGCCGATCCACTGCGAAAGACGGGTCAACTGTCGGTCGAGCGGGGTCGGCGCATCGTTCCGGACGGTCGACTGTTCGGTTACGCGGCCGGCTTCGCTGCTGTCGCCCACGGCCGTTACGACCATCCGGCCGTAACCGTCGACGACCGACGTGCCGCGCAACAAGCGGTTCGACGGATAGGTGGCTTCGGCGTCGAAACAGCGTTCGTCGACGGTTTTGTCGCAGACCGGCTCGCCCGTGAGGGTCGATTCGTCGACTTTGAGCGACACCGATTCGATCAACTCGCCGTCGGCGGGCACCGTCTCGCCGCTTTCGACCACCACAACGTCGCCCACCACGACGTCGCGGCGCGGAATGCTGCACATCGCACCGCTGCGCAGCACCTTGACCGGAAGATCGTCGTTGACCTTGTTCAACCGCTTGAACCGCCGGCGGGCGTCCCATTCGAACCAGAAGCCGACGCACGTCGCCAGGATGATGGCGCAGATAATGCCGACCGATTCGGTGAAGTCGCCGTGCATCGCCCCGATGACGAGCGAAAGCGCCGCCGCGACGAGCAGAATGCGGATGATGGGATCGCGGAATTTATCGAGGAGCAGCTCCCAGGCCGAATCGTCGCGGGCCGGTGTGATGAGGTTGACACCGTATCGGCGTCTGTTAGTCGCGACCTCTTCGGGCGTAAGCCCTTGCGGAGGGTGAGGAATCATGGCGGAATATCGCGTTCAGAATTTATTCAAGGAGAATTGACGGGTCGCGGCATCGAGCCGTATGGCGATGAAAATCAACAGTGTGAAGGCGATCAACGACGAACCGCCGTAGCTCACCAACGGCAGCGGGATACCCATCACGGGAACCAATCCGATGGTCATGCCGACATTGACCAGCACATGGAACAGCAGAATCGACGCCACGCAATAACAATAGATGCGGCCGAAGGGCTCCTCCTGCCGTTCGCCCATCCGCATCAGGCGCAGAATCAAGAGGCAGAACAGCGCCAGCACGAGCATCGTACCGACGAACCCCCACTCCTCGCCGACCGTGCAGAAGATGAAGTCGGTGTGGCGTTCGGGGACGAATCCGTAGCGGATCTGGGTGCCCTCCATGAATCCTTTGCCGATGAAGCCGCCCGACCCGATGGCGATTTTCGACTGGTTGACGTTGTAATCGATGCCGCGCGGGTCGTTGATGATGCCCAGGAAACTCTCGATGCGCTTTTGCTGATGCTCCTTCAGGATGGAGTTGAAAATGTAGTTGGTCGTCGGGAAAAAGATCATCATGCCGATGAACATGGAGATAATAATATAGGTATTGTTGAGCGTATTGCGGTAGGCGTAGACGGCCACGGCGATCAACGATGCGATCGTTACGGTCAGCAGCGAATGATAGAGGGTCATCGCCCCGGGTGCAAAATAGGCCGCCGCCGCTTGGAGCACGATGCTCGCGAATGCGAGCGAAGCCAAATAGATGATGCGCGATTTCCATGCTCTGTTCAGGATCGCGTCGCAGAGCGTGCAGACCACGATGGAGAGCACGAGCAGGGTCATGGGCGTCAACAGAAACGAGATGATGAAGAGGGTCGCAATCAACAGAATCGGCACGCAGAGCCATTTGTTGAGCCCCTCGCGGTAGAGGACGAAGAGGAACGAACCGAGCACGATGCCCGAACCGGTATCGTTTTGCAGGACGATGATGCTCAACGGCAGGCAGATGACCAAAGCGACCTTCAACAGGTGGCCCGGGCGGTTGACCGAAAACGAATAGGCGCTCATCACGCGGGCGAGGGCGAGGCTCGTAGCGATCTTGACGAATTCGACCGGCTGTATCCGGAACGATCCGAATTCGAACCACGCCTTGGCGCCGTTGACCTCACGCCCGAACAGCAGCGCGGCCACGAGCATCGCGATCCCCGCGACGTAGGCCGGCCATGCGAACATGTGGTAGAATCGTTCGTCGAGCAGCAGTACGGCGACGGCTGCCGTCCATGCCACAGCGACCCAGACCGCCTGCTTCATGTAGAAGTGCGAGAACGAAAAGAGTCCGCCGCCCACCGTATCGTCGTACGACGCCGATGTAATGGAGAGACATCCGACCAGCACGATCAGCACATAGAGCAAGACGGCGATGCCGTCGATTCCCTCGAAGAGGCGGGCGGGGCGTCGGTCAAGGCTGGACATAGTTCGGCAGTTGGATGTTTTTGACATATTGCAACAGTTCGGGCCGGCGGATCGTGTCGGTCAGGTAGTACTCTTCCAACAGACTGGCGATCGGCAAGGCGGTCGAGGCGCCGAAACCGCCGTGTTCGACATAGACCGAAATGGCGATGCGCGGATTGTCCTTCGGAGCGAACGACAGGAAGGTCGAGTGGTCGCGGCCGTCGGGATTCTGGGCCGTACCGGTCTTTCCGCAGACGTCGAGTCCGGGCAGTTTGGCCAACCACGAGGTGCCGGCGACGTTCACGCCGTTCCACATGCCCTCGACGATCGGTTCGAAATACTTCGCGTCGACCTTGGTATAGTGGCGTTCGTAGAAACGCCGGTCGATCGAGTCGCATCCTTCGATCTTCTTGATGATATGGGGAATGTAGTAGTAGCCGCGGTTGGCGACGATGCAGGCCAGATTGGCCAGCTGCAGCGGCGTGCATCCCAATTCGCCCTGGCCGATCGAGAGCGAAAGCACCGTCAGCGCATTCCACGAACCGCGGTAACGCCGATCGTAGAAACTCCGCTCGGGGATGTATCCCGTGCCTTCGTCGAGGAAATCGGAACCTAACTTGTGGCCGAATCCGAAACTCTCGACGTACTCGCGCCACACCTCGAACCCTTTCTTCGGGCTGCCGTATTTCGGATTTTCGAGGATATCGCGGAACACGTAACAGAAATAGGCATTGCACGAGGTCGCCACAGCGAACCGCAGGTCGAGCGGCGAGGCGTGGGAGTGGCAGGCCATCTTCAGTTTGCCGGCACGGTAGCCCATATTGCACGGATGGCGATCCGACGGTTTGAGCACGCCCTCCTGCTGTCCGATCAGCCCCTGCACCAATTTGAAGGTCGACCCGGGCGGATACCTCGCCATTACGGCACGATTGAAAAGCGGATGCCGCTTGTCGTGCAACAGACGCATATAATTGTTGCCGCGCTCGCGGCCCAACAGTTCGTCGGGATCGTAGGAGGGCGACGAGACCATCATCAGAATCTCGCCCGTAGCCGGTTCGATGGCCACAGCCGCACCCACCTTGCCGCGCATGAGCTCCTCGCCCAACAGCTGCAGCCGTGCGTCGATGGTGCTGACCAAATAGGTTCCCGCCTCCGGCAGCGAATCGTAACGCCCGTTCATGTAGGAATCCTTGACGACGCCGTGGTTGTCCACCTGCTGCACCTTGACGCCTTTGCGCCCTTTGAGCAGCTTTTCGTAGGATCGCTCCACGCCGCTCATGCCGATGTAGTCGCCCGGACGGTATTCGGGATTGTTTTTGACGATATTGTCGTTGACCTCGCCCACATAGCCCAGCAGATTGCCGCCGATCTTCCGCGGATATTCGCGGATGGTGCGGTAGACGGTGTAGAATCCCGTGAAATTGCACTCGTCGAAGCGCAGTTTGTCCTCTTTCGAGAGGTATTTCGCGATGACCGTCGGCACGCGGGGCGACACGCTGGCATCCGCCAATCCGCGGCGCAGCCGGTGGATTGCGATACCCGTAACGGCACAGAATCGGGCCGTATCGAACCCCTTGCGATCCAGTTCTTTGTAGACGGCCATCAGGTCGTAGCACGCGCGGCTCTGCACCAAATATTCGCCGTTGCGGTCGAATACCTCGCCGCGCGCCGGATACTGCACCACCCGCCGCAAGGTATTGATACGGGCCAGTTCGCCGTAACGCGGGTCGACCAGCTGAATGTAGAACAGCCGCCCGGCCAAGAGGGCGAAGATGCAGAACACGATGAGCTGCAATGTACGCATACGGGCCAATCCCTCTCGGTTGTCGATCATACGCGCACGGTGAGTTTGAGAGTGAACAATCGGGCGGTCAGCCAGATGAAGTAGACCGAGGCGGCTCCGCTGACGACGATGCGCAGGAGCGTACGGGCCGCATGAACCCACGACAGCGCTTCGAACGAGAAGAACAGCGAGTGATGCAACAAGACACACACTGCTATATAGCGGATGAATTTGACCTTGCCGAATCGGGCCGCCGAGGGGATACCGCCTTCGCGCGGATCCTCGCGCGTGTAGAAGAGCCCGATGATCCATGGACGCAGGAAAGCGACAGGCAAGGTGGCGATGACGTTCAATCCGTCGGTTCCCATCGTGCCGTCCATCATCCAGCCCGTAACCAACCCCGCAGCGAGCAGTCCGATATGCGGCATGTCGAGCGGCAGCAGCAGCAGGAGCGCAAGGTAGATCATCGGCGCGAAATAGATGCTGATGGAGAGATTGTCGAGCAGGAAGACCTGCACGAGAATCGTTACGACGAAGAGCGCGATATAGGGAAAGATGCGGTACATGGGTCAGGGATGGATTTTGTCGCTTTTCAGGAGCTGCCGGATTTCGTCGATGTCGCGGTTCTCGACCAATACGACGTGCGAAAGCCCCGACAGACGGGCCGCCAATTCCACGCGGGCCGTGTAGGTCGTGCCCGTTTCGTCCAGCTGGGCATCGATCACCCGTCCGATCGCGATGCCATCGGGGAAGAAGAGCGAACCGGTCGTTACCACCTCCTGTCCGGGCTGCGGATCGGCGTATTTCGACAGATCGCCCAACAGCACCGTATGCTGGTCGGCTCCGTCCCAATAGATTTGGCCGAAGTAGCCCGAATCACTCAATTTGCCGCCCGTCCGGAACGAACTGCTGAGAACCGAGAGAACGACGGCATAGCGTTCCGTGCAGTCGACGACATAGCCCACGATCGCCCCGCCCGACGAAAGCACGGCCATCTCCCGCTTCACGCCGTCGCGGATGCCGCGATTCAGAACGAGGAAATTTTCGGATTTGTTGATCGTATTCGAGATAACGGCGGCCGTCGAAGTGCGGTACCGCCCGTCGTCGAGGATCGGACCGGCCTCCTCGAACCGGCGCGTCCGAAGCGAATCTGCGCCCTCGGCATCCGCCGCATCCGCCGCCGCACGAAGAACGGAGGGCACGGCCGGAACCGGAGCCTCACAGGAAGCCTCATAACACGCGAGACGCTCCTGCAACGCGGCGGCATATTCGAGCAATTCGCGGTTTTCGCGCTCCAGCCGGAAATAGCTGCGGACACCGGCCAGCGCCTCATGGCCCGTGCCGACGACCCGCGTCGCCTTGGCTAACAAGCGGGCACGTGTATAGTGGGTCGAACGGGCATAATGGCCGATCGCGATCGCCTCGAACAGAACGAAGAGCACGACGACATAGGTGTTGCGTATGAATTCGATCAGCTTGTACACGTTCCGACCCCCTCCCCCGCTACTTCATGAGGAACGAAAACCGGTTGATGTTCTTCAGGGCGATGCCCGTGCCGCGGGCGATGGCCCGCAGCGGGTCTTCGGCGATATGGAACGGTATGGCGGTCTTTTCGTTCAGTCGACGGTCGAGTCCTTTGAGCAGCGCCCCGCCGCCGGCGAGGTAGATGCCGTTTTTCACGATATCGGTATAGAGTTCGGGCGGCATCGATTCGAGCACTTTCATCAGGGCCATATCGATCTTGGACAACGACTTCTCCAGCGCATAGGCGATTTCGCTGTACGAGAGCGATACGGTTTGCGGAAGGGCGGACAGCATGTTGGGGCCCGTAACGACGAAATCTTCGGGCTCCTCCTCCAGGTCGGAGCAGGCGGCGCCGATGGCGCACTTGATGGCTTCGGCCGTTCGTTCGCCGATCCGGATATTGTGCTGCTGGCGCACGTAGGTCTGGATGTCGTTGGTAAAGACGTCGCCCGCAATGTTGATGCTCTCCGAGCAGACGATGCCGCCCAACGAGATGCAGGCGATCTCCGACGTGCCGCCGCCGATATCGATGACCATGTTGCCTTCGGGCGCTTCGACATCCAGTCCGGCCCCGAGTGCGGCAGCCATCGGTTCGTAGATCATGCAGACCTCGCGGCCGCCGGCATGTTCCGCCGAATCGCGCACGGCGCGGATTTCGACGTTGGTCGAACCCGACGGGATGCAGATCACCATGCGGAGCGACGGCGCGAACAGTTTGCCCGAGACCTTGACCTTCTGGATCATCCCGCGCAGCATCATTTCGGTAGCCGTGAAGTCGGCGATCACGCCGTCCTTGAGCGGGCGGATGGTCTTGATATTCGGATTGGTCTTCTCGTGCATCTGACGGGCCACATGGCCGATGGCCTTGAGCTTGCCCGAATGCACGTCGAGCGCCACGATGGAGGGTTCGTCGACGACGACCTTCCCGTTATAAATAATCAGCGTATTGGCCGTTCCGAGGTCGATGGCCAGCTCTTCAGTCAGCGAAAAAAGTCCCATAACGTATTATCAACCAACAAAAAAATGCAAGCGAACAGTCTGCTGCGATGTCGTATCCCGTTTACAGCCGACACGTTCGTATCCGTTCGCAATTCCCTATATACATGCTGGGACAAAGATAGGAAAATCTCCGGAATAATTCGGGAAATCCGTGCGATTTTTTTGCGTTTTTTCGTTATTTTTGCAGACTATGGAAAATTTGCAGCCCCGACTCTTCCCGGATGTGGAGACGCATCGTCCCCTGACGATCGCAGGGCCTTGCAGCGCCGAGACCGAGGAGCAGCTCATCGAGACCGCCCGCGAGCTGGCCGCTGCGGGATTCCGGATCTTTCGGGCCGGCCTGTGGAAGCCCCGCACCAAGCCGGGCGGATTCGAGGGCGTCGGTGCCGAGGGGCTCGCCTGGCTGCGCCGCGTGAAGCGGGAGACGGGCATGTATACCGCGACGGAGGTCGCCAACCGCGAACACGTGGCTGCGGCCTTGGACGGCGGGGTCGACCTGTTGTGGATCGGCGCCCGCACGTCGGCCAATCCGTTCGCCGTGCAGGAGATCGCCGACGCCTTGCAAAGGTACGGCTCCGACACGCCCGTCTTAATCAAAAATCCGGTCAGCCCCGATCTCGAATTGTGGATCGGCGCCATCGAACGGCTCTACAACGCCGGTCTGCGGCGGTTGGGAGCCATCCATCGCGGATTCACCTCGGCCGAAAAGAGCCTCTACCGCAATCTGCCCCTGTGGAGCGTGCCGATCGAGCTGCACCGCCGCCTGCCGCAGCTGCCTCTCTTTTGCGACCCGAGCCATATCGGCGGCCGGCGCGACGCGGTGGCGCCGTTGGCCCAGCAGGCGATGAATTTGGGATTCGACGGCTTGATCGTCGAGGCCCATTGCGATCCGGATGCGGCGTGGAGCGACAAGGCACAGCAACTGACGCCCCGGGCGTTGGCGGAGATTTGCCGCCGGTTGGTCATCCGCGAAACCGTCGCGACGACCGAAAGCCTCGATTCGCTGCGCGGCGAAATCGACAAATTGGACGATCGGCTGTTGGATTTGCTGGCCCGACGGATGCACGTAGCCCGCGAAATCGGACGATACAAACGCGAACATGCCATGCCCGTTTTGCAGACGGCCCGCTACGAGGAGTTGCTGGCCCGACGGGCGGCGCAGGCCGAGGAGCTCGGCATGGAGGGCGGATTCATGCGGCGCGTGCTGCAAGCCGTGCACGAAGAGTCCGTCCGGCAGCAGATGGAGGTGATCGACGAATAGCAAAGGGGGTCCCAACAGCGAACCCCTTTGCTATTCGTCTCTATTCCAACTGGAGCTCCAACATCCGGTCGGTCGCCGAAGAGCCTCCATAGTAGATCGTATAGCTTCCCGGCAGCGTGCGCATCGTGGCGGTGGCGGGATCGAAGCTCTCGAAGGCCGAACGGTCGAGCGTGAAGACGACTTGCGTCCGTTCGCCCGCCGGAACGGCCACGCGCCGGAACGCCCGCAAACTTTTCGACGGGCCGTCGGCATCGTCGTTGCGACGGACATAGACCTGTACGACCTCCTCGCCGTCGCGCGATCCGCTGTTACGCAGATCGACCGTCAGCCGCACCTCGCCGCCCGCAGCGATGCGGTCGGCCGACAATTCCGCCCTGTCGTAGGCGAACGTCGTGTAGCTCAATCCGTATCCGAACGGAAAGAGCGGTTCGCCACGGAAGTAACGATACGTGCGCCCTTTCATGCTGTAATCCTCGAAATCGGGCAGCTGCGACAGCCCTTTGTAGAACGTAACGGGCAGACGTCCGGCAGGATTGCAGTCGCCGAAGAGGACATCGGCCACGGCCGTGCCGCCGGCTTGCCCCGGGTACCAGGCCTGCAAAATCGCATCGCAATGGTGCGTCTCGGGTTCGAGGGCGACGGCCGATCCCGAGCAGTTGACATAGACGATCCGCTTGCCCGCACGGTGCAGGGCGGCGATCAATTCGCGCTGCACGGCAGGGAGTTCGATCTCCGTGCGATCGCCGCGGCGGAATCCCGGGTAGTCGACCTTCATCTCCTCGCCCTCGACGGCGGGCGAAATGCCCCCGACGAAGATGACGTACCGCGCATTGCCGACCGCAGCGACCGCCTCTTCGACCGTTCGGGTGTGGTAGCTGCCCTTGCCGGAGCGGAGCAGCGCCGCGGCATCGGCCGGCGAATCGGGAATGCGATGATCGATCAGCCCGCAGCCGTCGACATAGCGCACTTCGGCGCCCGCCTTGGCCCGGATGCCCTCCAAAATGGTAACGGTATGCGCCGGAAATCCGTTGTAGTTGCCCCACTGCATGATCGAATCGGCGGCGTTCGGCCCCATGACGACGATCTGCGCGGCATCCTCGCGGCGCAGCGGAAGCAGATTATCGCGGTTTTGCAGCAGCGTCATCGTTTCGCGCGCCATCCGCAAGGCCAGCGCGCGGTGTTCCGGACAGTCGATCACGGAGGTCGGGATGCGGCTCCACGGCACGACGCTGTCGTCGTCCATCTCGCCCAAGGCGAAACGGGCCCGCAGCAGACGGCGCACGCTGACGTCGATCTGCGCTTCGGTAATCAACCCCTGTTCGACGGCCTGGGCCAACGAAAGATAGCTGTTTCCGCACTCCACGTCGGTGCCGGTGAGGACCGCATCGGCCGAAGCATGGGCCGCATCGGGATGGGTTTCGTGATGGCCGGTTTCGTAGAAGTCGTTGATGGCCTTGCAGTCGCTGACGACGATGCCCCGATAGCCCCACAAGTCGCGCAGAATGGTGTGCAACAACCGGTTGCTCCCGCAGCACGGCTCGCCCTCGTAGCGGTTGTAGGCGCACATTACCTCCTCGACGCCGCCCTGCTGCACCAACGCCTTGAAAGCGGGCAGGTAGGTCTCCCACAAATCGCGGGCATCGACCATACGGGCATCGAACGAATGGCGGTTCCACTCGGGGCCGGAGTGCACGGCGAAATGTTTGGCACAGGCATGGAGCTTGTCGAAGCGGGCCGTATCGGGCCCCTGCAGCCCCCGCACGACGGCTACGCCCATGCGGGCCGTCAGATAGGGGTCTTCGCCGTAGGTCTCCTGTCCGCGCCCCCAGCGCGGATCGCGGAAGATGTTGATATTGGGCGTCCAAAAAGTCAGTCCGCGGTAGCGGGTATGGGTGCCGTTGCGGCGGCTCTCGTGGAATTTGGCGCGGGCCTCGTCGCTCACGGCGTCGAATACGCGCCAGACCAATTCCTCGTCGAACGAGGCCGCCATGCCGATGGATTGCGGAAAGACGGTCGCCAATCCGGCCCGGCCCACGCCGTGCAAGGCCTCGTTCCACCAGTTGTAGGCACGGATTCCCAGGCGGTCGACGGGCGACGAAACGTCCTTCATCAATCCGATCTTCTCCCCGAGGGTCAATCGATGCAGCAGATCTTCGGCACGCACTTCGGGTGCGAGTTCCGGATTGCGGTACGGTTCGTCCTGGGCGGTCGCGGTCAGCGCGAGCATCCCGAGGACGGGCATCAGCATTCGCTTCATGGCAAATAAGATGGTTCGGTTTCGTGTAAAGGTAGCGATTTTTTCGCGGATTCCGTCATTTCCTTCATGGAATCCGTCGAAATTCTTCGTCTCGTCCGTCAATTATTTGCGACGGACGGAATTATTTCGTACATTTGCGCTCCGGTTTCGGCAAAATGCGAACCGGGTGCGCGACAGCCGATCGGCACACCGCCGACGCTTCTTCGGACGGCCGGCGGAACGGCCGGCCGTCCGAATGGACAACTGACTAATCGAATAGCAAAGACATAGTTATGAAAATCGTAAGAGAACAACGCGACGGAGGCAGCTCGTTGGTTCGGGTAACCGTCGCAGAGGCCGATTACGGCGAAGCGGTCGGGAAAGAGCTCCGCACCTACCGCCGCAAGGCCAACATTCCGGGCTTCCGGCCGGGCATGGTGCCGATGGGCATCATCAAGAAGATGTACGGCAAGAGCGTGCTGGCCGAACAGTCCTACCGCACCGCTTCGAACGCCGTGTTCGAATACCTCCGGAAAGAGAAGATCGACTACCTGGGCGATATCATCCCGTCGGAAGAACAGGGCGATTTCGACTTCGAGAACGACACCGAATTCGAGTTCGTCTTCGAGTTCGGCGAGGCGCCCGCCATCGAACTGGAGCTGTCGGAAAACGACAAGATGACCTGCCATCGCATCAAGATCGACAAGAAGATGCACAGCGATTACCGTTCGAACTTCCTGCGCGGATACGGACGGTTGGTCGACGTCGACGAGGTAACCTCCGACGAGGCGTTGAGCGTAACGCTCGATAACGGCGACATGCAGGTTTCGGATGCCTATTTGGGGCTGATCTCGATGACGGAGGAGGAGCGCAAACCCTTCATCGGCAAGAAAGTGGGCTACAAGACCGACGTGAACATCGACGAGCTCTACAAGAATCCCTCGCAACGGGCCGCGATCCTGCAGGTCAAGGAGCCCGAGCTGGCGGGCATCAAACCTGAATTTACACTGGAAATCACCAAAATCCGCAAGTTCGCCGAACCCGAGCTGAACGAGGATTTTTTCAAGATGGCTTTCCCGCAAGGAAACGTAACCGATGAGGCGTCGCTCGACAAATTCATCGACGAACGGATCGACGCGGAGCTGTCGCGCGAGAGCGATTACCTCTTCACGCTGCAGCTGCGCAACTATCTGATCGAAAAAGCGGGGCTGAAGATGCCCGAAGCTTTCCTGAAACGCTGGCTCTACACCATCAACGAGGGCAAGTTCACGATGGAGGAGATCGAGAAGGGTTTCGCTCAGTTCCTGCAAATGTTCACGTGGAACTACTTGCAGAAGCATTTCATCCGGACCGACAACCTGACCGTAACGAAAGAGGAGGCGACGGCCGAAGCTAAAGCGCTGGCAGCGGCGCAATTCGCCCAATACGGTATGCCGTCGGCGCCGGACGAGATGCTGGAAAACTACGCGAAACGCATCCTCGATGACAAGAACCAGTCGCAGAAGATCTACGAAAAGCTCTTCGAGGTGAAAGTGGTAGCGGCCGTGAAGTCGAAGATCGCCGTAACGGAAAAGACTGTTTCCGCCGATGATTTCGCAAAAATGGCCCGCGAAGTGCACTGATCCCCGAAAAAACGGAACAAGGACTTTGCAGGCGTGATGTTTGCAAAGCCTTTTTTATGAACAGGCACGGGTCGCACGGCCGTACGGCGAAAAAGGAAGTCCGCAATTCGATCGGCCGTTTTATCGACCGGCACGGATACCGCCGTCGGGAAGATGAAACGACTTTGAGCAGAGCCGGCGACCGGCACGCCCCGAAGAGAAGATAAGAAGGTATAACGACCTCGATTAGCACGGAAACGAAACAAATAAAAATGAAAAACAATTCGGAGTTCGAAAAATACGCACGGATGCAGTGCGGGATCAGTTCGTTGAAACTGCACGATTTCCAGTCGGTGAACGCCTCCTACGTCTCGCCGACCATCATCGAGGAGCGGCAGCTGAATGTCGCCACGATGGATGTCTTTTCGCGCCTGATGATGGATCGCATCATCTTCCTCGGCGCCCCGATCTATGACGATGCGGCCAATATCATCCAGGCCCAGCTGCTCTTTCTCGAATCGGTCGACCCCGAAAAGGATATTCAGATCTATATCAATTCGCCGGGCGGTTCGGTATCGGCCGGATTGGGCATCTACGACACCATGCAGTTGGTAGCGCCCGACGTGGCGACCATCTGCACGGGGCTCGCGGCCTCGATGGCGGCCGTGCTGCTGACGGCCGGCGCCAACGGCAAACGTTCGGCCCTGCCGCACTCGCGGGTGATGATCCATCAGCCGTTGGGCGGCGCCCAGGGGCAGGCTTCGGATATCGAAATCACGGCCCGCGAAATCGCCAAGACCAAACGCGAACTCTACGAGATTCTTTCGACGCATTCGGGCGTTCCGGTCAAGAAGATCGAGAAGGACGCCGACCGCGACTACTGGCTGACCGCCCGGGAGGCCCAGGAGTACGGCCTGATCGACGAAGTGCTCGCCAAACGGGCGAAATAACCAAATCGAAACGAAGATGGCTCAAAACAAAAACAATCATAAGGGCGGCAATCCGGGCGACGACCGTTGTTCGTTCTGCGGGGCGCGCCGCGACGATGTGGAGGTCATGTTCCAGGGCATGGACGGCGCCAATATCTGCAGCAAGTGCATCGAGAACGGCTACAAGATCATGGTTGAAAACGACCTGGCAGCAGGCGTCCGTGCGAAAGGAGAGGAGCCGCTGCGCAAAGAGGAGCTGCTCAAACCGTCGCAGATCAAAGATTTCCTCGACCAATACGTCATCGGACAGGACGATGCCAAACGCTGCCTTTCGGTGGCGGTTTACAATCACTACAAACGGCTGCTGTATGCTCCGAAAGACGACGACGTCGAGATCGACAAGTCGAATATCGTGTTAGTCGGGCCCACGGGCACGGGAAAAACTTTGTTGGCCAGAACGATTGCCAAATTATTAAAGGTGCCGTTCACCATTGTGGACGCCACGGTGCTGACCGAGGCCGGTTACGTGGGCGAGGACGTCGAAGGGATCCTCTCCCGACTGCTGCAGGTCGCCGACTACAACGTCGAGCAGACCGAGCGGGGCATCGTCTTCATCGATGAGATCGACAAGATCGCCCGCAAGGGCGACAATCCGTCCATCACGCGCGACGTGTCGGGCGAGGGCGTGCAGCAGGCGCTGCTGAAGATTTTGGAGGGCACGGTGGTGAACGTCCCGCCCCAGGGCGGCCGCAAACACCCCGAGCAGAAATTCATCCAGATCGATACGCGCAATATCTTGTTTATTTGCGGGGGTGCGTTCGATGGTATTGAGAAGAAGATCGCCCAGCGGCTCAACACGCGGGCGCTGGGCTTCGGACGGATCAATGCCGATCCCGTCGACCGGAACAATCTGATGAAGTACATTTCGCCGCTGGATCTGAAATCGTTCGGACTGATTCCCGAATTGGTGGGCCGTCTGCCGGTGCTGACCTGTATGCAGCCGCTGGGCCGCGAAGCGCTGCGCTCGATTCTTACGGAACCGCGCAACGCCATCATCAAACAGTATATCCGCCTGTTCGAGTTAGACGGCGTGCGGCTCGCCTTCGACGAGGAGGCGCTCGACTATATCGTCGACAGGGCGGTCAAATGCAAGCTCGGCGCACGCGGGCTGCGTTCGATCTGCGAAGCGGTGATGATGGACACCATGTTCGAACTCCCGTCGACCGGCGCCGACCGTTTCACCGTAACGCTCCCCTATGCGAAAGAGAAGATCGAAAAAACGCATATTTTGACACTCAAAAAAGTAGGATGACGAAAATTTTGTTATCTTTATAGCCGGAACGGGGCGCCGTACCCGTTCCGGACCTTTATTTGCACGATTATCAGCAAAACAACTTAATAAAATATGTCTACGAATACCCAACTTTCGCGTGTGGCCGATAACATCCGTATCTTGTCGGCCGCCATGGTCGAACGGGCCAAATCGGGACACCCGGGCGGTGCCATGGGCGGTGCGGATTTCGTTACGGTGCTCTTCACCGAGTTTCTGCGATACGACCCCGATCGCATGGATTATCCCTTCCGCGACCGGTTCTTCCTCGATCCGGGCCACATGGCGCCGATGCTCTATTCGGTATTAGCGATGGCCGGCCACTTCACGCTGGAAGATTTGCAGTCGCTGCGGCAGTGGGGAAGCATTACGCCCGGCCACCCCGAAGTCGATATACTGCGGGGAATCGAAAATACCTCCGGCCCGTTGGGGCAGGGCCATGCCATGGCTCTCGGCGCCGCGATCGCCGAACGGTTCCTCGCAAGCCGGTTCGGCGAGTGGACGGCCCACAAGACCTATGCCTACATTTCGGACGGAGCTGTCGAGGAGGAGATTTCGCAGGGCGTGGGCCGCATCGCCGGACATTTGGGCCTTTCGAACTTCATCGTGTATTACGACTCGAACAATATCCAGCTTTCGACGACTGTCGACGCCGTGGACAGCGAGGACATTGCCATGAAGTACAGGGCGTGGGGTTGGAACGTGCTGTCGGCCGACGGACACGATATCGAAGCCCTGCGCACAGCGCTCACCGCCGCCAATGCCGAAACCGAACGGCCGACGCTGATCATCGGCCGCACGGTGATGGGCCGCGGCGCCGTGGGCCCCGACGGATGCAGCTATGAAAACAAGGTCTCGACGCACGGACAGCCGCTGTCGGCTGCCGGTGCCGACTTCGCCGCTACGGTGAAACATTTAGGCGGCGATCCCGAACAGCCGTTCACGTTCTTCGAGGAGAGCCGCAAGGCCTTCGACGAACGGCGCGGACGGTTGCGCGAATGGGCGAAGAAGCAGGCCGAGATCGAAAAGTCGTGGCGTTCGGGGCATCTCAATCTGGCCCATAAACTCGACGGATTCTTCGCCGGCAAACTTCCCGAAATCGACTGGAACCGCATCGAACTGAAGGCCGACAGCGCGACCCGTGCGGCTTCGGCCTCGGTGTTGAGCGTGCTGGCCGACAAAGCGGAGAATCTCATCGTCGCATCGGCCGACCTCTCCAACTCGGACAAGACGGACGGTTATCTCAAAAAGACGAAAGCCTTTGCAAAGGGCGATTTTTCCGGGAAATTCTTCCAAGCCGGCGTGTCGGAGCTGACGATGGCCTGCGTGATGAACGGCATGGCGCTTCACGGCGGCGTGATTCCGGCATGCGGCACCTTCTTCGTATTCTCCGATTACATGAAGCCGGCTGTCCGTCTGTCGGCCTTGATGCGGCTGCACGTGATCTACATCTGGACGCACGATTCGTTCCGTGTGGGCGAAGACGGCCCGACGCACCAGCCGATCGAACAGGAGGCGCAAATCCGGCTGATGGAGCATCTGCACAATCATCGAGGCGAACGCTCGATGGTGGTGCTGCGTCCGGCCGACGGCGACGAAACCGTATCGGCATGGAAGCTGGCGCTCGAAGAACACCGTCCCGTGGCGTTGATTCTTTCGCGTCAAACTATCGCGACGCTGCCGGTATTGAGCCAGAGCCGTCGCAAGGAGGCCATGCAGATCTCCAAAGGCGGTTATGTCGTCATGGATGCGGCGAAACCCGCCGTCGTTCTGGTCGCCGACGGATCGGAGGTCTCGACGTTGGTCGAGGGAGCCCGGCTGTTGGCGGCCGAAGGTATCTCGGTGCGCGTGGTGAACGTTCCGAGCGAGGGACTGTTCCGCGACCAGCCGCGTTCGTATCAGCAAACGATCCTGCCGGCCGGGATCCCGCGTTACGGGATAACTTCGGGTCTGCCCGTAAATCTGGCGGGATTGGTCGGTGAAAACGGCACCATTCACGGGCTGGATCACTTCGGCTACTCGGCGCCCTACAAGGTGCTCGACGAACAATTCGGTTACAACGGAAAGACCGTCGCCGAGGAGGTGAAAAAGCTGCTCGAAAAGTAAAAAGGATAAAGATGAATACGAAAGGCTTTTTCGGAATACTGCTCACGGCCATGTTTGCGGCAGTAGGACTGACAGCGTGTAGCAACGATGATGAAGAGGGCAAAGAGTATGTGCTGACTGTGGCATCGAAAAAAATACCGGGTGTCCTTTGGTCGGAAGGAGTTAATCACTTGTCAGAAGTTTATGCTGTAAAGAAAGAGCAGTCCGATGCATGGAGCGCTTGTGGCTCCATTGCCGGGTTCGAGTTTGAGAAAGGGTATGAATATCGGATAAAAATCGGTGAAACCGGTTATTTGGATTATCGTATGGGCACTCCTGCATGGACAGAGTGCGAATTGCTTGAAGTAATATCCAAAGATAAAAAAGATTCGGAAAACCTGCCGTTACACCTTATTCCAAAAGCCTATTACGACGATATCCCATTTCCACAATACAGATATGCGGTAGAAGCAGATGATGCAGATGATAAGGAACTCATTGAACAGGATTTGAAAGACAACCCGCTTCTTCCGTTGGATTATCATGAGCTGCTTTATCGTGGTGAAAACAATTTCCTTAAATGGATAGCCTTGCAAGATGACAACAACGTGTTTGGCCCGTATATCATACGGACCGGAAGCAAAGCACCGGAAGAGATGCCGGAGTCTTATCGAATGCTTCCCCCGGATGGGCAAATAGCCGGTTATGGAGAATGGACCTTTTTAGATGAAGCAGAAAATCCAATCGATAATCTTTCATTTGATACGATGATCGTCTATGCAACCAAGACCAGAAGCCTTGGCTATGGCTATCCCCGAAGCACCATCTATCTTTATAAAGACCTGACTGAATATTACCGAACCGAATATCCGGAAGCGGGGGTAAAAATGGTGGTAATCTGTTTCTGCTTTTCCCCCAGTTGATTATCAGTGATGGAAGAAAATATCGGTACAAAAATAATCCCTGACGATTGCTGGGATCAATCATTGCTATACTCAATACTACCACCGATGAAACCTATTTTATCTCTCATTGCATTAATAATAAGCATATCAACATATGCCCAAGAGAGGATAGACACGCTTTATTACAATAAATTGGGGCTAATCGCACAGAATGCTGTTTTTGCGGACTATTATCGAATCGCTCTTTATCCGGCAGATTCGACCCGCCATAAAGAGTTCAAAGATTTCTGCAATTCGGGAGAGTTACGCAAAGAGGGGTGTTTCCGAACCATCGACAGCCTCGATGATAGCAGAACCGTATTCAACCCTTATTGATTAGTTTTGAAAAATCCACTCTAAATCTTTTATATCACAAAAAAACAAATACAACGGAGAGGAAATTACATGGACTGAATAAATAATCGCAAAAAACGACGACACTAAACCCCGCATGATCGACACCTCGCAGAATCTTATCGTTATCAATGGTTGTATCCGCACTGCCAAAATCGAGAGCTGCCGATACAAAGCACCTAACAGATATTACATCGTATTCGCCGGCAGCCCGAAAGAATACGCTTATGGGGTGAATAAGGTTTTGTGGCTAAAGAATCCGGAATCGCTCAATCCAGCGATTTATCGGTTGGCCCATAACGGGCATCGATTGACGAATATCGTGGCGATATTCAAATTCCGGGACTATACGCAAACCTACTGGCATCTCCGGTTTGAGAACGGCACAGAAACAAGCTATAAAGGCTCCGATTTGCAAGTAACCGGTTCATGCTTGGCCGATTCTGTGTCCAATAATATCTTTCAATACCTGCAACAAGTCGCTGCAATCAATGCCCTGTCGGGCGACGATGGTACGGCGCTACTGGCCAAGCAGTACGACAAAGTCCGATTCGTTTCGGATGAAACGGCATTGGCAACCTATCTCAATCCCGGTCTCTTCAGGCCACAGACGTATACGAAACGGCGGCTGATCTATCCGTTCGGCAGCAACGCAAGCCAGTTGAAAGCCGTGCAAAAGGCTTTCGAACATTCGGTCAGCGTCATTCAAGGCCCTCCCGGAACAGGTAAGACGCAGACGATTCTGAACATCGTCGCCAACATCCTCGTCGCCGGAAAAACGGTGCTGGTCGTCTCGAACAACAACTCCGCGACTGATAACGTGCTGGAAAAACTCATCAAATACGGGTTCGATTTTCTCGTTGCGCCACTCGGCAATTCGGACAACAAACAGCGATTTATCGAAAGCCAAGGGAAGGAAAAACAATATCCGAAGACACTTGCATCTTGGCACACCGCCGAAGCGAATCATCCCGAATTTCTCGAACGGATCGACCGGCAGATCGAATTGTTGAACAGACTATTCGCCAAGCAAGAACGACTGGCCGTCGCCAAACAGGATTTGCAGGCTTTGGAGACTGAACAGCGGCATTTCGAGCAGGAGATCGGTGTCCCCGATTACAAAATCGTCTTGCGGAAAACCGGCAACATTCCTCGCCTGACCCGATTGTGGTTCGACTGGCAACAATTCGCCGAAGATGCAGCCCCTCATTCCGGTTTTTTCGGCAATATGCGACAAAAATTCCGCTGGGCTGCTATTCGGGTTCGTAGTCGACAGCTGCTCAAAGGGCTGTCGCGCGGCTTTTTTCGGCGCAATTTGTCTGCCATTGTATCGGACTTGCAAGCGGCTATTTACAATGCACGTCTCAAAGCATTGCGCACCGAAATTGTGGAATTGGAAGCATATATTACATCGCAGCATGCAGAAGAACAGACGAAGCTGCTCTCCGAATGGTCGATGCAGTTTCTGAAAAATACACTCCACCGCAAGTACGGAGTTGACCACCCCAAGCCGATATTCCTATCCTCCGACCTCTATCTCAAGGCACAGGAGGTGTTGGCCGAATATCCCGTTGTGTTAAGTACGACATTTTCGGCCCGTAGCAGCCTGTCGCCCGAAACCACATACGATTACGTCATCATGGACGAAGCGTCGCAGGTATCGGTCGAAACTGGCGCACTGGCACTTTCATGCGCCCGAAATGCCGTCATCGTCGGCGACTCCATGCAGCTGCCGAATGTCGTTACACCGGAAGCCCAGTTCAAAATCGACGAAATAACCGGACAATTCACCATACCCCAATCTTACGACTGCGCCCGCAACAGTTTTCTGGAATCCGTCTGTCGAGTGATTCCCAACGTTCCACAAACCCTGCTGAAAGAACACTATCGTTGTCATCCGAAGATCATCGACTTCTGCAACCGGAAGTTCTACGGCGGCAACCTCGTTATCATGACCCGCGACAACGGCGAATCCGATGTCATTTGCGCCGTTAAAACGGTCGAGGGCAATCATGATCGCCACCATGTGAACCAACGCGAAATCGATGTCATCCGCAAAGAAGTACTGCCGACACTTCCATATAAGGCCGAAAATATCGGCATCATAGCTCCTTATAATGTCCAAGTCGATGTCTTGCAGCAACAAATCGGAACGTCGGTCGAAATCGCGACGGTGCATAAATTCCAAGGCCGCGAAAAGGATGCGATCGTCATGAGCACCGTCGAAAATCAAATATCCGACTTCGTAGACGATCCCAATCTGCTGAACGTCGCCGTGTCACGGGCCAAACAAAAGTTTTGCTTGGTCGTAACCGGCAACAAGCAGCAAAAGAGCGGTAACATCAGCGACCTGCTGGCCTACATCGAGTACAACAACTTCACCGTTACCGAAAGTAAAATCCATTCAATTTTCGATTACCTCTACAAACAATACACCGAGGCTCGAATGGCCTATCTCGCCTCACGCAAACGGATTTCCGAATACGATTCCGAAAACCTGACCTATGCTTTGATCGAGGATATTCTGCGCAACAATGCAGCCATGCACCACCTCGATGTTGTCTGTCATCTACCTTTGCGGATGTTGATCCGCGATTTCTCGCTGCTCGACGACATCGAGCGCCGATATGCAGGAAACGGCCTTACGCACGTTGATTTTCTGATTTACAACAAGGTCGGCAAACAACCCGTGCTCGTCATCGAGACCGACGGGTACCAGCACCACCAAGAGGGTTCCCGACAAAAGGAGCGCGATAGAATGAAAGACCGCATATTGAAACTCTACGACATCCCCTACGAACGCTTATCGACCGCCGAAAGCAACGAACGGGAACGGATCGAAACCAAATTGAAAGAAATTCTATATATCGATTAAATCCTGCCGGAGAATAATTTCATCCAAAAATCCGTCGAAAAATAAGGTAATGATGCAAAAGCGGCGTTTTTTGCATCATTATCATTAATCGTATCGTATCTATTCATCGGGCTTACCGGCCTTGCTGCTCTGCGAGACCGGTTGTTTGTTGTCCGTCCGCCGGTTGTAGGCTTCGAGCGCCTTGGCCAAAACGACCAACGCCCGCTTCAAATCCTCTTTGCAAAGAATGTAGGCGATCCGCACTTCGTTGCGTCCGAGGCCGGGATCGGTGTAAAAGCCCGACGCAGGGGCCAGCATCACCGTTTCGCCCTCGTACTCGAAGTCCGAAAGGCACCAGGCGCAGAACGCATCGCAGTCGTCGACCGGCAGACGCGCCACCGTGTAAAAAGCCCCCATCGGAATGGGCGAATAGACGCCCGGAATACGGTTCAGTCCGTCGATCAAGCATTTGCGGCGTTCGATATACTCCTCGTAGACCTCGGCGCCATACGAACGCGGAGCGTCGATCGAGGCTTCGGCTACAATCTGTCCCAACAGCGGCGGCGAAAGGCGGGCCTGACAGAATTTCATAACCGCATCGCGCACCTTGCGGTTCTTGGAGATGAGGGCGCCGATGCGGATGCCGCACTCCGAATAACGCTTCGACACCGAATCGATCAGCACGACATGCTGTTCGATGCCCTCGAGGTGGCAGGCCGAAATGTAGGGCGAACCCGTGTAGATGAACTCGCGGTAGACTTCGTCCGAAAAGAGGAACAGATCGTATTTGAGCACCAAATCGCGGATGCTGTTCATCTCGCGCCGCGTATAGAGGTAGCCCGTCGGGTTGTTGGGGTTGCAGATCAGAATGCCGCGCGTCCGCTCGTTGATGAGCTTTTCGAATTCGGCGACGTCCGGCAGCGCAAAGCCCTGTTCGATGGTCGAGACGACGGGACGGATGATCGCGCCGGCCGAGATGGCGAAGGCCATGTAGTTGGCGTAGGCCGGTTCCGGAACGATGATCTCGTCGCCCGGATTCAGACAGGACATGAAGGCGAACAGCACCGCCTCCGAACCGCCTGCCGTAACGATAATGTCTTCGGGCGTGAGGTTGATCTGGTATTGCGCATAGTATTCGGCCAGCTTCTCGCGCAACGAACGGTAGCCGTCGCTCGGGCTGTATTCCAAAATCTTCCGGTCGATGTTTTTCAGCGCATCGAGTCCCACCTGCGGCGTCGGCAGGTCGGGCTGGCCGATATTGAGTTGATAGATCTTCGTACCTCGGGCACGGGCGGCCTCGGCAAGCGGCACGAGTTTGCGGATCGGCGAGGCCGGCATCAATTCGGCACGTTGGGAGATTTCGGGCATGGCGGTATGCGGTTTAAGGGTGATTCGTGCGATCGTCGGATCGGACAGGTTACAAATATAGGAAAATTTTTCGCGTTATTGCAGCCGTTCGATCTTTTTCCGTTCGCGGGGCTCGACCGACCAGACGGCGAGCGTCGCGGCGAGCAGCAACCCATAGATGCAGCAGGTCGTCGTGCCGTCGGGGCGGCATTCGACCGTCGTGGCCGGAAGATATTCGGCGAGACGGGCCAACGCATCGAGCGACGAAGCGGCCGCCTCGATGCACCCGCGGAACAACGGTGCGAGAAACGGCACGGGCACGAGCATCCAGACCGTTCCGCACAGGATGATGACCGCAGCCGGCAAGACGGCGATCGGATTCAGCAGCAAACCGGCCACCGGAATCATGCCGAACGTATGCGCGACGAGCGGTGCCGTGGCGAATCCGGCGACCAGGCTGACCACGACGGCGGCGATCGCCGTGTCGACCGTCCGCCAATGGGTGCGGATCCGCCGTTGGATCGGCACGGCCCAGACCAACAGGAAAAAAACCGCCAAAAACGATAACTGGAAACTGATGTCGCCGACCCACGCAGGGCGCCACAACAGCATGACAAAGGCCGCGACGGCCCACGCATTCAAGGCGGCGTACTCCCGTCCGGCGAACAGAGCGCCTTGCAGGAGCGTACACATGACGGCAGCCCGCACGGCGCTGGGCGGGAATCCCGCCGCCGCAACAAAGAGCCAGATGACCGCCGCGCTGAACAAATAATAATAGAGATGCCCCCGCCGAAGCAGGAACAACCAGCCGAACAACAGGTAGATCGATCCGAAAACGATGCCCGTGTGCAATCCCGACACGGCCAGCAGATGCGAAAATCCACAGCGGGCATACTGTTCGCGCAGGTCGGGAGCGAGGCGGCTCCTGTCGCCCGCCGCCATCGCCCGAACGAGCGCATCCGACCGATCGGACAATCCGAGCCGCGCCAACCGCCCGACGGCCGCGACATGGAGCGGGAGCTTTTCCGGAGCCCGCCGGAACAACAGGTTGCGCTGACCGACCCACATCGTTCCGGAAAACCCGCGGCGACGCATCAACCGCCGATAACCCGCCGCCCTGCCGCGGAAATCGCGGATGCGGCCGCGGCAGCCGATGCGTTCGCCGGCTTGCAGATCGACGAGGCTGTCGGTATAGAGCATCAACCGATCTCCGGCGGCGAACCATTCGTCCGACGACGGATCGCGCCATGCGATCACCTCGGCCTCGACCGAAGAACGGGTGCCGCGATCGGAAGGAATCCCCTCGATCCGCAAGTCGAAAAGGGCCGTTGCGTTTCGAGGCACGGTGCGATGCCGCTGCCGGAGCTGGGCCGTCCCGAATCCGACGGCGAGCAGCAGCGCGACCGCCGCAACCGAAGAACGGAAGAGCACGGCGCACCCGCCGGCGATCAAGATGCCTGCCGCGAGAAACCACCCGGGCAAGGCGTAATGCTCCGCCAGCAGGATGCCGATGAGGAACGGCACGAATGCCTTCAACACGGACAACCGTTCCAACCGTTCGAGCAGAAACCGGATACTCATGCGATCAACGATAACGCGAGATGAAGATAACGATTTCGTCGGAAATATCCAACAAAAAGTCCGTGCGACGCGAAAAGCCACGCGATGCACGGACAATGATCAACTCCTGGGAAGCAATTGGCGGTCGGCCGCAGGAAGGCGATTACGCCTCCTTGGCAGCCAACGGGCTCGGAACCTGGTAGGTGCGGGCCGCGAGCTCCTTGTCGAGCATGTAAAGCCCGAACTTGTTGCTTTCGACAGCATCGAACGCCGCAATCATGTCGCGGGCGTTCTCCTCCTCCTCGACCTGCTCGTTGATGAACCACACCAGCATGTTCGACGAAGCGTAGTCCTTGTCCTCGGCGGCGATGGCAGCGAGGTTGTGAATCATCGCGGTAACCTTTTTCTCGTGCTCCAGCGTATCCTTGAACATCTGCAACGCCGAATCCCACGACGTGCGCACCTCGGCGATGGGGGCGAGTTTCACCTCGACGTCGCGCGAAAGCACGTAGTTCATCAGGATGCGGGCATGATCCTGCTCCTCCTTGAACTGGATGTGGAACCAGTTGGCAACGCCCTTCAACCCCTTGTTCTCGGCGTCCAGCGACATCGAAAGATAGAGATAAGCCGACCAAAGTTCGGCATTGATCTGCGCATTGAGCGCTTCGTGCAATTTTTTACTAATCATAATCGTAACTGTTTTTGAGTTTCTCCTGTATCTCCGTTGCAAAGATACGACAGAAATCGATCGCTTGTTCAAAAATCCGCATCGTATTTTTCGATACCGACATAACCCCCGCCTATATAGACGACGGGGCCCGCATCCCCGGGGATGCGGGCCCCGTCTTTCGGAGCGGCGGCGTCCGGTTCGAAAACCGCGCCGCGATCAATCGTCGATCCTGACCAACCGGCCGTTCCGGTCGAAATCCAGATCGAGCCCGTTGCGCAATTCCACCTCGTAACCGCGCCGGTCGCGATCGATCTTTGAAACCGGCGTATCCGGATGATTCTGGCGCAGATAGGTGCGGATCGACTGCGGCAGCACCCCCATCGGGAAAGCCGAGCGTTTCGTCTCGATCTCCTTCCACTCGCCCCTGCGGTCAAACTCGACCTTCTGCCCCTCGGTGAACCCCACCGTGTAATCCTTGTCGGGCCAGTCATTGTCAACCGAGGCGAAAGCCACCTTCGCACCGGCAAAATGCGTGTCGATGAACTGACGGGCCGCAGCCGGCAGCTCTGACAGCTCAACGGGACGATCGCCGGACGCGCAAGCCGGCAGGGCTGCGACCAGCAGCAGGCCGGACAGCAGCATACATCTTTTTTTCATCATGGCCATAGATAGATTGACGGTTAAACATCTTCCTCCGGCAAATTTAATACCCGAAGCGGAAAAACAAAAGACAATGCGATACAAATTTACACGAACGGCATTCCCCAAGCCGTACAACCCTTGCGGGTTCAAACCGAAGCCCCCGCCGAAGCGGGGGCGCGGGGGTGGGTCGAATCCGTAAACGCGGCTCCGCCGCGAATATCCCGACCGTCAGTCCGGTAAATCGATTCGCCGACCGGACGAGGCCTACTTGTTGTATGCTTTCATCACGGCGATCAGGTCGAGCACCTTGTTCGAGTAGCCCCACTCGTTGTCGTACCACGAAACGACCTTCACGAAAGTGTCGGTCAGCGCGATACCGGCTGCCTTGTCGAAAATCGACGTGCGCGGATCGCCCAGGAAGTCCGACGATACGACAGCCTCCTCGGTATAGCCCAGGATGCCCTTCAATTCGCCTTCGGAAGCCTCTTTCATGGCAGCGCAAATCTCGTCGTATTTAGCGGGTTTGGCGAGGTTGACGGTCAGGTCGACTACCGAAACGTCGAGGGTCGGAACACGCATCGACATACCGGTCAGTTTGCCGTTCAACGACGGGATGACCTTGCCTACGGCCTTTGCAGCACCGGTCGACGACGGGATGATATTGCCCGAAGCGGCACGGCCGCCGCGCCAATCCTTCATCGACGGGCCGTCGACGGTCTTCTGCGTAGCGGTGGTCGAGTGCACGGTGGTCATCAGACCGTCCGTGATACCGAACTTGTCGTTCAGCACCTTGGCGATGGGAGCCAGGCAGTTCGTGGTGCACGATGCGTTCGAAACGATCTTCTGACCGGCATAGGTGTCGGTGTTGACGCCGCAAACGAACATCGGGGTGGCGTCTTTCGACGGAGCCGACATAACGACGTACTTCGCACCGGCTGCCAGGTGAGCCTGCGCCTTCTCCTCGGTGAGGAAGAGACCGGTCGACTCGACGACGTATTCGGCTTCGACCTCGTTCCATTTCAGGTTTGCGGGGTCTTTCTCGGCCGTAACGCGGATGGATTTGCCGTTGACGATGAGCAGGCTCTTCTCCACGTCGAAGTCGATCGTGCCTTCGAACCTGCCGTGCATCGTGTCGTACTTGAGCATGTAAGCCAGATAATCCACCGGGCAGAGGTCGTTGATGCCCACTACCTCGAACTTGTCGGTCTGCGTGCAAGCGGCACGGAAGACCATACGGCCGATACGGCCGAAACCGTTGATACCGATTTTGATAGTTGCCATAATTTTATTGTTTGTTTTAATTTGGAAAAATTCACCGTTATTTTTTTCACAGCGCAAAAGTACATACTTTCTCGTTCCCGCGCAAATAAAATTAGATAATTTTTTAGAAACTCGTTCGGAATGAAGCGCGTGCCGGTTCATAGGCCGGAACGTCCTTTTTTTCGCCGCTCCGGACATTTCCGCCGGAACGACTGCTGCAATTATCCTGCCTGATCGCCGAACGCGATTTTTTCTCTATCTTTGCCCCTATGAAAAAGGGATTCTCCATCGAAATCGCGAGCCGGTTCGAGGGCTGGTGGCGGTACAACGCCGTGTTGATGGGCGGATGTTTCGACGCCGTCGGCACACGGATCGACTTCGCATCGGCCGCATCGCACGTGGCGGACGTCGGAGCGGGCCCCGCCGAGCGTCCCGCGAACGTGGCGCCCGATCGGCGGCTGACGCTCGAAACGCAACCGTGCGACCATCTGCTGCTCTACGTCTACGTCATCCCGCACACGCTTCCGCAAAACAACGACATCGAGACGACGAAGCCTTTCGCTCTCGATCTGAAAATCGCCTACGACGGACACCGATTCCGCAGCGAACGCCTCTTCATCAACCAATGGTCGGGCATTTCGCTCGAGCTGCGGGTCGACCGTCCGGCCGCCGAACAAGCCTGACCCGTTATGCGCCTCCGTCCATCGCATATTCTGCTCTGGGGAGCGGCCCTGCTGCCGACCCTGCCGACGTATCCGGCCGCATCCGCCGCATCCGCCGCAGCGAACCGGCCGATCGTCCTCTGCGAAACGACGGAGATGCCCGCCGATTCGCTGCGGAACCGCCCTGCCGTCGCAAAACCGGCAACGGGCGGCGTAGGCGTGGTGATGAGCGGCGGCGGCGCCAAAGGTCTTTATCATATAGGTGTATTGGAAGCGCTCGAAGAGTACGGCATCCCCATCGACTACGTGGCCGGCACGTCGATGGGCTCCATCAT
This sequence comes from uncultured Alistipes sp., assembly GCA_947629705.1. GTDB lineage: Bacteria > Bacteroidota > Bacteroidia > Bacteroidales > Rikenellaceae > Alistipes. Next base: position 69,509 of record CANREN010000005.1, on the reverse strand, counting down.
CGCGGCAATGTACGCCGCCGGATACTCGCCGGCCGAGATGCGCCGCATCGTCGCGTCGGGCGCCGTGAAGGAGTGGGTATCGGGGCGCATCGACCCCAACCGCTACCTCGCCTATTACCGCCAATACGGCCAATCGCCCTCGTTCATCAACGTTCGGCTCGACTTCCGCAAAGGCAGCCGTATCTTCCAGTCTCCGACCAACCTGCTCTCGTCGACCCAGATCGACATGGCGCTCGTCGGGCTCTTCGCACCGGCGACCGCCGCTTCGGACGGCGATTTCAACCGGTTGATGGTGCCGTTTCTCTGCGTGGCGAGCGACATGAACGCCCGCAGGCCGGTCGTTCTGCGCGAAGGCGAATTGAGCGAGGCCGTCCGCGCTTCGATGTCCATTCCGCTGGTCTTCAAGGCGATGACGCGCGATTCGATGCTGCTCTACGACGGCGGCGTCTACGACAATTTCCCGTGGAAGGCGTTGGACGAAAGTTACCGCCCCGCGTTGATTATCGGCAGCATCTGCACCTCGGGCAACACCCGTCCGAGCGAGCAGAACAGCCTGATGGATCAGGCTTTCCTGTTGGCGATGCAGGAGACCGACTATTCGCTGCCCGAGGGTCGCAGCATCCGCATCGCCCGCGCAGTGGACGTCGGTATGCTCGATTTCGATCGGGCCGAGGAGACCATGAACGCAGGCTACACCGATGCCCTCTCCAAGATGCCCGAAATTTTGCAACGAGTCGACGCCCGGTCGACGCCCGCCGAAATCGCGATCCGTCGCGAAACCTTTCGCGAAAAGTGCCCGCCGCTGATCTTCGACGACTATCGGATAGAGGGGCTCACCCAGCCGCAGCGCGAATACATCCGCGACTTCATGCAGGTCGACCGCAAATCGACGGGCCGGCAGCGGGCGATGGGATTCGACCAACTGCGCGACAAGCTCTACGAGGTGCTGGCCAACGGCGATTTCACGATGGATTTTCCCCATGCGGTCTACAATCCGCAGACACGCCGCTATGCGTTCGAGGCCCGCTTCCAGACGAAGCCCAATTTCAAGATTGCGGTCGGCGGCAACATTTCGTCGACCGCCTTCAACATGGGGTATATCGGGCTGAACTACCACTCGATCGGGCGTGTCGCCCAAACATGGGGCGCCGACCTCTTCCCCGGGCCGCTCTATACCTGGGGTTCCTTGGGCGGGCGCACCGATTTTTATGCCTGGAAACCGCTGTTTCTCGACTACAGCTTCAATTTCCACACCCACGACCTCATGCACGGCAATTTCGGCAACCTGACCGAGGTAACCGACGCCCTGCATGTCAAGGAGAGCGGTCTCTACGGTTCGCTCGGGCTCGGTATGCCCTTGACCCACCGCAGTTTCTTTCTGCTGCGAACCAATCTCGGCCACGTCAATTACCACTATGCGGCCGACGAATTCCAAGGCGACGAAACCGACCACAGCCGTTTCACCTATTTCGGAGCAATGGCCGCCGTCAAACGCAGCACGCTCGACCGGATGATCCATTCGCGGCGCGGTTCGGATCTGCAGCTTTCGGGCATCTTTGTAACGGGCAGGGACAAGTTCGAACCGATGAACAAAGGCGGATTCCGTTCGAAAATACACCGGCAATGGTTCGGCGCCCGGCTGACGTGGGACAAATACCTCGATCTGCCGCAGCGTACCTGGTTTTCGCTCGGGCTGAACCTCGATGCGGTCATCACGAATCATCCGCATTTCACCTGCAACGGCGCGACGCTCCTGTCGATGCCGGCCTATGCCCCGCTGCCGCATACGCGGATGATCTACCTGCCGGCCCTGCGCGGCAAACGGTTCGTGGCGGGCGGCGTGATGCCGACGTTCGATCTGCTCTCCAACTGTTTCTTCCGCACGGGATTCTATGCCATGTACCGCGAACGCCGCGACAACGATCCGCAATTCCTGCGCTACACCGGAGAGAACCGGCAGATGCACTATATCGTGGATGCGTCGTTCGTCTACCACACCCCGATCGGGCCGGTCAGTTTGAGCCTGACGAAATACGATCTGCGCAACTGGAAAAACATGTATCTCATGTTCAGTTTCGGTTATGCCCTCTTTGCTCCCAAAGGCATCTTTTATTAATGCGGCAGAACCTCCGATTGCTTTTGAAAGTCATCTTCGCTGCGCCTTTTGAAAGGCGTTCCTTATGCGTTGGAACCTCCGATTGCTTTTGAAAGTCATCTTCGCTGCCCACTGTTTCGATTAAGGCTTCGCAAGGTCGGACAGGAACCGGCGCGAGACGAAGACTGCGGAGGACGCCAATAGGCGGGCCGAAGCCTCCGCGGGCGGAGGCTTCGGCCCGCACGGCTCACAGAGCCGCATTTCTATTAGGCCGGCTCATTCAAAAGGCGCGGCAGCGGAGATGACAATCTGAACCGTAATCAGGCTCCACCGCATAGGGAACCCCGTTCAAACGGGGCGGGCCTCACGCCTGGCCCATTTTGGGGCCGCCGTCGGGAGCGGACTGCGGCACGGGAATTTCGATCTTCCCGATCGTCGATTCGTACCGCACGATATTCTCCTGCAACGACCGCAACAGACGTTTCGCATGTTCGGGCGTGAGAATGATGCGGCTCTTGACCCGCGCTTTCTCGACGCCGGGCAACACCGTCGCGAAATCGAGAATGAATTCCGAAGAGGAGTGCGATATGATCGCCAGATTCGAATAATTTCCCTGCGCCACCTCGGCGCTCAACTCGACATCGAGCCCGAATTGTTTCATATCTGCCATAAACCGGTCTGTTAGATGCTGCAAATTTAATCGGTTCGCGATCCGCCTGTCCGGCCGATTCCACAAAGTTTTCGATAAAATATCAACACATTTTCGCCGCCGACGTCCGAATAGGAAATTTTTGAGTACCTTTGTTTCCTAAATCCGGCTTCGCTGCTGACTGTATATGGGATTCGAATTCGTTGAAGTGCTTTTCCGCGGCATCTATGTCGGGATCGCTGCGTCGATCACCGTCGGCCCGGTAGCGGTGCTGTGCATCCAGCGCACGCTCTCCAAGAGCCGGCGTTCGGGCATCGTCTCGGGATTCGGCGTCGCCTGCGCCGATACGTTCATGGCCATGTTCGCGCTGTTTTTCTACTCGCTGCTGCAAGCCAGCATCGAACAGTACAGCACCCTGCTGCGGGTCGTCGCAGGCATTCTGGTCGTCATCTTCGGCGTCTATATCTTCTCGCAGAACCCCGTGCCGCAGATCCGCCGCAACCGCGCCGGCAAGAGTTCGCTGTGGCAGGATTTCGCGTCGATTTTCGGTTTCACCCTCGCCAATTTCGTGCTGGTGATCCCCTACATACTCACCTTCTTCGCCATCTTCAAGATTTCGGGCGCCGAGATGACCGGCAACGGATTCAACAGCTTCGTGTTAGCCGCGTTCACCATCGCCGGATTCTTCGGCGGCGCCGCATCCTGGTGGACGCTGTTAGCCTTCGTCATCAATCTGTTCCGCCGCCGCTTCCGTCCGCGCCACATGCTCACGATCAACCACGTCGCCGGACTGCTCATCGGGCTGTTGGGCGTCTACACCATTTTATCGACCTTTTTTGCCATTTTTCCCAATGTCGGACACTAAACAACCAAAAATCATCATAGCCATCGACGGATTTTCGTCGTGCGGCAAGAGCACGTTCGCCAAAAGCATCGCCGCCCGGTTAGGCTATATCTTCATCGATACGGGCGCCATGTACCGCGCCGTAACGCTCTATGCACTGGAACACGGGGCCATCCGGTCGGGCATCATCGACGAAGAGGCCGTCGCAGGGCTGTTGGACGAAATCGCCATTGCGTTCCGCTTCAACCCCGAGCGCGGCGCCAGCGACATCTATGTCAACGGCGACCGGGTCGAGGGCCGGATCCGCACCATCGAGGTGAGCAACTGCGTGAGCGGCGTGAGCGCCATCCCCGCCGTGCGGCGGAAGTTGGTGGCCATGCAGCAGGAGATGGGACGCCGGCGGGGCGTGGTGATGGACGGCCGCGACATCGGCACGGTGGTCTTTCCCGATGCCGAGCTGAAAATCTTCATGACCGCCGATCCGGCCGTGCGGGCCCGCCGCCGCTACGACGAACTGAAAGCCAAAGGCGACGACGTGTCGTTGGAGACGATCGAACGCAATGTCCGCGAACGCGACAAAGCCGACATGGGCCGGACCCTTTCGCCGCTGCGCCAAGCGGAGGATGCCGTGGTATTGGACAACAGCCGCATGACCGTGGAGGAGCAGATGGCGTGGTTTATGGAGGAGTATTCGAAACGAACAGGCGTTTCCGGCGCGGAGGCGCAACGGGCATGAAGATCGAAATCGACGATAAATCGGGATGCTGTTTCGGCGTCGTCCGAGCGATCACGGAGGCGGAAAAGGCCCTCGCAGGAGGCGGTACGGTCTATTCGTTGGGCGATATCGTGCACAACCGGATCGAAGTGCAGCGGCTCGAACGGCTGGGCCTGCACACCGTAACGCACAACGACATGCCCCGATTGGGCGGCTGCCGGCTCTTCATTCGGGCGCACGGCGAACCGCCGACGACCTATGCGGCCGCCCGCCGGTTGGATATCGACCTGATCGACGCCACCTGTCCGGTGGTCGCACGGCTCCAGAAGCGGGTGATACATGCGCACGAACGGATGCATCCGGTCGACGGCCAGGTGGTCATCCTCGGGAAACGGGGCCACGCCGAGGTGGTGGGGCTCACGGGGCAGGTCGAGGAACCGACGCTCGTGATCGAAGGGCGGCAGGATTTGGAGACGATCGACTTCGCCCGGCCCATCTATTTTCTGTCGCAAACGACGCAGAGCATCGCGTTGTTCGAGGAGTTGGGCGAGGAGATGCGGCGTCGGGCGGCCGATCCCGCGCAAGTGTGGTTGGACGACACGATTTGCCGGCAAGTGTCCGGACGCGAACAGTATCTGACCGAATTTGCCAGCCGGTTCGATGCGGTGCTGTTCGTCTCGGGACGCAAGTCGTCGAACGGCAAGGTTCTGTTCGAGGTAACCCGACGGGCCAATCCGCACAGCCGCCAAATCGAGGAGCCGTCGGAGCTCGATCCGGCGTGGTTCGAGGGCGTCCGTTCGGTCGGCATCTGCGGCGCGACGTCGACCCCGAAATGGCAGATGGAACAGGTCGCCGATGCGGTGGCGGCATTGTCGCAGGCGGCACGGCCGACAGCGATGTAAATACGCCCGCCGACTCGATTCGGTGCCAGGCAATTTATACGAAGCTGCCCTTGCGGTAATTCCAGCCGCGCCGCCTTGCGGGTCGCACCCGGTGGTACACAGCTGCCCGGTGTAAAATGAGACATGGTTATTTTTTGCATAAAGATGAGATACTTGGTACATTCCGTCAAATTCTTCTGCGCAGCCTGCGTATTGGCGCTGTTGTCGATTGCCGCGATGGTCGCGACCGGCACGGCCGCCGCATCGTGGAACGACTGGCACCGGTTCGCCGTGCTGTTCGGCTTTCTCGCCCTTTTCGCCGCAGTCTATCCGAAACTGACGTTCGTCGCACGGGTCGTTTCGTGCGACCTCGCCAAAGACGGTAAACAGTGCGCGCTCAACGCGTTCCGCGAAGCCGGATACGAGCTTGCCGGGGAGGGGCCGGACGGAATGACATTCCGCCCGCGCAGTTTCGGACGACGGCTGCGGCTGTTGTTCGACGATGAAATCCAGGCGGTGCCGCAAGACGGCCGGCTCCGCATCGAGGGCCACCGTCTCGGCGTTTGCCGCGTCCTGTACCACTGGGACGCCTGCTGCGCACCCTACGACCCAAAAGAATAACGACCCAAAAACAAACGGTCTGCGAATATGGAAAAGAAAAAGATCGATCGAGCAAATAAACGCTATTGGATCACGGCGGCAGCGGTCATCGCGATAGCCGCCTGCACGATTTTCGCCGGTCGCAACGACTTCGGTCTCGGCCGCAACATGGAGCTGTTGGTCAACATGATGCGCGAATTGTCGGTCAGCTACGTCGATCCCGTCGACCCCGACGTGCTGATGGCCGGTGCCGCCGAAGGGATGGTGCGCGACCTCGACCCCTACACGGAGTTCATCCCCGAATCGGAGATGTCCGACTTCGAAGTGCTTACGACCGGCAAATACGGCGGCGTGGGGTCGATCATCCGGCAGAAGGAGGACTACGTGCGCATCGCCCAGCCCTACGAAAACTCGCCCGCCGACCGCGCGGGGCTGAAAATCGGCGACCTGATTTTAGCTATCGACGGAGAATCGGCGGCGGGATTCACGACCGAGGAGGTCTCGAAACGTCTCAAAGGCGAACCCGGCAGCAAGGTGAAGGTAACCGTGCGTCATCTCGACGGCAGCGAAGAGACGGCGACCCTCCGCCGCGAACGGATCGCCATACCGGGCGTTCCCTATGCCGGATGGATCGGCGACGGCATCGGCTACATTCACCACAGCGACTTCACCGAAGGCTGTTACGAAGAGATGCAGGCGGCCATCGCGAAACTGCGCAGCGAGGGCGAACTGAAAGGGCTGGTGCTGGACTATCGGTCGAACGGCGGCGGCATCATGCAGGAAGCAATCAAAATTCTGGGCCTGTTCGTACCGAAAGGCACCGAAGTAGTAAGCACGAAAGGGCGCACCGAAGATTCGAAACAGACGTACCGCACCGCATCGGAACCTATCCTGCCCGACCTGCCGCTGGCGGTGCTCATCAACGGCAATTCGGCCTCGGCGGCCGAAATTACCGCCGGCTCGCTGCAAGACCTCGACCGTGCCGTACTGATCGGTCAGCGCAGCTTCGGAAAGGGACTTGTACAGTCTCCCAAATCGTTGGGGTACAACACGATGCTGAAACTCACGACGGCCAAATACTACATTCCGTCGGGACGCTGCATCCAGGCGATCGACTATTCGCATTCGCAGCAGAAGTCCATCCACACGGTTCCCGATTCGCTGATTTCGGAGTTCACGACCCGTGCGGGCCGCAAGGTCTACGACGGGGGCGGCATCATGCCCGACATCCGCACCGAACCGGAGTATATCAGCCGTTTCGCCGCAACGCTCTATGCGTTGGGATTCATCGAGGACTTCGGCGATGACTATACGCGGCGCCATCCCGAAGCGCCGGCCGACTTGAACCGTTTCTCGATCACGGAGGCCGATTACGCCGACTTCGCCGACTTCATGAAGGACAAACAGGTGCCCTATGAATCGGATACGCGGCGGGCTCTCAAGTCCCTGCGCGAAGCGGCCGCCAACGACCGGTTCGGCGACGTTGCGGAACAGTTGGAGCGCATGGAATCCGAGCTGAAAGACGACACGCAAACCAATTTGGAGACCTACCGGGAGCAGATCATCGAATCGATCAACCGCGACATCGTACAGCGGCACGGCTACACGGCGGGCGTTATCGCCCATTCGCTGACGAACGACAAGGAGATCGCGCGGGCCGTGGAAGTGCTGCGCGACACGGCCGAATACCGCCGCATCACGACCGAACAGGACACCGAACGAAAATAACCGCGAATGAAACTGCGCCGCAACATATTCTCGTTCCGCAATCGGGTGGTGGTCATCATCGTCGGGGTGTTGCTCGGCGCGCTGTCGATCATCTACACCAACAAGATGGCGCAGCGCCTCAAGGAGAAGGAGCAGCACGACGTGGCGCTGTGGGCCCATGCGATGGAGCGCGTCAACCGCGATGTGCTGGGCGGTTCGCTCAACGATCCGCTGGTGCAGGACATCATGTCGAACGGCAACAATATCCCGTTCATCATCACGGACGAAAATCTGCAGGTGCTCCAGTCCCATTTGGTGCCCGAACGCATCCTCGCACACCCCGATCGGCTGCGCCGCCGCATCGACCGCTTCACCGAAGAGAACACGCCGCTGCCGATCCGCTTCCTGTGGAGCGCCGACCACTACCACATCATCTTCTACGGACGTTCCAACCTGCTCAAATCGCTCTTCTATTTTCCGTACGTCCAGCTGTTAGTCATCACGACTTTCATTCTGTTGGGCTATATCGCGTTCCGCTCCTCGAAACAGGATGAACAGAACCGCGTCTGGATCGGTTTGGCCAAGGAGACGGCCCACCAGCTCGGCACGCCGACCTCGTCGCTCCTGGGATGGATCGAATACCTGCGCGCGCAGGAGATCGACCCAAGCGCCGTCGAGGAGATGAACAAAGACCTGACCCATCTGATGAAGATCGTCGACCGATTCTCGAAGATCGGCTCCGAGACGACCCTCGCACCGGCCAATATCAACGAAATCGTCGGCGAATCGGTCATGTACTTCCGCAAGCGGATTCCGCGCAACGTAACGCTCGGCTACAACGGATTGGCCATCGCGCCGGTGCAGGCCAACGTCAACGCGGCCCTGTTCGAATGGGTGGTCGAGAATCTGATGAAAAATTCGCTCGATGCCCTGCAAGGCCACGGCTCCATCGACGTGCGCATCGCATCGAATGACAAACAGGTGATGATCGACGTCAAAGACACCGGCAAGGGTATTCCGAAAAGCAACTGGAAACGCATCTTCGAACCCGGATTCACGACCAAGACCCGCGGCTGGGGGCTCGGTCTGTCGCTGTCGCGGCGCATCGTCGAGGATTACCATTCGGGACGCATCGCCGTCGTCGACTCCGAGCCCGGGAAGGGGACGACCATCCGCATCACGCTGAAAAGATTCTTCGCAGGATGAACGAGCCTTCGACCGATACGCTGCGGCAGGTTTCGGCGATGCCGAACCAATCTGCGGCTCCGACCGACAGTCCGGCGCTCCGGCAGGCGGTCGACCGTTCGCACGAATACCCGTTCCGCGTGTACTGCACGCCCGATTCGCTGCGGGCCATCGAACGCCGCGTGCCCGCCCGCCGGTTGTCGCCGCCCTGCACCGAGGTCTTCGCCCCGACCGTCTACGGTCAGCAATCGACCCTCGTCCAACCGCCGCACGGCACGCCCAATGAACGGCCGCTGACGGACAATGCCCTGTTTCAGGGATTTCTCCTGCTGCTGGCCGTCGTCTACGTTCTGCTGATCTATCACAATCTGCCCGACATCCGCACGCTGTTGAGCCGCATTTTCCGCAATCCGCATTCGGACAATCGGCATTCCGAGGAGTCCGGCAGCAGCCGCTACGCCCGATTCATGCGCACGACCGCCGCCATCGGCATCCTTTTCATCGGCATCCTCGCCGTGAAATACGGCCGGCCGCTCGTCGCCGATCTTCCGTCCGGCCGCTTCTCCTTCGCGACGGCCGCTCTTTTGAGTCTCACGGTCTCGGCCCTTTTCCTGCTCGTCATCGGCTATCAATGGAGCCTGCTGCGCCTGGTCGGAGCGCTCACCCTCACCCAGCCGCTCATCACCCAACTGCGCCAGCTGCGCAAACTCTACTTTTCGGGCGCCGTCGTGGTCGTTACCCCCGCCCTGCTGCTCTTCACGCTCTGCCCGCAGCCTGCGAGCCTGCTCTGGTTCGGCTTGATCGTCATCGAATTGGCCGTTACGCTTTTCTTGTATGTCAGAGAGACACTGACCCTCTTTCTTTCCAAAAAAGTTTCGATTATCCATTGGATTTTGTACCTTTGCAGCGTCGAACTATTCCCGGTCAGCCTGTTATGGCAGCTCGCCGTGAGGTGAAGCGACCGAACAACGTAAAAACGAGCAGATTTGGAAACAGTTAAGAAAAAAATCTGGATTTCCCAGCCGAAACCGGCGAACAGTGAAAAATCGCCGTTCCACGAATTATCCCGGAAATACGACACCGAAATCGTCTACCAACCTTTCATCCGCGTGGTGGGCGTCTCGCTCAAGGAGTTCCGTTCGCAGCGCATCGAGATACTGACCCATACGGCCGTCATCTTCACCTCCCGCACGACCGTCGACAGTTTTTTCCATATTTGCGAAGAGGCGCGGATTACCGTTCCCGAGACGATGAAATACATCTGCCAGACGGAGGCCGTGGCGCTCTATCTGCAAAAATACATCGTCTACCGCAAACGCAAAATTTCGTTCGCCGACGGGTCGTTCACTTCGCTCGTTGAGTTGATCATCAAGCACAAGGAGGAAAAATTCCTGCTCGCTTTGAGCGAACCGCACCGTCCCGAACTGCCCGAAACGTTAGCCAAACTGCGGCTGTCGGTCGATTCGGTCATTCTGGCCCGCACCGAAGCGTGCGATCTCCACGCCGTGAATCTCGTCGAATACGAGCTGTTGGCGCTCTACTCGCCGTCGGATGTCAGGGCGCTGATCGCCAAATTCGGCACGGATCAGCTGCCGGCCATTGCGGTCTTCGGCGAAGGAACCCTGCGGGCGGCCCTGGATGCCGGAATCACCGTTCGGGCCAATGCGCCCACGCCGCAGGCTCCGTCGATGGTGAAGGCCGTGGACATCTATCTCGACAAGGTGCAGAAAGGCGAGACCGTCGAACCGGTATCGCTGACCGTCGACGCCCGCAAGGAGGAGTTCCTCCGCACCCAAGCGCACAAAATGGCCAAACGCTCCGCCGCCCAACCCGGCAAGACGGCTGCATCCGGCAAGACCGCCGCGTCCGGCAAATCGGCTGCGGCGTCGCCGAAATCCGCCAAACCGCACAAGTAACAGCGTGCAAACGCATCGAAAATAACAGCCTGCCCATGTCCGACCGCTCGCTATCCCGCACGGAACGGCTTCGTTCGTTCGGAGCCGTGCGACGACTCTTCGAGCAGGGCGAAAGCGGCTTCGTATTCCCTTTCCGATACGTGTGGTTCGCCGAGACGGATGCGCTGCCGACGGTGGAGGTGCTCTTTTCGGTGCCGAAACGCTTCCACAAACGGGCCACCAAGCGCAACCTGCTGCGCCGCCGCACAAAAGAGGCCTATCGGCTTCAAAAACAACTGCTTGCCGGTATCGTACCGGTCAATCTCGATCTGGCGCTCGTCTACTCCTCGAAAGAGGTGCTGCCCTACAAAACGATCTGCCGTGCAGTCCGAAAAATTCTGGAAACGATCGGCGAACGGCTTTAAGCGAATCTGCGCATGGCCGTTGATCGCGTCGGTGCGGTTTTACCAGCTGTGCCTCTCGCCGCTGTTCCCGTCTGCGTGCCGGTTCACGCCGACCTGCTCCCAGTATGCGTTGGAGGCGCTCCGCAAATACGGCCCGCTGAAAGGGCTATGGCTCACCGTCAAACGCTTGTCGCGCTGCCATCCGTTGGGCGGAAGCGGATACGACCCCGTACCGTAAAGGTGATTCCCTATTTATTCCGCTTCAACTTCTCGACGTAGGCGTCGATCCGACGCAGCTCATGCGGAATGTCGATGCGCTGCGGACAATGGGGCGAACACTGGTTGCATCCGATGCAATGACTCGCCTGCCGCAGCTTCGGCACCGACCGGTCGTAACCGATCAGATAGGCGCGGCGGGCCCGACGATAGGCGCTGTCCTGCGGGTCGTCGATGATCGCCCCCTCGTTGAGACACTTGTTGTAGTGCAGCAGGATGGCCGGAATGTCCAGTCCGTAGGGACAGGGCATACAGTATTTGCAATCGTTGCAGGGGATGGTCTCGTATTGCATCATCAGCGTCGCCGTCTGTTGCAGGAAGCCTAACTCGTCGTCGGTCAAGGGCTGCAACGGGCTGTAAGTGCGCAGATTGTCCTGCAAATGCTCCATCACCCTCATGCCGCTCAATACGGTCAGGACGCCCGGGAACGAACCGGCGAACCGAAAGGCCCACGACGCCACGCTCCGTTCGGGCGCGCGCTGCTTCAGCCGCGCCACGATGTTGTCGGGCACGTTCGACAGACGCCCGCCCAACAACGGTTCCATGATGACGGCCGGAATGCCCCGTTTCGACAACTCGCCGTAGAGGTATTCGGCATCGGTGTTGCGCGAATTGATCTGCTTCGCGTATTTCCAGTCCAAGTAGTTCAACTGAATCTGGGCGAAATCCCACTTGTACTCGTCGTGCCGCGACAGAAGGCAATCGAATGCCTCGATATCGCCGTGGTAGGAGAATCCGAGGTTGCGGATGCGGCCCGCCTTGCGCTCCCCGACCAGGAAATCGAGCATCCCGTTATCCAAATAACGGCCCCGCAGCGCCTCCATGCCGCCCATGCCGATGCCGTGCAACAACAGGTAGTCGATGTAATCCACCTGCAGCTCCTTGAACGAATTGCGATACATCTGCATCGACGCCGCGCGGCTCCACGTGTCGGGCGAGAAGTTCGAAAGTTTCGTCGCGATGAAATATTCGCTGCGCGGATGGCGTTTCAGCGCCGTGCCGGTGGCCCGTTCCGACAGCCCCTGGCAATAGGCCGGCGACGTATCGAAATAGTTGACGCCGTGCGCCAGCGCATAGTCCACCAATTCGTTGACCATCGGCTGGTCGATCGCTTCTTCGCCTGTGCCGCTCTCACGGGCGCTGACCATCGGCAGGCGCATCATGCCGAACCCGAGCAGCGACACGCGATCGCCCGAAGTGGGATTCGTTCGATAGGTCATGCCGCCGGACGGCACCTCGTTGAGCGACGCGGTCGTCGCCCGTTTCGGGGTGCATCCGGTCGCCAACGCCGCCGATGTTACGGCCGCACCGGCCCCCAAGCGTTTCAAAAATTCGCGCCGGGTGATTTTTTTATCCGTTTTCATGTTTTTTCGCAATTCATCAAATCGTACGATGCACCCGATCCCCTTCGACGTAGATCGCGCTGAACGGCCGGGCCGGACAAAGATGCTCGCAGGCACCGCATCCGATGCAGCGCTCCTCGTTCACTACGGGAATCTTCGGCGCATCGGGGTTCGCGGCATCGGACGGGACCATCCGGATGGCTCCCGTCGGGCAGTGCCGCGCGCAGTTGCCGCACGAAACGCCGTCGGTCAGCGGAATGCAGTTCTCCCTCACCCACACGGCACGACCGATCCGGATGGCCGATTTCTCCTCGGGCGTAATGCGAAAGATGGCCCCCGCAGGACAAACCTCCGAACACTTCGTGCACTCCGGACGGCAGTAGCCGCGTTCGTAGGAACTTTCGGGCTGCATCAACACCTCCAAACGGGTCGAGGGCCGCAGCACGCCGTTGGGACAAGCCGCGACGCAGAGCTGGCAGCCGGTGCAATGGCGAGCGAGATGCGAAAGTCCCTGCGCTCCGGGCGGTACGACGGGCGTCGCCCGATGCGGCACCTTCTTATCGAGAATGACCGCCAGCCCGCCGTCGACCCTCTTTTCCTGGGCCTTCGCAGCCGCAGCACCGGCTAACAAGGCGGCACCCGTCAGAAAATGGCGGCGCGAAACGTCGACGGCCGACCCTGCAACGGCATCGGCGACCGGCTGCTTCGTGCGTCGGCGGTAGCTGATGGCCCCTTGGGCGCAGGCATCGAGGCAATCCATGCAGACAACGCAGCGCGAATAGTCGATCGTATGGCGTTTCGCATCGATGCAGGCAGCCTTGCATCGGCGCGAGCAGCGTGTGCAGCCGTTGCACTTGTCGGTGTCGATGACCGGACGGAACAGCGAATAACGCGACAGCAAACCCAACACCGTTCCCACCGGACAGATCGTATTGCAATAGGTGCGACCGTTGCGCCAGGCCAGAACAACCAGCACGACGAAAGTCGCGAGTGCGATCAGGAAGGTCGGAAGCGACCGCAGCCACACGTCGGTCGAATAAAAGGCATAGCTGTCGGCCCGTTCGGCGAACCAGGCGAGCAGATTGTTGCCCCACCGACAGATCGGAGCGAACAGATTGGATGCGATGCGTCCATAGGCGCTGTACGGGGCGAGCAGGGCCACGAACGAACCGACACCGGCGACGAGCGCGAGGACGAAAAGCGCCAGCACGCCGTAACGCAACCCGTTTTTCGCAGGTGAATAGGCATAGCGGAACTTCCGTCTTTTTCCGCGGCGGCCGAACCACGCCGCGATGTCCTGCATCACGCCCAATGGACAGATGACGGAACAATAGAGCCGTCCGAAGAGCAGGGTCAACGCAACGAGCAGCAGCACGACCCCGAAATTGAGGGCCAACAGCGCAGGCAGGAATTGGATTCGGGCCGTCCAGCCGAGCCAGCCGTGCAGCGTTCCGGTGAAATCGAGGAACAGGAGCGTTACGGCCGCAAAGAAGAGGGCGGCGAGCACGATTCGAAGTTTTCGTAACATAGCATTATTCTGATCGAGTCAAAGATACGAATAAGCGAGGGCAAAACAAAACTTTTTTTGTTTTGCCGAGCGCACCGGCCGCGTATCGCGTTTACAGCACCCTGTCCGTTAGGATTTTTCTGAAAAAACGACTACTTTTGCCGCCGTTATGAGCATCCGATTCACCATCCGGCATCAGGATCCCGCCTCGAAGGCCCGGGCGGGCGAGTTGCAGACCGATCACGGCATCGTCCGCACGCCGATTTTCATGCCCGTGGGCACGGCCGCAACCGTGAAGGGGATTTTCCATCGGGACGTGCGCGACGAGGCGCGGGCCCAGATCATTCTGGCCAATACCTATCACCTCTATCTGCGGCCCGGTATGGGAATCATCGAGAAAGCCGGCGGCGTACATCGTTTCTCGACGTGGGAGGGGCCGATGCTCACCGACAGCGGCGGTTTTCAGGTTTTTTCGTTAGCCGCCTGCCGCAAGCTGACCGAGGAGGGCTGCCATTTCCGGTCGCATATCGACGGCTCGAAGCATCTGTTCACGCCCGAAAGCGTCATCGACACCGAACGAACCATCGGCGCCGATATCATGATGGCCTTTGACGAATGCCCCCCGGGCGACGCCCCGCGCGAATATGCGGCCAAATCGCTCGGTCTGACCCAGCGGTGGCTCGACCGCTGTTTCGACCGTTACCACCGGACGCAGCCCAAATACGGCCACTATCAGGCGCTTTTCCCGATCGTACAGGGGTGCACCTACCCCGATCTGCGGGTGCGGGCCGCAGAACATGCGATGCAGTACGAGGCCGACGGATATGCCATCGGCGGTTTAGCCGTGGGAGAGCCTACCGAAACAATGTACGAAATGATCGAGGTGGTCGATGCCGTCCTGCCGAAGGAGAAGCCCCGTTACCTGATGGGGGTGGGTACACCGACGAACATTCTGGAGGGTATCGCCCGCGGAGTGGACATGTTCGACTGCGTGATGCCGACGCGCAACGGCCGAAACGGCCAGCTTTTCACGGCCGAGGGCACCATCAATATCCGCAACAAGAAGTGGGAGGACGATTTTTCGCCCATCGATCCCGAGGGCACGGCCTTCGTCGACATACGCTATTCGAAAGCCTATCTGCATCATCTGACGGTGTGCGGCGAGATGCTGGCGGCGCAGATCGCCTCGCTGCATAACATTGCGTTCTACCTGCGCCTGGTGTCGATGGCCCGCGAACACATTGCGGCCGGCGATTTTCTGCCTTGGAAAGAGGCGATGGCCGCCAAATTGGGGCGCCGTCTCTGATTTTTTCGTATCTTTGGCTGCGCCGAAGATACTCCCGCTCGGCAAAACCAAAACAAGTTTTGGTTTTGCCCTCGCTTATTCGTATCTTTGCACACCATGAAACTGCAATCGCCCGGGTTCAAAATTCTGGACCGCTACATACTGGGAAAGTTCCTGTCGACCTACTTTTTCGCCATCGCCATGATCATCGTCATCGTGGTAACGTTCGACTACGTGGAGAAGATCGACGACTTCACCGAGCTCAAAGCCCCGTTCAAGGCGATCGTCTTCGATTACTACCTGAATTTCATCCCTTTTTTCATCAACCAGTTCAGCGGTCTGTTCACCTTCATCGCCTGCATCTTCTTCACCTCGAAGATGGCCTATCAGACCGAAATCATCGCCATGCTTTCGGGCGGCATGTCGTTCCGGCGGCTCATGTGGCCCTACTTTCTCGGGGCGGTCATCATCGCCGGACTGTCGCTGGTGTTGAGCCTCTGGCTGATCCCCATTTCGCAGCAGCACATCGTCCGATTCGAGCAGCAGTACATCAAACGCCGCACCAACGGCGCCTACGACCGGCACATCTATCGCCAGATCGACCCCGGAACGTTCGCCTATATCCGCGGATACAGCGAGCAGAACCGGCAGGCTTCGTTCTTCGCACTGGAGCATTACGACGACGGGACGATGACCCATTCGTTGGAGGCGGCCGACGTGCATTTCGATCCCGAAACCAAACGGTGGACGGCCCTGCGCTATACGCAGCGAATGTTCGATTCGACGGGCATGGAGAGCTTCTCGCAACACCGCAACCTCGATACCCTGATCAATTTGGAGGCGACCGAATTAGGCCGTATCAGCGAACTGATCCTGACGATGAATATCGCGGAGCTCAACGCCTTTCTGACCCAGCAGCGCGCAAAAGGCTCCGACGAGCTCGGCATCATCGAGGTCGAACGGCATTCGCGTTTCGCCTATCCGCTTTCGACCTTCATCCTGACGCTGATCGGCGTGTCGCTCTCCTCGCGCAAGGTGCGGGGCGGTACCGGTCTGCATATCGGCATCGGCATCACGCTCTGTTTCTCCTACATTCTGTTCAACCGTTTCTTCACCGAGTTCGCCAAGAACGGCGCCCTCCCGCCGTGGTTCGCCGTGTGGCTCCCGAATATCATCTATCTGTGCATTGCCGTGTACCTCTACCGCAAGGCACCCAAATAACCCGTCGTTATGTCCGTGAAACAAACCTCCCGAACCCTCCTCGAACGATACAGACAGCAGTATCCGCTGCTGTGGAATATCGTTCTGATCGTCATCGCCCTCCTCATCATGGCCGTGGCCGCCCATCTCGTCATGCAGATAGGTACGCGGCACGGCGCCCGACGCCGGGTGCCCGACTTCACGGGACTGCGGCTCGACGAAGCCGAACGGGTCGCACATAAAAACCAGCTGCGGCTTTCCGTCAACGATTCGCTGTTCGTGCCGACCTACGAAAGCGGCGTCGTGCTCGACCAGCTGCCCGAAAGGGGCGTCGAGGTCAAGCCGGATCGAACGATCTATTTGACCATCAATTCGTTCCGCGAAAAAACAGTACCCGTTCCCTACGTTGCCGGCCGGTCGCTGCGGCAGGCCAAAAACATGTTGGAGATCGCCGGATTGGAGATCGCCGAATTGATCTATCGTCCCGATATCGCCACCAATTATGTGCTGGAGGAGTTCTGCGGAGGGAAACAGGTGTCGGAAAATTCGAAAATCGAGGCGGGCATCGGTTCGGGCATTACGCTCTACGTGGGGGCCGAACCCGAGAACGATACGGCGGTCGTCCCGATGCTCGTCGGTTTTTCGCTCAAACAGGCGAAAAGCCGTTTGTGGGAGTTGGGGTTGAATGTCGGGCGCATCGGATTCGACGAGGGGATCGATCTGTTGAACCAGCGGGAGGCCGGCGTCTATATCCAGTCGCCTGCGGCCGAACAGACCGCTGCGCTCGGTACGCGGGTCGATCTGCGGTTGACGCTCGACCGGAAGAAGGTCGAAGAACATTTCAAAGCCGCCGAGAAAGCGGCCAAGGCTTTGGCGGCCGAACGGTTGCAGGCCGAACAGGAGCGGGCCGATTCGATCGCGGCCGCGGCATTGCGGGAGGCCGTGGATGCCGCGACGGAACCGGCAACGGATGGATTCCGCGGCGATAACGAAGGTTTTTTCGATTGATGGACGGGATGCGCAACAGGCCGGAGGCCGGATCGGCCGATGAGCTTCTGCCCGAGGAGGCCGAAATCGAAGCGGGTGCGGCGAGCGACGAGGACGATGAAGCCGCGGGGCTTTACGAGCACTTCGCGATTACGGCCGACAAGGGGCAGTCGCTGCTGCGGCTCGACAAGTTCCTGACGGCTCACATGACGCACTGCTCGCGCAATCGCATTCAGGCGGCGGCCGACAGCGGCAACATTCTGGTAAACGGGTCGGCAGCGAAGTCCAGCTATCGCGTAAAACCGTTCGACCGGATTCAGATCGTGCTGCCCTATCCCAGGCGCGAGTACGAGATCGTGCCCGAGGAGATTCCGCTCGTGATCCCCTACGAGGACGAGGACATTGTGTTGGTCGACAAACCGGCCGGCATGGTGGTGCATCCGGGAGTCGGCAACCGAAGCGGCACGCTGGTCAACGCCATGTCGTGGCATCTGCGCAGCCTGCCGATGTACAGCGAGGGCAATACGCGGGCAGGGCTCGTGCACCGCATCGACAAGAATACGTCGGGCCTGTTGGTGATGGCCAAGAACGAACAGGCGCTGGCCCGTTTGGGCAGGCAGTTTTTCGACCACTCCATCCAGCGGCGCTACGTGGCGTTGGTGTGGGGCAATTTCGAGGAGGACGAGGGCACCATCACCGGAAATATCGGCCGCAGCCCCAAGGATCGGCAGAAAATGTACGTTTTCGCCGACGGTTCGGAGGGGAAATGGGCCGTAACCCATTGGAAGGTGCTGCGGCGTTTCGGTTATGTAACGCTCGTGGAGTGTCGGTTGGAGACCGGCCGCACGCACCAGATCCGCGTCCACATGGCGTGGATCGGCCACCCGTTGTTCAACGACGAACGCTACGGCGGCGACCGCATTCTGAAAGGTACGACCTTCTCGAAATACCGGCAGTTTATCGAAAACTGCTTCGCGGCGATGCCGCGTCATGCGCTGCATGCCCGGCTGCTGGGTTTCGAGCATCCGACGACCCACGAGCAGGTGCTGTTCGAAAGCGAGCTGCCCGCCGATTTCAAGGAGTTATTAGCCAAGTGGGAGCGGTACACCGCTTCATCGGCGGTGCAAGCGTTGTAAGCGGGACGGAGCCGCTTTTGAAGGCGGTTCCCTATGCGGAGGAGCCTGGGCTGTGCTTATACGAGACTTGCTTCGCTGCCGACCCGTATGAACGGGCTGCCAAAAGAGCAAAGACGGTCAGTCCCGCCAATATAACATACTGATCCTTACCAGTTAATAAAGATGTTTTTGCCGACCGGCATAAAGGAGGTCCGCGAACGCGGATGGGAACAGTTGGACGTCATCCTCTTCACGGGCGACGCCTATATCGACCATCCTGCGTTCGGCGCTGCCGTCATCGGGCGTCTGCTCGAAGCCGAGGGGTATCGCGTGGCCGTCGTGCCGCAGCCCAACTGGCGCGACGACCTGCGCGACTTCACCAAATTGGGCACGCCGCGGCTTTTCTTCGGCGTTTCGGCCGGTGCGATGGATTCGATGGTCAACCATTACACCGCCAACCTGCGCCTGCGGCACGACGATGCCTATACGCCCGGCGGCAAGGCGGGGTTCCGCCCCGACCGCGCCGTAACGGTCTATACGCAGATTCTCAAACGGTTGTTCCCACACGTTCCCGTCGTCATCGGAGGCATCGAGGCGTCGTTGCGGCGGCTGACCCATTACGATTATTGGAGCGACTCGCTGCATCCGTCGGTGCTTGCGACTTCGGGGGCCGACCTGTTGATCTACGGCATGGGCGAAGGGGTCATCCAAGAGGTGGCGCGCGCCATGCGCAACGGATACAATGCCAAGCTGTTGCGCCGTATCCGGCAGGTGGCGTTCCTGGCCGACCGGGCGTATGTCGACCGGCTCGACCCGGAGAAAACCATCCGCCTGCACAGTTTCGAGCAATGTCAGGCAGATCGACGGGCTTTCGGCGAAAATTTCGTCGAGATCGAGACCCAAAGCAATCTGATGGCGCCCGATGCGACGATCGTCGAGGCCGTCGGCGACCGGTTCGTCGTCGTTACGCCGCCCCATGCGACACCCACGACCGAGGAGCTCGACCATTCGTTCGATCTGCCCTACGAGCGGGCGCCGCATCCGCGTTATCGCAACAAGGGGGCTATTCCGGCTTGGGAGATGATCAAGTTTTCGGTCAACATTCATCGCGGATGTTTCGGCGGGTGTTCATTCTGCACCATTTCGGCGCATCAGGGCAAATTCATCCACTCGCGCAGCGAGCGGTCGATCCTCGCCGAGGTGGAGCGCATCGTGCGGATGCCCGGATTCAAAGGCTATCTGTCGGATATCGGGGCGCCGTCGGCCAACATGTATCGGATGGGCGGACGCGACACGACGCTGTGCAGCCGCTGCCGTCGGCCGTCGTGCCTGCATCCCTCCCGATGCCCCAATCTCGACAACGACCACAGCCCGCTGTTGAAGCTCTACGAGAAGATCCGTGCGGTCAAGGGGATCAAGAAGGCCTTCATCGGCAGCGGCATCCGTTACGACCTGTTCGACGGCAAGCCTTACCTCGAAACGGTGCTCAAATACCACACCTCCGGCCGGTTGAAAGTCGCTCCCGAGCATACCGAGGCGTCGGTACTGCGCTTGATGCGCAAACCGCCGTTCGCGCTGTTCGAGCAGCTGAATGCCGATTTCCAGCGCATTTGCCGGCGCGAGGGGCTGCCCTATCAGTTGATTCCCTATTTCATTTCGTCGCATCCCGGGTGCACGGAGCGGGAGATGCGGGCTCTGTCGGAGAAGGTGCTCGGACGGCTGCACTTCACGTTGGAACAGGTACAGGATCTGACCCCGACGCCGATGACCCTTTCGTCCGTAATGTTCTATACGGGCGAGAATCCCTATACGCATGAACGGGTCTACGTGGCCCGCACGCAGGAGGAAAAACGCCGTCAAAAAAGTTATTTTTTCAAATAGCCCCATACGGCTCTATCCCCGAATCGAATTGGCAGGTGTATTCACGCTTTCTGTATCTTTGGCTTCGCCGAAGATATGGCGCCTCGGCAAAATGCAAGTAAACTTGCATTTGCCCTCGCTTATTCGTATCTTTGCGGATATTTTATTGCCATGCAACTATTCGATACGTTTCTGTCGTGTTACGGTTGGGAGGGTGCCGCTCTGGCGGGAATCCTGTTGTTGCTGCTCTGCGTACAGCTCTATTATTATATCTTCTCGTTCGGACGCATCTCCGGTTACAAAAACAACCGCCGCACCCCCGTCCGCGAAAAGGAACCGCCCGTATCGGTCATCGTGCCGATGTTCGCCGAAGAATATACGTTCGTCGAGGAGCGGCTGCCCCTGCTGCTCGCCCAAAACTACCCCGCCTATGAGGTGATCATCATCTACGTGGGGCAGGACAACGATTTCTACGAAGATCTGCTTCGCCTGAAAAAGTCGTTTCCGCAAATCTATACGTCGAAAATCCTGCTCGACCCGCGATTCCCCATCTCCCGCAAGATGGCCCTCAACGTCGGCATCAAATCGGCCCATTACGAATGCATGATCTTCACCTCGACCGACGCCTACCCGACCTCGGATCGCTGGCTGTCGTTCATGGCCAAGGGATTCCTGCGCGGCGACATCGTGGTGGGATATTGCGGCATGGAACGCGAAAAAGGGCTGAAAAACAGCTTTATGCGGACGTGGCGGATGATGCACGCCGTGCCGCCGATCGCCCGCGCCATCGCGGCGCGCCCCTATCGCGGCACGCTGCACAACCTCGGTTTCACCAAAACAATCTACTTCGCAGCCAACGGATTCGGGCATCTCAACATGAATATCGGCGAAGACGACCTGTTCATGCAGCAGGTCATGACCCCCGACAACGTGAGCATCGTGCTGACCCCGCGCGCTACGATGCGCGAAAAGATATGGGGCGGCCTCGGCTGGTGGTTCGACCGGTTGCGTTATTTCGGTTCGGCCGAACAATTCTATCCGCAGGATATCAAGAATTACCTGCACTGGGAGGTCGGTTCGCGCGTATTGTTTTTCGTTTCCGCAATCTGCGCGCTGGCCGTCATGCCGTTCGAATTCAAAATCGCCGCTGCCGTGCTGCTGCTCCTGCGGTTCGCAACGGTGCTCGTCGAGGTGCGCCGCATTGCCAAACGGCTCGGCGAACCCGGCTTGCTGCTCGGCTATTTCCTCTACGACCTGTTCAGCCCCTGCTGCTCGTTCCTGCTCGCACTCGCACTCCTACGCAAAGACGTTCGGGTATGGAGATAGCCGACTATATCGTAGCCGACGACCGCCGGTTGGTCGAATTGGTGCTCGCGGGCGACGGCACCGCATTCGAATACCTGTTCGACCGTTACCGCGATGCCATACGCCGTCTGCTCGTGCAGCGGCTCGGCCATACGAGCGACGCGGACGATTTGTTGCAGGAGACCTTCATCAAGGTCTATATCAATCTGCACCGGTACTGCCCCGATTACACCTTCGGGCAATGGGTCTACACCATCGCCCGCAACACGTTCATCGACTTCGTCCGGCGGCGGCAGGAGGGGCTCTCCATCGACGAACGGTTCATGGCGCCGGCTTCGCTGGCCCCGACCCCCGAGGAGAGCATCATCAACCGGCAGCAGTGCACCCAGATCGAAAGCTGTCTCGAACGGCTTTCCCCGCGCTACCGGCAGCTGATCCGGCTGCGTTTCTTCGAGGAACTCTCCTACGAGGAGATCGCCGCGAAATTAGCCCTGCCGCTGGGAACCGTGAAGACCCAGATCCATCGGGCCCGCGAACAGATGTGCCGTTTCATTCAGAACGAAAAATAAGGCGAGGCGATTGCCGTATAAAATGGCCTGATCGATCATGGAGCTCCTCATAAAATACTTTCCCGGGCTGACTCCGTTGCAAAAAGAGCGTTTCGCGGCGCTCTACGACCTCTATGCCGACTGGAACGCCAAAATCAACGTCGTGTCGCGCAAGGATTTCGAGCAACTCTACCTGCGCCACGTGCTGCATTCGCTAGCGATCGCCAAGGTGTGCGCATTCGAGTCCGGAGCCCGGATTCTCGATGTCGGATGCGGCGGCGGATTCCCCTCCGTTCCGTTGGCGATCCTCTTTCCGGAGACGCATTTCACGGCCGTCGACTCCATCCGCAAAAAGATCACGGTGGTCGAAGGGGTTGCGTCGGCATTGGGGCTGAAAAACATCGACCCGCGATCGCTGCGGGCCGAGACGCTCACGGAGCGTTACGATTATGCGGTTTCGCGGGCCGTAACGGCGATGCCCGAGTTCGTGCGATGGGTCTGGGACAAAATCGAACGCGGACAACGCGGCACGCTGCCCAACGGCATTCTCTATCTGAAGGGCGGCGACCTGACGGAAGAATTAGCCGCAACGAACAAAAAATGGGAACGTTACGCCATTTCGGATTTTTTCAGCGAACCTTTCTTCGAGACGAAGCAGGTGGTCTACACGCCGCGATAAATCGGCCGGTGAATCAAGGACGCCTCTTTTTCTCCTTGTCATAGCGGTCGAGCACCGTCCGCAGATTGTCCATGAACTCCTCGGCGGGCGCGGCCCCCTCGATACGGCCCCACAAATCGCCGTCGGTATCGAAGATCAGGTAGAGCGGAATCGAACCCCTGCCGTATTCGCCCAGCAATTCGCGGCCCGTCGTCCGGTCGACATTGTACTTTGCGGCCACGAAACGGCTCGCCATGAAGTCGCCCACCTCTTTTCGCGAAAAGACCTGGCGCTCCATCGCGCGACACGGCGGACACCAGTCGGCATAGAGGTCGATGAAGAGCAATTTTTGCTGTTGTTGCGCCAGCCGGCGCACGGAATCGGTCGAAACCGTTTCGAAACGCACTTGGGCCGAAAGCGGCCCGACGGCCGTCCATACCCCGACGAGGAGGAGCAGCGTCCTCCATTTCCACGATTTTTTCATAGTTCCGGATGTTTTCTGCCTTCGGTCGAAACAAAAACCGAGCCTTTCGGAGAGTCAGTCGTGCAAGTCGCGTTTGAACGGGCTTTTCAACCCCTCCAAATGGGCCCGCAACCGCTCCGAAAACTCCTCGCGGCGATGTTTCAGATTGGCCCGCCAGCCCTTCCAGCGCGTGTAGCGCATCCGTTTCTCGGGATAGATGTCCGCGATCGTCAGCAGGATGCCCGTCTCCTCGACATCGCCGAAATCGGGATTCGAAACCGTATCGAAAACCCGCATCGACGGCGAAAGATTCATGTAGGCATGGATGAGCGGCGGAATATTCTCATCGAACTCGCGCACCTTCTGAATCAAAATCCGATAGTTTTCCATGTAGCTGCCGCCGCAGAAAAGCCGCTCGTAGTAGGGATCGTCCAAATCCAGCGTCAGCGGATGGATGCCCTCGACCAACCGTTCGCGATCGGGGAAATAGCGGCGCAGAAACCAGATCAACGCATTGCGTGCCACGGCCTTGTAGGTGGTGTACATCGTAACCTTGCCGAAAAGATACTTCGCTTTGGGGTTGAGCACCACCAAGGCCCCCAAGCCGTCCCACAGATTATCGAGCGCATAGATGCTCTTGGGATTCCGGCGCCGCTGGTAGGCATGCTGCACGAACGAACGGCCTAATTCGATGGTGCACGGAAGGTATTTCCGGCGGAACCGGTCGCTGAAGCGGAAATAGTGCTCCGTCGAGAGATGTTTCGGATACTCGGTCGTGCAGACGATAAAGCGATAGCCGCCGACGATCTCCTCGGCATCGGGATCCCACACGATCAACTGGAAATAACCGTCCTCGGCTAAATCTTCGGCATCGATGTCGACCTCGCGGCCCGTGCCGCCGCCGGCATAACGGAACGCCTCCTCGCGCAACCGCCCGACTTCGCGCATCAGGGCAGGACAATCGGCCGCCGAAAAGATATAGATTTCGTTGGCGGCCTTGTTCGTCGCACGAACGCGCCGGTCGGGGGTCAACTCGGCTTTCAGCAACTCCCGTGCGACGGGTGCGGCGATGGGTTTTATGGCATCCTGTTGCATGCTGTCCATTCTGATTGCGGTCGCGTATCGTTGCAAAAATACGATTTTTAACGGGAATCGGCGGGCGAGCCGAGCGTTTTTTTCAGAAAATAGGTCTTTTTGCGTATATATTCGACCTGTTCGCGCAACGAACCGAGCGGCTGGAGTTCGGAGAAGGGTACAGGGTCGCCCGCGACGATCCGGAAATGCCTGCCCGCCTGCGCGAACATTTCGTCCGGAAGCCACAGCATCTCGATATTGAGCTTCACGCCCAGCGACTTGCGCAACCGGCTGAAGCGATAAAAAAAGTTCGAAAGCCTTCCTTCGACGAACAGCGGCACGATCTGCCGCTGCGAAGCGTAGGCCTTTTTCAAGAAGTTCGTTTTCCATTCGGTGTCGGTGATCCGTCCGGCGATGCGGCGCGAACAAAGTCCGGCCGGAAAGGTCAGGATCGGCATCTCACCGAAGAAAGCCTCCTCCATCCGACGGGCATATTCGGCGTTCTGCGCACCGAGCGTGTTCACCGGCAGCCAAAGCGGCTGCAGCGGTTCGACGTGCATCAACAGGTCGTTGACCACCACGCGCACGTCGCCGAACCGGTCGATCAATTTGTCGGCCAGCATCATGCCGTCCATCCCGCCGAACGGATGATTCGACACGAACAGATAACGCCCCTTCGGATCGAGCCGTTCGAGCCCCTGCACCGAGTAGGCGACCTTCCAATCGCGGAAGCAGGCGCGGATGAACTCCTGCGGCGGCAAAGTCCAATATTCCGCGAGGATATGATTGATCTCCTTCTCGTGCACCGTGCGCCGCAGCCACTCGACCAACGGACGAGGTATCCAACGCGCCGCACGAGGCGCTTTCTCGGCCAACACGGCCCCTATGTCAATCTGTGGCATCCGTTTGCGCTGTTATCCATTTGCCCGTATCCGCGATTTACCCGCATGTCCGCTTCCGCCTCGGCGGGGGCTTCGGCCCGCGGCCTTATGCAAGGGCCCGATCAATAATAGAACAAATATAGTAAAAATTTTTCGAAAAAGCGTTATCTTTGATCCCGAAGAGACGTTTCATCCTCCACCGATATGTCGCAATACCATACGCCTGTCCTCTTGGAACCGTCGGTCGGTTCGTTGAATATCCGGCCCGACGGCACCTACGTCGACCTCACGTTCGGCGGCGGCGGCCATTCGCGGCGCATATTAGAGGCGCTGGGCCCCGACGGACGCCTTTTCGCATTCGATCAGGACAGCGATACGCGGGACAACTGCCCCGACGATCCGCGATTCCATTACGTCGAGAGCAATTTCCGGTTTCTGCGCGGCGCCCTGCGGTTGCGCGGCGTAACGGAGGTCGACGGGATTCTGGCCGATTTAGGCGTCTCGTCGCACCACTTCGACACGGTGGAACGGGGTTTTTCGTTTCGGGGCGAGGCTCCGTTGGACATGCGGATGAACCAACGCGGAACACGGACCGCCGCAACCGTCGTAAACGACTATCCGCCGGAGGAATTGACCCGCCTGTTGGGCGACTGGGGCGAAATCGATACGCCTTGGAAGGTGGCGAACTGCCTCGTGCGGGCGCGGGAAGCGGCCCGCATCGCGACGACGGCGCAATTAGTCGCCGCCGTCCGGCCCTGCACCCCCAAAAAGGAGGCGGCAAAGTTTCTGACGAAGCTGTTCCAGGCGCTGCGCATCGAGGTGAACGGCGAAATGGAGGCGCTGAAAATGGCGCTGGAACAAAGTCTGAAGGTCTTGCGGCCCGGCGGACGGTTGGCCGTCATTTCGTATCACTCGTTGGAAGACCGGCTGGTAAAAAATTTCCTGCGCAGCGGCAACTTCGCAGGCACCGTCGAAAAAGACCTCTACGGACGGGCCGAAGTGCCGTTCGAACTCATAACCCGCAAGGCCGTCGTCCCCGACGCCGACGAACTCGAACGGAATCCGCGGTCGCGCTCCGCACGGCTTCGGGCCGCCGCAAAAATCAACTGCGCATGACCATGTACACCGACCACGAATTCGACCCGATCGACCCCGGCGAGGAGGCCCGCCGCCAAGAGGACGAAGCATTCGCCCGTCGGGTGCGCCGCGAAGTGCGCCGGATGGAGCGGGGCGAGGCAGACGAGGATATCCGCGAGGACGAAGCCCTCGAAGCCGAAGAGGAGGCCCGCCGCGAAGCGATCCGCCGCAGGGAACGCCGCCGCAAAGCCAGCACCTTCTGGCAAATTTTCTCCGGAACGATCCTCGTCCGCGAGGAAATGTCGCATTCGTACCCCTATCTGCTCTCCGTCGCCATCATGTTCTTATTGAATATCTCGGTGGTGTTCATGGCATTGTACACCGATATGAAATACATGCGGATCGAACGCGAGGTGCAGGTGCTGCGCGAACGGTCAATCCGCTGGCAGGAGCGCCGCTTCCGCTGCACGACCCACTCCGCCGTAACCGAAGAGCTCCACCGCCGCGGCATCGAACTCTACGATCCCGTCGCCCCGAGCGAAATCATCGACAAACGCTGACGCACGACCATGAAAAACGAAGAACCATCGCCGATCAAACGGGACATCCTGTTGCGTGTCAGGGGATTGTACGTGCTTTTCATGCTCGTGGGGCTCATCGTCATCGGACGGCTCGTGTGGGTGCAGTTCTTCAGCCGCGAAGTAGCCGACAACGCCGACCGGCTCCATGACCGCATCTTTATCGAGGAGGTCATCAAAGCGAGGAGGGGCAGTATTTTGGCCCGCAACGGCGAACCGTTCGCCACCTCGATCTTCCGTTATCAGATCGCATTCGACTTCGGGGCCGAGGGGTTGGATTCGCTGAACGTCTTCAACGAACAGGCCGATTCGCTCTCGAAACTGCTCGCCGCCTTCTTCAAAGACCGCACGGCTGCGGAGTACGCCCGTTTCTTCCGCCGGCAACACGCTGCCCACTATCGACTCGTCCGTCCGCGCGACACGATGATCCTGCGCTCCGAAGGATGGTTCGGCCGGATGCTCGACCGGCTGAAAGGCCGCGAATACGAAAAGCGCACCATCTACGACACGCTCCGCGATCATGCACCCGTCGACATTCTGCCCCGCGAAATCGACTACGGCGAATGGGAGACGCTGCGCAAGTGGCCGATCTTCAACTGGAACATGGGGTTGGTCTATCAGCTTGTCGAGCGCGACGAACGCATCTATCCGCAGGGCGAATTGGCGCGCCGCACCGTCGGCATGACGGGCGACCGAGGCAACTACGGCCTCGAAGAGGCCTATCGCGAGGAGCTCTCGGGCGTAAACGGACATGCGATGCGTCAGCGGATCGCCCGCCGCTTCTCGGGCCGCGTGCCGGGCTCCACCTATCGCGAACCGATCGACGGCTGCGACGTGGTTACGACGCTCGACCCCGACTTGCAGGATGTTGCCGACAAGGCGCTGCGCAACCGGCTGACGGAGCAGAACGCCCTGTGGGGCACCACGATCGTCATGGAGGTGCAGACGGGCGAGATTCTGGCGATGGCCAATCTGGGCCGCAACGAGGATGGCAGCTATTCGGAACGGGAGAACTATGCCCTGGGGCGCTGCATGGAACCCGGGTCGACCTTCAAATTAGCCACGATGCTCGCGCTGTTAGACGATGCGCAGATCGATCCCGAAACGTGCTACGACACCCACAACGGCGACCCCGTGCGGGTAGGCCCGGCCGAGAATATCCGCGACTCCCACCGCGGCGACCGCGTCATCGACTTCCGCCTCGCCGTTGCAAAATCGTCGAACGTCTACTTCGCCAAGGCGGTGTGGGAGCACTACGGCGAAACGGGACTCAAACAGCGGTACAGCGATTTTCTGCGCGAGCGGCTGCACCTCGGTCAGACGGTCGGATTGGAACAGCTGGGCGAACGTGCGCCCGAGCTGACGAGCGACTGGAAAGTGCCCGACCCGGGGGTAATGCTGGTGAAGATGGCCTACGGCTATCGGGTGAGGCTGACACCGATCCAGATGCTCGTTTTCTACAACGCCATCGCCAACGGCGGACGGATGGTGGCCCCCGTGCTCGTGCGCAGTCTGCAACGCAACGGCAAGGAGCAGGAACGGTTCGAAACCCGCACGATCGCCTCGTCGATCTGTTCGCAATCGACGCTGCGCGAGGTGCGCCGATGCCTGCAAGCCGTCTGCACCGAAGGCACGGCGAGCGCCTTTTTCCGCGATACGACCCGCCTGCGCGTCGCGGCGAAGACGGGCACGGCCCAAAACACCGACCCCCGCTATCGCGGCCGATACCTCGGTTCAATGATCGCCTTCTTTCCGGCGGAGAATCCCCGCTACACGGTGCTGACCTCCATCGAGACGCAGGCGCAGGCGGGCAAAGCCTACTACGGCGGGCCGCTGGCAGGCCCCGTCGTGCGTCGGATGGTCGATTTCATCTACAATCGGGGCGCCGACCGGTACCAGCCGACCGACAAACGGTCGAAACACTACCCCGACCGCATCAAGGGAGGCGATATCGCCCGCATACGGACGGTCGCCGACGAACTGTCGCCCCACACGGAATACGATGCCCGCAAAGGCTGGGGCAACGCGGCGGTCGATACGCTCGCGCGCGTAACCGTCCGAAGCCTCACGGCCTCGCCGACCCAGATGCCCGACGTGCGCGGCATGGGGCTGAAAGATGCGCTGTTCCTGTTGGAAAGCCGCGGACTGCGGGTGCGGTTCACGGGTTACGGCGCCGTAACCCGTCAAAGCATTCCGGCCGGCCGAACCGTCCGTTCGGGCACGGCCGTTTACCTCGAACTCGACGCTCATTGAGCGGCAAACACCGTCATACCATGACTTCGCTTTTCGATCATATCATCTTCGGCCCCGTGCATTCGCGCCGGTTGGGGCTTTCGTTAGGCATCAATCTGCTGCCCCTCGAATCGAAACTCTGTTCGTTCGACTGCATCTACTGCGAATGCGGCTGGAACGCCGACCACCAGGGGCAGCGCCGGTTCAACCGCCGCGAGGAGGTCGCCCGCTCGCTCGACGAGACGCTGCGCAAGATGGCCGCCGCAGGCACGCCGCCCGATGTCATCACCTTCGCGGGCAACGGCGAACCGACCCTCCATCCCGATTTCGAAGCCATCATCGACGACACGATCGTCCTGCGCGACCGGCTGGCGCCCACGGCAAAAGTCTCCGTACTGACCAACGCCACCCGGTTGGATGACGAAAGCGTCTGCCGGGCCCTGCTGCGGGTCGACAATCCGATTCTCAAGTTGGATGCGGCATTCGACGCCACCGTCCGCCGGATGAACCGTCCGCAAAGCCCCGATTACACCGTGCGCGGGACGGTCGAACGGATGAAGCGGTTCGACGGCCGGATGATCTTACAAACGATGTTTTTACGGGGCGTGTGCGACGGTGAGCCGATCGACAACACGACGGAACAAGCGGTTGCAGCTTGGTTGGAGCTCGTCCGGGAAATTCGCCCGCGGCAGGTCATGGCCTACTCGATCGACCGCGACACGCCTTGCCGGACGCTCGGAAAAGTCCCGCGCGAGGAGTTGCAGCGCATCGCCGAACGGGTCGAAGCGCTCGGCATTCCGTGTTCCGTGGCGTAGCGCGGGTTATTCGGCCGACCGATCTTCGGCGAGCGTATCGCGCAGGAGGCCGATAGCGAACGCCGATGCACGGTCGATCACCTGTCCGCGGTCGGTGCCGCACTGTTTGCAGACCGCAATGGTACGGGTGGGGGTCGCCACAGCGAACCAAACCGTTCCGACCGGTTTTTCGGGCGAACCGCCCGTAGGGCCGGCGATGCCGGTCGTAGCGACGGCGTAATCGGCTCCGGCGATGCGCCGGACGCCCTCGGCCATCTGCCGGGCGACCGGCTCGCTGACCGCACCGTAACGATTGATCAAGTCGGCATCCACCCCCAAGACCGCATGTTTGGCCTCGTTGCTGTACGACACCACGCCGCAAAGGAAATAGGCCGAAGCACCGGCCAAAGCCGTGAACCGCGAAGCGATCGTGCCGCCCGTACAACTTTCAGCCGCAGCGAGCGTAGCCCGGCGCTCGGTGAGCATCCGATGCACCTGCTCCTGCACGGTCGCCGTTTCGTAACCGACGACATACTGCGGAATCAACCGCCGCAGCTGTTCGAAACGCTCCTCGATCTCGCGGGCGGCCTGCCTGCCGTCGACCTCGTAGGCCGACAGCCGGAGCCGCACGGCCCCCGGGTTGGGCAGATAGGCCAATTTCAGATAGGGCGGCAGCGCCTCTTCCCACGGAGCGATGGCCTCGGCGAGCATCGACTCGGCCAAACCCGCCGTAATCAAGGTCCGGTGCACGATCTGTTTCAGATCGAAGCGCGCCTTCAAACGGGGCATCACCTCGTCCTGCATCAGATGCTCCATCTCGAACGGCACGCCGGGCAGCGAGACGACCACCTTGCCGCCGCGTTCGAACCACATGCCCGGGGCGGTGCCGTGGGCGTTGAAGAGCACCGTGCAACACGTCGGCACGAGTGCCTGGCCACGATTCAAATCGTTGAAAGCGATTCCGCGCGAAGTGAGCATCCGCTCGACGTGAGCGGCGACCGTCTCGTCGTACCGCATCCCGCAGCCGAACCACTCGGCAAGCGTCTTTTTCGTAATATCGTCTTTCGTAGGCCCGAGGCCGCCGGTGATGACGACGATATCGGACTGCAGCAAAGCCCGTTCGAGACTCTGCACGATCTGCGGGCGATCGTCGCAGATGGAGCACTTTTCACAGACGACGATGCCCGCCGCATTCAAATGACGCGCAATGGAGACGCTGTTCGTATCGACGATCTGTCCGATCAAAATCTCATCGCCGATCGTCAAAATAGTTCCTTTCATTTTTTTATTGATTGGTACGGATCGGAAAGGCATCTTTCGGGACCCCCAAACACATTCGCCGGCCGAATCCGGAAAGCCCTCCGTCAAAACCTGAAAATTCACCCGACGCTCCGGTTCGAAAACTCGGACGGCTCCTGCGGCGCAGGCTCCTCTTCCCTTTCTCTTTCGACGGATTGCGGCGGTTGAGCGTCGGCGATCAAGGCACGGCAAATGTCCCGCACCAACCGAGGCCCTTCGTAAACATATCCGGTATAAAGCTGCACGAGGTCGGCCCCCGCCGCAAACAGCGCCCGCGCATCGTCGGCCGACATCAACCCGCCCACAGCGATGATCGGATACGTCCCGCCCGACCGTGCATGGATGCGCCGCACGATCCCGATCGTCCGCGCGGTGAGCGTCGGGCCGGTGAGCCGTCCGCTGCCGATCTTCGCCATCGACGTATGGCTCGTATGCAATCCCTCGCGGCGATGGGTGCCGTTCGCCGCGACGATCCCGTCCAACGGCGTGTCGATCAAAATGTCGGTGATCGCATCGACCTCCTTGTCCGTCAGGTCGGGCGAAATTTTGAGCATCACAGGGCGATACTGGTTCTGGCCGCGCCGGAAATCGAACAACGGCTCTAAAATCCGCAGCACGTATTCGCGGCTGTGCGTGAAGTTTTCGTCGCAAGCGTTGTCGCAACACAGATTCACCGAAAAATAATCGGCATACTGATAAAGATTCCGGAAAAGTTTCAGATAGTCCGCCGGAGCTTCTTCGGGCGGCGTTGCGGCGTTGCGCCCGATGTTGCACCCCACGATCAACCCTTCGTGCGGACGGCGCAGATACTGGATGGTCTTCTCCAACCCGCGATTCGCCATACCGATGCGGCTGACGATAGCGCGATCCTTCGGCAGGCGGAAGATGCGGGGACGCGGATTGCCCGGCTGCGGACGGGGCGTAACGGTGCCCACCTCGATGAACCCGAACCCCATAGCGCCCCACTCGCGGAAAACCTCTCCGTTGGGGTCGAATCCGGCCGCCAACCCGATCGGATTGGCGAAGCGGCGTCCGAACACCTCGCGTTCGAGTGCGGGATGACGGACGGCGAAGCACTTGTCCAAACACCAACGCGCCCCCGGGATCATGCCGATGACCCGCAAGACCAACGCCACGAGCCGATGAGCCCGTTCGATGGGAAGCGCGAACAACAAAGGCCGTATGAACCGACGATACATTATTATTAACAGCTCTTCTATTATGAACCGGTCGTCCTGCGAACCGACGGCATTTCTACCACGCAACGGCGTCCTTTCTCGGGAACCGGCGCACACACCGTCGACCGCCGGGCAAAAGTACGAATTTTTTTGTTAATTGGTACGGATCGGCCCGTTCGAACGCACTCCCTATACGGAGGTGAAAAAAACAGGCGGACGGTCTGCCGCGCTAATAAAAAAATTTCGTATCTTTGGCTTTGTCATTCATCCGCATGATATGGCAGGCACCGACCCGCAGCATGAAAGTTTGCACAAAGTCTCCATCTCCCGCATCAAAAGGGAGATGGCCGACGTGTTCTATCTATCCGACGATTTAGCGATCGCGGCCCTCGACGCCGCCAACTCCACCGTCGCCGACTACCCCGCCACGATCGACGGCTTTTTAGCCATCGTCATGATGACCGGCGAAGCGACCGTCTCCATCGGTCTGAAAAACTACACCGTCCGCCCCAATCATATTATCGTTTGCAGCCCCCACAGCGTCGTCCGCATGGTGAAGTGTTCGGCTGCGGCCTCGGCCTATTTCGTCGCCTTCTCCAAATCGTTCATCAACGATATCCAGCTCGATCTGGCGACGTCGCTGCCCGTGTTCATGCGGTTCGGCAAGGCGCCGGTCATCGTGGTAACGCCGCAGGACGTCGAAGAGATCCGCTTGGTCTTCCAGCTGATCAAGACCATGCTGCGCAGCGACAAGGAGCGCTATCGCAACGAAATCATCCGTTCGCTCTTCACGACGGCTTTCTATATCATGGCCGAGCTCAACCGCCGCGACCAGACGGGGCCGCAAGCCAAGCCGGGCCGCAGCGAGGTGCTGTTCGACGAGTTCATGGCGCTGCTCCAACGGTACAACACGCGCGAACGCAACGTGGGATTCTACGCCGAGCGGATGAACATTACGCCGAAATACCTGTCGACCGTCGTAAAGGAGGTGAGCGGCAAGACCGCCGCCCGATGGATCGACGAATCGGTCATTCTCGAAGCGAAAACCCTCTTGAAGTATTCGGGATTGAGCATCCAGGAGATCGCTGCGCGGCTGAATTTCTCGACCCAGTCGTTTTTCGGCAAATATTTTAAGCAACATACCGGCACTTCACCCTCGTGCTACAAAAGGAGAGGGTAAGCATCGCTATTGCGGCACGCGGATGCGCAAGGCCCCCTGCAAGCACTCGATGTGCAAAGGAAATTTCGCTCCGGGCTGGCCGTCGACATCGGTCGGCTCGTCGATCGGCGACGAAATGTCGATGCACCGCGCCCGCAAATGGCGGACGTGCTTCGGGCTGCCACCCAACAAGTAACGAATCATGGAACAGGCCGACCGAAAGAAATTCCGTTTTTCGAGCAACAGACAGTCGAACCATCCGTCGCGCACGGACGAACCCCGCGCCAAACGGAATCCGCCGGCCGTTTCGCCGTTGAAAATCAACACCATCAACGAATTGAAGCCGAACGGTTCGCCGTCGACGGCCAACTGCAGCGGCACGGCGTGCATCGTCCGCAACTCTTTCGATCCCTCGATCAGATAGGCCAATTTGCCGATCCGGTGCTTGCGTTCATCGGGCGTGCGCTGCGACGTGGTGGTGAAGAGGCCGAAGCTGAAGATATTGACGAAAAAAAGCCCGTTCACGCATCCGCAATCCACCCGATCCTCGCGGCCTTCGGCGATCTGCTGCGCCGCCTCGATCGGATCGTGCGACATGCCGAGCGCACCGGCGAAGTCGTTGGCCGTACCGGCAGGGATGACACCCAACGGAATGTCCAACCCCTCGGCCCGCATGGCGTTGACGACAAAATTCACCGTGCCGTCTCCCCCTGCGACGACCATCAAATCCAACCGTTCCCGTCCTTCGAACGGATTTTTATCAAAATCGATCGGCAGCAATTCGAGGTCGTAACCGTGCGCCGCAAAAACAGAGCGGATCGCCTCCTTCCGGTCGGCAATGCGTCCGCGCCCCGACCGTGTATTATAAAGAAAAACGGCTCGTTTCATCATTCGATCATCGATGCTTGCATTTCCGGCGAGACGAACTCTTCGAACCCGCCGTCGGCTCCCGCCAAAATAAAATAGACCTTGATTCCGGGCATCCGCTCCACAGCGGCCAGCGCATCGTCGGCCCCCATCGCCAAAAACATGGTGCCGAGTGCGTCCGCTTCGGCGCAGGTCGGTGCGGCGACCGTTACCGACAACAGGCGCGAAAGCACGCTCCGGCCCGTCCGCGGGTCGATCGTATGGGCGACCTTGTTGCCCTGTTCGTCGAAATAGAACCGGCGGTAATTGCCCGAGGTCGCCAATCCGCCCTCGTGCATCCGCAGCCGCCGCTGGAGAAACTCACCGTCGGACTGATTGCCGTCGAACGGAGTTTCGACGCCGACCCGCCACGACTCGCCGTGCGGATTGACGCCCCGGCAACGCAGCTCGCCCCCAATGTCGACAATGTAGTTCTCCGCACCCGCCGCCTCGACCAAAGCGGCCAACAGATCGACCGTATACCCCTTGGCGACGGAATTGAAATCCAACTGCACGCGCGGATCGCTCTTCACGAGCCGATCCTGCTCGATGCGCACCTTGCCGCGCCCGACGAAAGCGAGCAGCGAATCGAGATTCGGAACCGCTGCCCGCTCCTTTCCGGCGAATCCCAACGCCTCGGTCAACGGCTTGACGGTAACGTCGTAACGGCCGTCGCTCAAAGCGCCGATGCTGTCGGCCAAGTGCAGACAGTAAGCGATATGGCGGTCGATGCGGTCGGTCTCGTTGCGGTTGAGCCGGCTCAACAACGACGTCGAATCGAAAATCGACATCGAAGCCTTGGCTTCCGCATCGAGCTTCCTAATCCGCGCGCGCAACTCCTGTGCCGACACGCTCCGCACGTCGGCGACGACGTGGAGCGTCGTGCCGAGCATCACGCCGTCGACCGTCGTGTAGGCCGGCCGTTCGCCGCAAGCCGCCGCAACGAACGCGACGATCCAGGCGGCCCGAATCCTCGAAAAATATCCTCCTTTACGCATCGTTTCCTCCGATCGGCCTGCAAATTTACGATTTTCTTCCCCGTTTTTCATCTTTTCGATCGAAAAGATAGAAGATTTTCGATTTTCGGCTTCCGAATTCGGGATTATTTCGTACCTTTGCGCAACGCTCTGGCGTTATTCACGGTAAGGGGAATGCGTCGTAGAGTGGAACTTTTATTAAACCTTTAATAAAATGGCTTATTTAACAGCAGAGAAAAAGCAAGAGCTTTTCGGCCAGTACGGCAAGTCTAACACCGACACGGGTTCGCCCGAAAGTCAGATCGCGTTGTTTTCGTACCGTATCAACCACCTTACTGAACACCTCAAAAACAACCGGCACGACTTCGGCACCCAGCGCGCACTGCTGCGTCTGGTCGGCAAGCGCCGCCAGTTGCTGGAGTATCTCAAGGAGGTAGACATCGAACGCTACCGTGCGATCGTCAAAACGCTCAACCTCCGCAAGTAATCCGCGAGGCGATGACGAGGGCAATTTTTCCCGACAATTTTGGGAAGGGTTGCCCTTTTCATTGATCGCTACGGGCCGAAAGGGGCAAAAACGAATTTGAATTTACAACTATTAGGATAGTAATAAAAACGATGGAAGAAAAGAAACTGTACAATGCAGTCCGCAAGATCATCACGCTGGGCGACGGTCGCCAGATCGAGATCGAAACGGGCAAACTGGCCAAACAGGCCGACGGCGCGGTAGTCGTCAAGATGGGCGACACGATGCTGCTCGGTACCGTAGTGGCCGCCAAAGACGCCAAACCCGACACCGACTTCATGCCCTTGCAGGTCGAATACAAGGAGAAATACGCCGCCGCAGGCCGTTATCCGGGCGGTTTCATGAAACGCGAGGGCAAAGCCAACGATGCGGAAATCCTCACGGCCCGTCTGATCGACCGTGCGCTCCGTCCGCTGTTCCCGTCGGACTACCACGCCGAAGTCTACGTTACGGTCAACCTGATCTCGGCGGACAAGGATATCCAGCCCGATGCGCTGGCCGGTCTGGCTGCGTCGGCTGCGCTGGCCGTATCGGACATTCCGTTCGGCGGCCCGATCTCGGAGGTGCGCGTTGTCCGCAAAAACGGCCGGTACGCCATCAATCCGGGCTTCTCGGAGATGGCCGAATGCGATTTGGACATCATGGTCGGCGGTACCATCGACAACATTCTGATGGTCGAAGGCGAAATGAAGGAGGTTTCCGAGGAGGTGATGCTCGGCGCCATCAAGTTCGCCCACGAAGAGATCAAGAGACATTGCGCCGTACAGATCGAGCTGTCGAAAGAGCTGGGCAAGGATGTGAAACGCACCTATTGCCACGAGGTCAATGACGAGGAGCTGCGTCAGACGATCATTCGGGAGCTCTACGACAAGGCCTATGCGATCGCGACGAGCGGCACGATGAAGCACGAACGCGAAGAGAAGTTCGAAGCGCTCGAAGCCGAATTCGCGTCGCGCTACACCGAAGAGGAGCTGGTCGAAAAAGCGCCGCTCATCCACAAGTATTTCCACGACGACGTACAGAAAAAGGCCATGCGCCGCATGATCCTCGACGAGGGCAAGCGGCTCGACGGCCGCCGCACGGACGAAATCCGTCCCATCTGGTGCGAAGTGGACTATCTGCCCGCCGCCCACGGTTCGGCCATCTTCACCCGCGGCGAAACGCAGTCGCTGTCGACCGTAACGCTCGGCACGAAACTCGACGAAAAGGTCAAGGACGAAGTGCTGGTACAGGGTACCGAGCAATTCGTACTGCATTATAACTTCCCGCCGTTCTCGACGGGCGAGGCGAAGGCCGCCCGCGGGTTGAGCCGTCGCGAAATCGGCCACGGCCATCTGGCATGGCGCGCCTTGAAGCCGATGGTGCCGGTCGGCGAGGAGAATCCCTACGCCGTGCGCGTGGTTTCGGACATTCTCGAATCGAACGGTTCGTCGTCGATGGCGACCGTCTGCGCCGGCACGCTGGCCTTGATGGATGCCGGTGTCAAGCTGAAAAAACCGGTATCGGGCATCGCCATGGGGTTGATTTCCGATTCGGAGAGCGGCAAGTGGGCCGTTCTGTCGGATATTCTGGGCGACGAAGACCACTTGGGAGATATGGACTTCAAGGTAACGGGTACCCGAGACGGCATCACCGCCACGCAGATGGATATCAAGGTCGACGGCCTCTCCTACGAGGTGCTGGCCGCCGCGCTGGAGCAAGCCCGCAAAGGACGTCTGCACATCCTCGATATCCTGACCGACTGCATCGCAGAACCGCGTGCGGACTACAAGCCGTGCGTGCCGCGCATCGTGCAGATCACGATTCCGCAGGATGCCATCGGTGCGGTCATCGGCCCGGGCGGAAAGGTCATTCAGGATATCCAAAAGACCACCAACACCACCATCACCATCACCGAAGTGGACAACAAGGGAATCGTCGACATCTTCGGCGTGGACAAGGAGGCGCTCGACGGAGCCCTGGCCCGCATCAAAGCCATCGTGGCCGTTCCGGAGGTGGGCGAAACCTACCACGGTACGATCCGTTCGATCGTGGCATTCGGTGCGTTCGTCGAAATCATGCCGGGCAAGGATGCGCTGCTCCATATCTCGGAGATCGACTACAAACGCTTCGAAACGATGGAGGACACCGGGCTGAAAGAGGGCGACGAGATCGACGTCAAGCTGATCGGCATCGACCCCAAGACGGGCAAACTCAAGCTGTCGCACAAAGCGCTGCTGCCCAAGCCGGAAGGCTACGTGGAACGGGAACGCCGCCCGCGTCCCGAACGGGGCGAACGCCGCGATTTACACGAGCGCCGCGCAA
The DNA here is from genome assembly GCA_947629705.1 of uncultured Alistipes sp. GTDB lineage: Bacteria > Bacteroidota > Bacteroidia > Bacteroidales > Rikenellaceae > Alistipes. Next base: position 31,002 of record CANREN010000005.1, on the reverse strand, counting down.
ACCGTGATCACGATCACAGCCACGAAAACGAATAATCCGCAACGCCCGACATTCCGAAGATAAACGACAAAAAACGGCCGTTTATCTTCGGTTGTTGCATTTTTGAATTTTATTTTTTATATTTGCGTCGTGTGAAAGCATTTCGGAACAAATGCTTCCGAACGAGACGAAAAACAGAAACCAAAACAATAAACAAACAACTCATTATGAAAAAGGTAATCAGGTTGAGCCTCGCGCTCGCAATTGCCGCACTCGCTCTGTCGAGTTGCAACTGCTTCAAGCAGATGGCCCTGAATCGGGAAGAGGTCAAAGTAACCGTCAATCCCAAAGTCTTGGCTCTCAACAACGGGATCGTGGCTGCCGACATCAATGTCAGCATCCCCACCGAATACTTCCACAAGAAAGCGATCGTAAAGGTAACGCCCGTCATCGTATTCGAAGGCGGCGAAGTGGCCGGTACGCCCAAATTCTATCAGGGTTCGAAGGTGAAGGAAAACTACACCGTAGTCGACAGCTACAACGGCGGCAACTTCACCCAGCACGTCGAATTCCCCTATGACCCGCGCATGGATCAGTGCGAGCTGCAGGTACGTGCCGAAATCCAGTGCCCGAAAGGCGCCTGCAAGGAGCTGACGCTCGTCAATCTGAACACCGGCGCGCTTCCGACGAAAGAACAAGCTGCCATCCTCGCCGGCAATGACGAGGCTGCCAAAGCCGCTATCGCCAAAGAGTTCGGTCTGACGATCGCCTACGGCCTGAACACGCTTCAGAAAGACATCCAGTACGGCGCAATCATGGAGCCGATGGCCAACAACTACAAGAAAGTTACCACCGTGGTGAACAAAACCGATCTGCTCTATGCCATCAACTCATCGACCGTAACGAAAAAGAACGAGAGCAAGGCCAACCTCGATGCGTTCAAAGCCGACGTCGATCAGAAACTCAACAACGACCGCGCAACGCAGAATATCGCTGTCAAGGGTTATGCTTCGCCCGATGGCCCCGAGAAATTCAACGACAAACTGTCGGAAGCCCGCAGCAAGTCCGGTAAGAAGGTCGTAGCCAAACTGCTGAAAGATTCGGGCCTCGATATCGACGCTGCCGCTTACGGCGAAGACTGGGAAGGCTTCAAAGAGTTGGTGGAGAAATCGAATATCAAGGACAAGAACCTGATTCTTCAGGTATTGAGTCTCTACAGCTCGTCGACACAGCGCGAAAGCGAGATCAAGAACATGGCTGCCGTATTCAATGAGCTGAAGAGCGAGATTCTGCCCGAGCTGCGTCGTGCACAGATCGTCAACAGCACCGACATCGAAGGTAAGACCGATGCCGAAATCATGGCCGCTTTCCGCAACGGCGACGCACTCTCCGTCGAGGAATACCTCTATGCCGCCGAAACGCTGGCCAATGGCGCAGACGAACAGGCTGCCATTCTGACCGCAGCTTCGAAAAAGTACAACGACGCTCGCGTATGGAACAACCTCGGTATCGCCCAAACGAAAGCCGGCGACAAAGCCGCTGCATTGGATTCGTTCGCCAAGGCTGCCAAGTTGGATTCCTCGAAAGAGCTCAACAAGAACCTCCTGCTGTCCAATTTGGCTAACGGCAACACCAACGAAGCCAAGAAATATGCTGCCGCTGCCGATGCCGAGGCCAAAGCCGCTATGGCTGCCGCAACGGGCGACTACAAGGCGGCTGAAAGCACGCTGACCGGTTACAACCAGGCAATCGCCGCCGTAATGAATAACGACCTCGCAACGGCCAAGAAAGCCATCGCCAAGGACAAGTCGGCCGAAGCCGATTATCTGCGTGCCATCATCGCGACCCGCGAAGGCGACCAGTCGACGGCCAATGCAGAGCTGAAGAGCGCGATCTCGAAGAATCCGGCGCTGGCACAGAAAGCCGCCAAGGATGCCAATCTGAAAATGATTCACTAAAATCAGCATGCTTCATCGGGAGTTTGCCCCGATGATCGGAAGCCCGGACGGTTCGTTCGGGCTTCTTTTTTGCATAAAAAATATCCGGCTCGAAAAAGCGGAGGAACCGAATAATTTTTCTATATTTGTTTTGTGGATTGTTTCCAGTGTCGTTCGGCATGAACGTCCGAATCGGCAAACGATTTAACAATCTGCAAAAAAAAAGGGCTCGCCGCACCGGTTAATAAAAGGAGGGAACCAGCACGGAATCGAGACGGAACCTTATCACCCGTCCTCGCCGTACCAGTTAATAAAAATATGGAATACGCCAACCGACTTAACGAATACGCTCCGGCATGGAGCGCGGAACAAGTGGATGCCGAAGTCGCCCGCATCCGCGAAGCTGCCCTCCGCAACCGAAATGCGGAGGTGTACAAGTTCTGTTACTCGACCATCGATCTCACGACCCTTTCGTGCAATGATTCCGTAACCTCCGTTACAGAGTTCGCCCGAAAAACGGCGGCTTTTTACGAGTTGTACCCCCATATCCCCAATGTCGCATCCATCTGCGTCTATCCGGCGTTCGTCGAGACCGTCGGCGTGGCCGTCGACGGAACGCCGATGCGCATAACCTCGGTCGCAGGCGGATTCCCAGCCTCGCAGACCTATTTGGAAGTCAAGGCGTTGGAAGTGGCCATGGCTGTGGAGAACGGAGTCGACGAAGTGGACATCGTGCTGAACGTCGGTCGGATGCTGACGGGCGAGTACGACGAAGCGGCCAACGAAGTGGAGGTGATCCGCTCGGAGATGGACAAGGACATCGTGCTGAAAGTCATCATCGAATCGGGTGCGCTGAAAACGCCGGAATTGATTCGCAAGGCCTCGCTGCTTTCGATCTTCGCGGGGGCCGATTTCGTGAAGACCTCGACGGGCAAAATCGACGTGGCGGCAACGCCCGAGGCGGCCTTGGTTATATGCCAGGCGATTCGCGACTATCACGAAAAGACCGGACACAAAGTCGGCTTCAAGGCGGCCGGCGGCGTGCGTACGCCCGAAGATGCGGCACTCTACTATACGATCGTCGAGGAGACGCTCGGCAGGGAGTGGCTGACCCCCGATTTGTTCCGCATCGGAGCCTCCTCGGCAGCGAACAATCTGCTGACCGCCATCGAAGGCCATCCGGTGAAGTATTATCGATAAGGGTTCTACGAAAAAAGGAGGGACGTTCCGGAACGTCCCTCCTTTTTTTCGTTTTGCACGAAACCGAAGAACCGCTCAATACTTTTTGCGCAATAATTTTTCGAACCACGCGAACGCTATTGGACCGAGTGCACCGCCAATCGCACCGCAAAAACCGCCCATGAGTGCCTCGCCATACGTGCAACGCCCCGTAAGCAGCAACACTCCCGCACAAAAGAGGGCAACCAGCACCAAAGCGAGCACGAACGAAATCGCCTTTTTCATCTTATTTCTATCCGAATATCGCATTCAGGCGGCTCCACCGATTACACGAACGGCACCCTGACCACCTCGGCCCGCAACAGCCGGTCGCGAATGACGACCGCAATCACGCTGCCCGGCTTCGCGTACTCCGCAGCGACGTAGCCCATGCCGATGCCGACTTTCAGACACGGCGACATCGTTCCCGAAGTAACGTGCCCCATCTCCTTGCCCTCGGGCGTCGCCAATACGTAACCGTGGCGCGGAATCCCGCGGTCGATCATCTTGAAACCGACCAATTTGCGGCTCACGCCTTCGGCTTTCTGCCTCTCTAAAACGGCCCGGTCGATAAAATCCTTGCCGTCGGCGAACTTCGTGATCCAGCCCAACCCCGCTTCGAGGGGCGAAGTGGTGTCGTCGATATCGTTGCCGTAGAGGCAGAATCCCTTTTCGAGCCGAAGCGTGTCGCGGGCCCCCAGCCCGATATTCTTCAAACCGTACTCCGCGCCGGCCTCCCAGAGCGCGTTCCAAAGTTTTTCGCCCTCTTCGTTGGCCACGTAGATCTCGCAGCCGCCCGCACCGGTGTAGCCCGTAATCGAAAGGATGGCGCTGCATCCGGCCACCGTCATCTTGCGGAAGGTGTAGTACTCCATCTGCCCGACCGGTTCGGCGCACATTTTCTGCACGATCTTCATGGCCGAAGGCCCCTGCACGGCTAACTGGCAGATTTCATCCGACGCATTGTAGAGCTCCCTGCCGTGGCCCGCCTCCATTCCGAACGCCTTGCCCTCGGCACAGATATGCGCCCAGTCCTTGTCGATATTGGCGGCATTGACACAAAGCATGTAGGTCTCGGCATCGATCCGATAGACGAGAATGTCGTCGACGATGCCGCCGCGGCCGTTGGGCATACAGGAGTACTGCACCTTGCCGTCGTAGAGTTTCGCGACGTCGTTCGACGTAATGTGCTGCAGCAGCGCGAGCGCTTTCGGGCCCTTGACCCAGATTTCGCCCATGTGGCTGACATCGAACACGCCGGCGCCGTTGCGCACGGTCAAATGTTCGTCGTTGATTCCCGTGAACTCGATCGGCATGTTGTAACCGGCGAATTCGGCCATCTTGGCACCGGCAGCGATGTGATGCGCGGTAAATACAGTAGTTTTCATAGCGATATGCAATTTTTGTCTCTCTTCTCTCACGGTTTCCGATCGGGCCGATCGGAGGCGGCGCCCTACGCTTGCCGTTTCACGCCCAAACGCGGACAGCGATGGAACTCCTTCGTCCGGTCGAACAGATAACGGTAGGTCGTATGCACCTTGTGGCGCGTGGCGCAGACGTATTGTTCGATCATGCGGTTCATCACCGGATTGAAATCGCCGATCCAGGCCAGCTCCAGCGTCTTGTAACGGGTCTGCTGCTCCATCAGGAAGTGCCAGTAACGCACCATGATGGCCGATTCGACCCCCTTGCCGTGGAACTCGGGCGCGATGCCGAAGATGATGCCGAAGATCCGGTCGCTGCGCTTCCGAACCTTCAGATCCCACATCAGCCGCAGTTTCTCGATCAAGCCGAAACGTCCGTTGAACTTGCCGATGATCCGGTTCAGGTCGGGCACGGTGATGAAAAAGCCGATCGGCTCGTCGTTGAAATAGGCGAAAAAGATGATATCGGGATCGAGGATCGGACGCATCTCCCGCATAATGTGCAACGCCTCCTCCTGCGTCATGGGCTTCACGCCCGAAAAGAGCGCCCAGGCCTTGTTGTAGATGACGCGGAAACTTTCGGCCGCCTCCTCGAGGTTCTTCGGGTCGAGCGTCTCGACATGATACCCGGGCATCGACAGCAACCGTTCGGAGCGTTCGAAAATCCGTTCGCTCGCTTCGGATACGTTGGCCCGCCAGATGAAACTGTGCTGGTTGAAGTAGTTGCGGAACCCGTAGTGTTCGAACAACTCCTTGTAATAGGGAGGATTATAGGGGTTTTTGTAAAGCGGCTGGAACTCGAAACCCTCGACTAACAGGCCCCACCAGTCGCGGCGCTGCCCGAAATTGACGGGCCCGTCCATCGCCTCCATGCCCCGGCTGGCCAACCAGAGCCGCGCGGCGTCGAACAACAGGTCGGCGACCTCCTGACAGTCGATGCACTCGAAGAAGCCGCAACCGCCGGTCGGCTGCTCTTCGAGGGCCGCCTTTTCGCGGTTATAGAAAGCGGCGATCCGGCCGACGACCGTTCCGGAGGCATCGCGCACGAGCCAGCGAACGGCCTCGCCGTCGGCAAAAAGTTCGTTTCGAGCCGGGTCGAAGACCTCTGACACATCGCAGTCGAGCGGGCAGACCCAGTTGCGGTCGCCGCGGTAGAGCCGCTTCGGGAAGTCGATCCACTCGCGGACGAGCGCAGACGACGTAACCTCGAAAAGACGATATCGATCGGGATTCATAGTTCAGGCCGTTACATTCGCGTTGGCGAAGCCAAAGATACGAAAAATTTTGGAGAAAGTAAGGTTATGGCGAGGAATAAAGGCAAGTATTCGACGAACAGGCGGGTCAATCCGATCGGATCGCCGTTCATAATCGGCTGTTATTATGAAGGTACGCGCGCATGCGCGCGTTTCGGTGCGGCCGGAACTGCTTGGCACGGGTCTCACGGCCGCCGGTTCACAAAAGGGCGAAGCGTCTCTTTTCGGGCGGGGCATCGTCCGTTCCGTCGCTCGTTCGGCCGATCTTTGTCGCTTTCGGCCGCTCCTCCCGAACCGGTCCGACGCGAATTTGAATAAGCCCTTGTTATTCCCCGTGAATTGATTACTTTTGCAGATCGAAACTATTCTATTCGTTTGCATACATGAATCTTTTCAAACGCTGGAACAACTTCGTCGGATGGGCGGTTTTCGCCGTCGCGGCATTCGTCTATCTCAAGACCATGGAGCCGGTGTCGAGCCTCTGGGACTGCTCGGAGTTCATCGCCACCTCGTATAAATTGGAGGTGGGTCATCCGCCCGGAGCCCCGCTCTTCATGATGCTGGCCCGCATCGCCACGCTCTTCGCGTTCGGGAATCCCGATTATGTCGGTGCGGCGGTCAACGCCATGAACTCCATCGCGAGCGCCTTTTGCATCCTCTTTCTCTTTTGGACAATCACCCACCTCGCGCGGCGGCTCGTAACCCGCAACAGCGGCGAATTGAGCGTCGCGAATACCTGGGCCATCCTCGGCGCCGGCGTCGTGGGGGCGCTGGCCTACACCTTTACCGATACGTTCTGGTTTTCGGCCGTCGAGGGCGAGGTCTACGCGCTTTCGTCGATGTTCACGGCCCTGGTCGTGTGGCTGATGCTCAAGTGGGAGGATCACGCCGACGAACCCGGCGCCCTGCGGTGGATCGTCTTGATCGCCTACCTGATGGGACTCTCGATCGGCGTGCACATTCTCAATCTGCTGACCATCCCCGCGCTGGCGTTCGTCTACTACTTCCGCCGCACCGAGCGCACGACGGTCAAGGGGATCGTTGCGACCTTTTTGGTCGGATGCGCCGTGCTGGTCTTCATCAACAACCTGATCATCCCTTACTCGGTCTGGGCCGGTGCGATGGTCGACGTCTTTTTCGTCAACGTGCTCGGATTGCCGGTCAATTCGGGCCTGGCGATCTTCGCGCTTGCCTTGATCGGCGGCACGGGCTGGCTCGCGTGGCGGGCCCACCGGAAGGGGCGCGTCGTCTGGAATACGGTGCTGCTCTGCATTACGATGATCCTGGTCGGCTATTCGTCCTATGCGTCGGTAACCATCCGCGCCGCGGTCAATCCGCCGATGAACTCCAACAATCCGAACAATCCGCAGGCCCTGCTGTCGCTGCTCAACCGCGACCAGTACGGCGATCGTCCGCTCGTCAGGGGAGCCTACTATTCGGCGCCGAAGCGTTCGGACGACTACAAGTACAAGACGGTCTATTACTTGGGTGAGGAGGGAAAATACCAGGCTGTCCGCGTGCTCGCGGGTTACAAATACGATCCGCAGTTCATCCGCCTCTTCCCGCGCATGTGGGACGCCCGCAAGGCCGAGGATTACAAGCAGTGGGCGGCCTACCGCACTAAGATCGAGACGCTGCGCGACGAAAACGGCGAAATCCTGCGCGACGAGCAGGGCCGCCCCGAACGCGGCGCCGTGCTCGACTTCGGCCGCAAACGCACCTACACGGACGAGTACGGCGACGTGCAGACCGTCGTCGAACCCACGTTCCTCGAGAACCTCAACTTCTTCTTCAACTACCAGTTGAGCTACATGTACTGGCGTTATTTCCTGTGGAATTTCGTCGGGCGGCAGAGCGATATCCAGCCGACGCGGTCGACCATCACCGACGGCAACTGGCTGTCGGGCATCAAGTGGATCGACGAACAGTTCACCGGCCCGCAGGAGGGCCTGCCGCGCGAAATCGCCGAAAACAAGGGGCGGAACACCTACTATTTCCTGCCGTTCCTGCTGGGGTTGATCGGGCTGTTGTACCAGTTGAACCGCGATCAGCGCAACTTCTCGATCGTGATGATCCTCTTCATCATGACGGGCATCGCGCTGGTCGTCTATTTCAATACGCAGCCCGGCGAGCCGCGCGAACGCGACTATGTTTTCGCCGGTTCGTTCTACGCCTTCTCGATTTGGATCGGACTGGGCGTACTCGCCTTCCGCGAACTGTTCGCGCGGCTGGCCCGCCGGAATACACCGGCCGCCGCAGCCGCCGCCACGGTGCTCTGCCTCGGCGTGCCGACGATCCTGGCCGCACAGAACTGGGACGACCACGACCGTTCGCACCGCTACATGTCGCGCGATATCGGCTGGAACTATCTGATGTCCACGCTGCCGAACTCCATCATCCTCAATTACGGCGACAACGACACTTTCCCGCTGTGGAACAACCAGGAGGTCTACGGCGTGCGGCCCGACGTGCGCATCATGAACACCTCCTACCTCGGCGGCGAGTGGTACGTCGACGAGATGAAGACCCGTGCGAACGAAGCCGCGGGCGTGCCTTTCTCGCTGCCCAAGCACAAATACACCTATATGAACGACTGGGTGCCGGTGAGCGACCGCATCGACCGGCCCGTCGCCCTGAAGGAGGTCATCGACTTCATCCGCAGCGACGACCCCCGCACCCAGTGGCGGTTGGAAAACGGCACGGACGAGGGCGAACGGGTCGACTATATCCCGACAAAACAGCTCGCGCTGCCGGTGAACAAGGAGAATGCCATCGCTTCGGGCATCGTCAAGGAGGCCGACCGCGACAAGATGGTCGATACGATCTATTTTTCGCTGACCAAGCGCTCCATCGACAAGAGCCAGCTGATGCTGCTGGACATGCTGGCCAACTTCGACTGGAAACGGCCGATCTTCATGACGCAGCCCTACATGTTCTACGACCTCGGGCTGATCGACTACCTCCAATTCGACGGATACGCCTACCGCTTCGTGCCGATCCGCACCCCCGTGAAAAGTATGCGGGAGGTGGGGCGCATCGACCCCGATTACGCGGCGCCGCTGTTGCGCGACACGTTCCGCTACGGCAATCTGGCCGATCCGCGGGTCAACGCCGATTACTTCCTGCAGTACAATCTCAACGCTTCGCATGCCCGTTCGTCGTTCGCGAGCGTCGCCAAGGCCCTGTTGGAGCAAAACCGCGTCGACGAGGCCGTGGAGCTGCTCGACCTCGGATTGGAACGGCTGCCGACGAGCCAAATTCGCTTCACTTTCGACAACACCTATCCTTTCTTGGAAGCTTATTATGCGGCGGGCGCGTTGGGCGCATCCGAAGCGACGCAGAAAGGCGATGCCCTGCTGCTCGAATACGCGCATACGCTCATCGAGTATATCGAGTATTATCTGCGTTTCGAGGGGGTGCAGAGCGATATGATCGCCGGTGAGTTGGACGAGCGGCTGCAGGATCTCGGCTACGTCTATGATCTGGCGGCTTATGCCGGTCGGAACGACATCGTTCGCGAATTGAACGAATACTACCGTTCGTTAGGGGCCGACGATGCCGATCTGTTCGACGCGGGCGGCCATCCGCAGCAGACGGATTCGGCGGAGGTCGATACGCTGTTCGATTGACGGCGGTGCTTCCGACAGCAAACGAAAAAGGCGGCTTCCCGTTCGGGAGCCGCCTTTTTCGTTTGCAGGGAAGAGCGCTTTTCAGGCTTTCTTGGGATTATCGCCCCAGTTATTCGTTTCGGGCTGGCTGTCGAGGCACATGAGTACGAGCAGCCAGATCCAGCCGATGATGGGCACGAAGCAGATGAAGAACCACCAGCCGCTGCGGCCCGTGTCGTGGAGACGACGAACGAGCACGGCCAGACTCGGAATGAGAACGGCCAACGAGTAAAGATAGCCGATCCACGGACATTTGATCAGACCGCCGAGGAGGGTCAGCACCCACGATGCGACCATGTTGAACAGGGTGAACATCCAATACTCTTTACGGCGAGCACGGCCGTTGAAATCAGCATAATGCTCTTTCAAGCAACTCAAATACCACTCCATAATTTTTTAGCTTAAAAGTTGAACTTTCGGTTTACGAAAATAAGCATATAAATCGTTTCATGCAACAAAACGGCAAAATAAAATCGCACTTTTCCGTAAAAGACAAAATTTTATCGGATGACGACCGCGTCGACCAACCGCAGGCCCGAATGCCGGTTGATGGCAGCGCGCAGCGCGTCGCGTCGGTAGAAAAGCTCCGACCGCAGGACGCTCGACTGGAGGCGGACATACAGGACTTGCCGTTCCAACCGCAGCTCGGTCGTGAGGTCGGCCGTCCGATCGCCGACAATGGCCCGCCACGTATCCGGCAGTTTGCCTTCGGCGACCTTCGCCGCGACGTAGGGGCGTTTGAAAAACGCTTCGAGCAGGTCGCCCATCAACAGGGTTTTCGTCCGTCTCATGGCGTCGGTTCGTTCGGATGTTCGACGGTGATACGCCCGTCCGTTACCCGGAAGAGCGTGTAGCAGCCGCAGGCCTTGTCAAGAATGGCCTGCAAACGGGTCGGATTGCAGTCGGTGATGAGAATCTGCCCGAAATCGTCGCCCGTAACCAACCGGATGAGCCGTTCGACGCGCGACGCATCGAGTTTGTCGAACAGATCGTCGAGCAGCAGGAGCGGTTTTTCGCTCTTTTCGCCTGCGACAAGGGCGTATTGGGCCAGCTTGAGCGCGATCAGAAACGATTTCTGCTGCCCCTGCGAGCCGTATTTGCGCAGCGGGTAGCCGGCGATGCGCAGCACCAAATCGTCGCGATGGATGCCGGCGGTCGTAAACTCGTTCACCAAGTCTTTTTGCCGCGCCGCCTGCAGAATTTCCGCAAACGGACGGTCGTTCAGCTCCGATTTGTAGTGCAGCGTTACCTGTTCGCGGTCGTCCGAGAGGGTGCGGTAGTACGATCCGACCAACGGCTGCAACCGTTCGACGAACTTCCGGCGCCGGTCGTGGACGATCGTGCCGTGGTCGACGAGCTGACGGTCGTAGATGGCGAGCATCGTCTCGTCGGGTTGCATCTTCAGCAGCCGGTTGCGTTCGGACAGCACGGCGTTATAGCGCATCAAAGCATGCAGATACTCCTTGTCCAACTGCGAGATGCAGGCGTTGAGGTAGCGGCGGCGTTCGTCCGCGGCGTCGCTGATCAGAGCGCCGTCCGCCGGCGAGACGACGACCGCAGGGATCAATCCTACGTGGTCGGAGAGCCGGTCGTACTCTTTTCCGTTGCGTTTCATCGTCTTGCCGCCTTTGCGCGTACAGGAGCAGACGATCTGCTCGTTATGGTTCCCGTCCGAGATATATCGGCCCTCTATGAGAAAACCCTCGGCGCCGTGGCGGATGCTTTGGCCGTCGGTCATCTGGAGCGACGATTTGCCCATCGAGAGGTAGTAGACCGCATCGACGACATTGGTTTTGCCGGCTCCGTTGTCGCCCACCAGACAATTGACTCCCTGGCCCAAGACGAGTTCTTCCTGGGCGATGTTCTTGAAGTCGAGCAGCGTTATTTTTGCCAGGCGCATGGGTCAAAGGTACGAAAAGTCGAGCGCAAAAATGCAAACCCGTTTGCAATTTTTGCCGAGACGGAGTATCTTCGGCGAAGCCAAAGATACAAAAAATCCCGATAGGTACTTGTACATTGTGAATAGTTTTGTATCTTTGCGGGGATTCGGCAAACAGACGGATATTTCCGCCCTTTATGCAAGGAAAACCGACCCCGAAGATTCGGCGAATTAATAAAAAGCGAATAAAGATATGGCAAAACAGCAGGCCGCCGAGCAGGAAACCCTCGGCCAGGCAATGAACAAAACCGAACTTTTCTTGGAGAACAACGGACGTAAACTGTCGTATGTGCTGCTCGCTCTGTTGGCGATCGGCTTGTTGATCTACGGCTATCGCGCCCTGATCATGCAGCCGCGCGCCGAAAAGGCGGCCGAGATGATCGCACAGGCACAGGAGCGCTTCGAAGCGGAGAATCCCGATTACACGCTTGCGCTCGAAGGCGACGCGAACGGCGCCGGCTTCCTCGAAGTCATCGAACAGTATGGTTCCACGCCGTCGGGCAACCTCGCCAAGCATTATGCCGGCATCTGCTACCTGCAAACGGGCGATTTGGAGCAGGCAGCGGCCTATTTGGCCAAATATTCGGCCGTCAAAGGTCTGCCGGGTGCCTTGATCAATGCCCAGAACTACGGTTTGCAGGGCGACGTCGCCGTCGAACAAGGCGATTATGCGCGGGCCTTGAAGTTTTACGAAAAGGCGGTGAAGGCGGCCGATAACAATCTGACGGCTCCGATGTATCTGCGGAAAGCCGGTCTTGCGGCTCGTGCGAACGGCGATGCAAAACAGGCCGTCGTCTATTTCGAGCGCATTCTGAACGATTATCCGGCCTCGGCAGATGCCCGCGATGCCGAAAAACTGCTCGGTACCGTCCGATAAAACCGATTCGTGTCGATGGCGACGAAGTACCACAACCTATCCGCATTCGATGCGCCGCTTCCCTCGGCCGAGGAGATGCGGTTCGGCATCGTCGTGGCCGAGTGGAATCGCGAGGTAACCGAGGCGCTGCTCGAGGGGGCTGTCCGTACGCTCCGCAGCGCCGGATGTCCCGAAATGAATATCCAGATCAAGTACGTCCCCGGCACCTTCGAGCTGACGCTCGGCGCGCAGTTCTTCGCCGAGTACACCGATGTGGATGCCGTGATCGTGCTGGGATGCGTCGTGCAGGGGGAAACGCGCCATTTCGACTTCATCTGTCAGGGCGTAACGCAGGGCGTAACGCAGCTGCAGATCCACTGGAACATGCCGATCGCTTTCGGCATTCTGACCGTCAACGACATGCAGCAGGCGATCGACCGTTGCGGCGGACGGTTGGGCAACAAGGGCGACGAGGCCGCTGCCGCAGCCATTCAGATGGTCAAGCTGCAGATCGACATGGAGGCCCTCTCGCCCGATCACGAACCCGACCGCCGCACCATCAATTAGTGCGCGTTTTCGGTGATTTCCCGATAGTATTTCATGTATTGCGTCCGTTGGTAGGTATCATCGGCGGCATGACCGTAGTCCATCCGACCGCGGAACTCCTCGATCGAAGCGAATCCGTGCCGGTCGGCCCATGCGTCGATGAACGCATCGACCGCTCCGATGATCGGATAACCGAACAGATGGAGGGCCGTGCAAAGCTGCACGGCGCGGGCGCCGCATAACAAGGCCTTGACAGCGGCCTTGCCGTCGTGGACGCCGGTCGAAACGGCGATATCCAACTGCGGCACGGCCGTTGCACACAAGGCAACGGTTCGCAGCACGTTACGCAATTCCGACGAATGGCTGTACGGCGAGCCGACGGTGAATGCGATCCGTTCGATATCGATGTCAGGTTCGAAAAAGCGATTGAACAGTACGACGCCCCGTGCCCCGCAGCCCGACAACGAATCGGCTACGGCGAGCGCATTGGTCAGCCGCTGCGGCAGTTTCACGGCGATCGGGATGCCAGCGGCTGCGGCGACCTTGCAGACCGTGTCGGCATAGGTGCGTTCCAGTTCGGCCGCCGACAGATGCCGGTCGGTGGGTTGCAGGAAAATGTTCAGTTCCAAAGCCGAAGCTCCTGCCTGTTTCATGGCGACGGCATAATCGGCCCATCCGTCGGAGCCGGCGATGCAGTTGATGCTGCCGATGACCGGCACGCCGGTTTCGCGAGCGGAGGAGATGATTTGCAGGTGGCGCAGGAGATATTCGTCGCCGAGATAGCGTTCGAGGTATTCGCCGGCATCGCCCATGCCCGCGTCGGGCGACAAATGCGAGAGGGCCGCGGCTTGTCGGACGATCTGTTCCTCGAAGATGGATTTGACGACGACGGCACCGGCGCCGTGCCGGACGCATCGTTCGATATGTTTCGCGTCGGCCGTATAGGGCGAGCTGGCGATGATGACCGGAGAGCGGAGTTCCAGTCCGAGATAGGCAGTTTTCATGGACGGTATGTTTTTTTGCCTACCCACCCATTATCGTGCCGCTTTTCGGTCAGCGCGATAGTCGGTCATGCCGCTTTCGATCACTGTAGCCGACCGCCTGCTTTCGAACACCCTCTTCGCTGCCCGCCATTTTTCCTGAAAACGGTCGGCAGAGAAGAGGGTATTGAAAAGCATTGAAACGAATTGAAACGCCCCGCCGCATCGGGGACCGCTTTCAGAAGCGGTCGTACCGGTTAATCGGAATCCTCGACGAAATTGATGTCGATCTGCCGCTGGAACAGCTCCTGCAGCGAAAGGGAAGTCTCCGTCGAGACGACGCCCTGAATGCGCAGAATCCCGTTGAAGAGGGTGTGCATCAGGTGTTCGTTGTCCACGCAGTACATCTTTACGAGGATATTCCCGCTGCCCGTGATGAAGTGGCATTCGACGATTTCGGGAATCTCTTTCAGCAGCTCGACCGTTTTCTGGAGCAGCTGCGGGTCTTTCATCGTGATGCGGATATGCGCACAGACATCGAATCCCAACATTTTGGGATCGACGACCATGTGGCTGCCCAAAATCACCTTCGCCTCTTCGAGTTTGCGGATGCGCTGGTGGATGGCCGCTCCCGAAATGCCGCAGGCGCGGGCGATCTCCAGAAACGGCATCCGTGCATTGCTGATCAGAAACCGCAGAATTTTGCGGTCGATCGCATCCAAATGCGTCCTTGCCATCGGTTTCGCTCTATTTCAGTACGTTCAGTTCTTTGCCTACTTTGACGAATGCGGCGATGCAGCGGTCGAGCTGTTCGAACGTGTGCCCCGCCGAAACCTGTACCCGAATGCGGGCCAGCCCCTTCGGCACGACGGGATAGTAGAATCCCGTAACGAAGACCCCTTCGTCCTGCAACCGTGCGGCGAACTCCTGCGACAATTTCGCATCGTAGAGCATCACGGCGCAGATGGCCGACTGCGTGGGTTTGATATCGAATCCGGCGGACATCATCCCCGAGCGGAAATGTTCGACATTGGCGACCAACCGATCGTGGATTTCGTTGCTCTCGCCGAGCATCCGGAAGAGTTCGATGCCTGCGCCGACCACGGCGGGCGGCAGCGAGTTCGAGAACAGATAGGGACGCGAACGCTGGCGCAGCAGCTCGATGATCTCCTTGCGGCCGGTGGTGAATCCGCCCACAGCCCCGCCGAACGCTTTGCCGAGGGTGCCGGTGAGGATATCCACCTCTCCGCGCAGATCGAACAGTTCGGTAATGCCGCGGCCCGTCTTGCCGAGTACACCGGCCGAATGGCATTCGTCGACCATCACCAAGGCGTCGTATGTTTCCGCCAATGCGCAGATTTTATCCAACGGAGCGGCATTGCCGTCCATCGAGAAGACGCCGTCGGTGCAGATGATGCGGAAGCGCTGCGCCTGCGCCTTTTTCAGGCACTCCTCCAATTCGCCCATGTCGGCATTGGCATAGCGGTAGCGAACCGCCTTGCAGAGACGCACGCCGTCGATGATCGAGGCGTGGTTGAGCGCATCGGAGATGATGGCGTCCTGTTCGCCGAAGAGCGGTTCGAAGACGCCGCCGTTCGCGTCGAAGCAAGCCGCATAGAGGATCGTATCCTCGGTGCCGAAGTAGTCGGCAATCGCTTTTTCGAGCTCCTTGTGAATGTCCTGGCAGCCGCAGATGAAGCGCACCGACGACATGCCGAATCCGCGTCGATCCATCGCCCGCTTGGCCGCCTCGATCAGCCGCGGGTTGTCCGACAGTCCCAAATAGTTGTTCGCGCAGAAGTTCAGCACCTTGCGGCCTGCCACCTCGATTTCGGCCCGCTGCGGCGAGCAGATGATACGTTCGTTCTTGTAAAGTCCGGCAGCGCGGATCTCCGACAGCTCCTGTTGCAGATGTTCCTTGATTTTCCCGTACATGGTCGTTTGTTTTTATCGTTTGATTACAAAGATACGAAAAGTCGGGCGCAATGCCAAATTTATTTGAAAGCAACCATCTATTTGCCCCGAATCGAGTCGGCGAATGGGTTTGCATCGTCGTCGGTCGTGCCGCTCGCGGCAAAGCCGCGTTTGCAAATCTGACCGCGCTGCTTCCGCTCCGGATTTTCGACGCAGATCATCCCCTTGTTCGAACGTCCGTCGATGGAGACCCAGAGCGCTTTCGGAAAACGCACCTGCCGCAGGTAGATGCCCTCGTAGGCGGCGGGGAGGGCGTCCAGCGTCTCGATGCGGAACGTTCCGTCGCCGCGGAACGGGGCGATCGTCAGATAACCGACGCCCAACGAAGTAACGTTCTGGAAGAAGTGGGTGCCCTGCGACGGCTCGACCTCGAATTGCGGAATGCCCCATTCGACGATGACCTTCGCTTCGGAAATGTGCGTCCATTTGACCGGTACGCCCAAATAGGGATCCGAGGAGCCCCAGCGGCCCGGGCCCACTAAAATATAGGGGCGCCCTTCGTCGCGCATACGGGCATTGAACGTCAGCAGCTCTTCGGCGATGCGTTCGGTGGCGAGCGAATCGAAGGCGTCCGGTTTCACATAGATGAGGTCGGCGAGGTCGTTCATCATGCCGATTCCGAGGGCGTTTTCGCTGTATATCAATGCGTTCGACGTATCGAGCGCCTGCCATTCGACCGGCCGGTTGTCCTGGTTGTCGATGATGGGGCGGATTTGCAGCAGGTTGAACACCTGTTTTTCGCCCGGGGCCACGTCCATGTTGGCGGCGAACTCCACTTCGACGGGGCAGCGCATCTCCTCAGAACCTAACCGGAGCATGTCCGAGACGATGCTTGCCAGCGGGAAAGTGTTGTATTTCAGAATGTTGTTGAACGTAATGACGCGCCGGCCCTTGTCGAACGGGCTGTCCGAAATGCGCTCGTTGTCGCGATCCCAGACCGAGGTTACGTGGCGGGCGTTGCGCAGTCCGGCGATCGCATTGAGATTCAGATGTTTGAGATTCACCGCATCGTCGATCGAGATGCGGAACTCCTCGGGTCGCAGGTCGAGGGCCAGCACTTCGTTCTGCGTGTCGCGCAGGGCCAGCTCGGGCGTCGAAGTCTGGAGCACCCTGTGCGGATAGCGGGGCGAAAAGCGCAGGGTGCGGCCGCCGTCGACGACGATTTTGCCCAGCCCCATCGCCACGTTACACACGCCGTCTTCGGGGCGTTCGTCGCCCAACGGATAGCAGTTGATCGATCGGGCGACGCCCGAAAAGGTGGGCAGAAACAGCCCGTCCTGCTCCGTGCCGCAGACCTCCTGCACGATGACGGCCATCTTCTCCTCCGAAAGCACGTTCTGCGACGAGGCGATATAGGCGCGCGAAGCGGCGAAGTAGACCGACGCATAGACGCTTTTGACCGCCTTGAGCAGCAGCCGCAGCATCTGGTCTTCGTTGGCGACGTAGGGGATCATGTAGGTCGAGTAGATGCCCGCGAAAGGTTGGTAGTGCGAATCCTCCAACTTCGACGACGAACGCACGGCCAGCGGTTTGCGGATCGTGCGGATGTAGGCTTTCAGGGCCTCCTGCAGCCGCTGCGGGACGTTCGAAGCGACAAATTCGCTGAGCACCTCCTCGTCCGAACACTCCTGCTCGATGACGTATTGCAGGCCGTTTTCGGCGATGAACTCGTCGAAAAACTCGGTCGCGATGACCACCGAGCGGGGAATCATGATGCGCACGCCCTCGTACTTGTCGTACTGACGGTATTGGATGAGCATCGAGTTCATGAAAGCCAAACCTCTTGCCTTGCCGCCGAGCGATCCTTCGCCGATGCGGGCGAAGGCCACGGCATCGGAGTAGGTCTCGGGGTCGAAATGGGCCACGACGCCCTGGCCGAGCAGCGTGCGGTAATCGCGGATCGAGGCCACCAAGGCATTGCGGTGGTCGGCGACCGTGGCGAAGTGGCTTTTGTCGTAGCTTCGGATGGCGGCCGCCAGCGGAAACAGGCCGCGCGAATAGAGCCACTTCGACAGATGGTTCTGCGAGGTGTGGTATTCGAACACATCGTCCGGAATGGTCGCGATCAGCTCCTGCATCTGCGCCAGGTCCTTCGCCCGGCCCAGCTCGGCCCCCGTATGCAGGTCTCTGAATAAAAAGTCGCCGAACGCGAACTCCGACGTAATGTATTCGTGCAGCTGGAGAAGGAGCGTCTTCGAATTTTTGGCGAGGAATCCGGCTCCCAACTCCCGGGCGGCCTCCGCAAACCGGGTTTGCGACGATTGCAGCAGCACGGGCATCAGCGGATTGTCGGTGCGGATGCGGCGGCAGAGGTCGATGCCGGCATCGAGCTTTTCGGTTGCCGGAGGATCGTGCCGATGCAGGACGAACCCGACATCGGAGATGACGCCCAGCAGGTTGTGCTTATAACGGTCGTAGAGCTCGGCCGCCTCGTCGTAGCACGTGGCCAGCAGGACTTTCGGACGGGCCCGTTTGCGCAGCACCTGCTGCTGCTCGTTGAAGGCATCTTTCAGAAACTCGGTGTTCTGCAACAGCAGCAGTTTGTAGAGCTCGGGCAAATAGGTGGAGTAGAAACGGGTCGAATCCTCGACTAACAGAATGGCCTGCACGCCGCCTTTGAGAATGTCCTCCTCGGCGTTCATCTTGTCCTCGATCAGCTTGATGATGGCGATGATGAGCTCCGTGTTGCCGTGCCACGAGAAGAGGTAATCGAGCCCCGAGCGGTCCTGCTCCTCGATGCGGCGGTAAATGTCCTTCGAAAACGAGGTCAGCAGGGCCACCGGAATCTGCGGGAAACGCTCCTTGACTAACTTGGCGAAGGCGAATACGTCGGGCTCGCCGACGTTGTACATTGTCAGAATGAAATCGAACGAATGGTCGCGTTCGAGCAGTTCGAGCGCCTCGCCCGTCGAGCTCACGCGGGTGAACGACGGCGGATTGGAGATATGCAGATCGAGGTATTCGCGGTTGATCTGGGCTTCGATGCGTCCGTCCTCCTCCAAAATGTAGCCGTCGTAACTGCAACAGACGAGCAGAATCCGGTGGATGCGGTACTTCATGAAGAGGTAGCGGGATTGCGATTCGTCGGTAGGGATATGTTCGAAGTGATCCATATTGTACACAAAGGTAAGAAAAATTTCATATCTTTGGTTTCGCCGAAGATACTTCGCCTCGGCAAGAGGGCAAAAAATTCAGCGGATTCCGCAGCGGAAGCGGATACAACGATCCGGAACCGCAATAAGGCTCCACCGCATAGGAACCGCTTTCATAAGCGGCGCGCCAATAAAAATTTTCGTATCTTTGCCGAAAAATTCGCAATTATGGACTCCGAACTGGTACTCTACAATACGCTGACGCGGCGCAAAGAACGTTTCGAACCCCTCACCGAAGGGCGGGTGGGCATGTATGTCTGCGGCCCGACGGTCTATGGCGATCCGCATCTGGGACATGCCCGACCGGCCGTAACGTTCGACCTGCTGTTCCGCTATCTGCGGGCGCTGGGCTACAAGGTGCGCTACGTCCGCAATATCACCGATGTAGGCCACCTGGAGCACGACGCCGACGAAGGCGAGGACAAAATCGCCAAGAAAGCCCGTCTGGAACAACTCGAACCGATGGAGGTGGCCCACTACTACACCGAACGCTATCACCGCGCGATGGATGCGCTGAACGTGCTCACGCCCTCGATCGAACCCCGCGCTTCGGGGCATATCATCGAACAGATCGCCTTCGTGCAGAGGATTCTCGATGCAGGCTACGCCTATATCTCGAACGGATCGGTCTATTTCGACGTCGAAAAGTACAACGCCGCCTATCACTACGGCCGCCTTTCGGGCCGCAACCTCGACGATATCGTCGCCAACACCCGCGAGTTGGACGGTCAAAGCGACAAACGCCGCTCCTATGACTTCGCCCTCTGGAAAAAGGCCTCGCCCGAACATATCATGCGCTGGCCCTCGCCGTGGAGCGACGGATTCCCCGGGTGGCACATGGAATGCTCGGCCATGTCGACCCGCTATTTGGGTGAACGGTTCGACATCCACGGCGGCGGCATGGACCTGATGTTCCCCCACCACGAATGCGAAATCGCCCAATCGACGGCCGCTCTCGACCACGATCCGGCCCGCTACTGGGTGCACAACAACATGATTACGATCAACGGCCAGAAGATGGGCAAATCGTTGGGCAATTTCATCACATTAGAGGAACTTTTCACCGGTTCGAACAAGCTGCTGGCGCAGGCATACACGCCGATGACCATCCGGTTCTTCGTCTTGCAGGCCCACTACCGCTCGACGCTCGATTTCTCGAACGAAGCGCTGCAAGCCGCCGAGAAGGGGCTCGAC
Organism: uncultured Alistipes sp.; assembly: GCA_947629705.1. GTDB lineage: Bacteria > Bacteroidota > Bacteroidia > Bacteroidales > Rikenellaceae > Alistipes. The sequence continues at coordinate 10,882 of CANREN010000005.1, read as the reverse complement.
CGTCTGATGAAGGGCATCGAAACGCTCGGCAAACTGCACGCATCCGACCGTTCGACGGTGAACCCGGCCGAATTGGAAGAGCGCTGCCGCACGGCGATGGACGACGATCTGAACTCGCCGATGGTCATTTCGGCCCTTTTCGACTGGGTGCGCATCATCAACCAGCTGGCCGACGGCAAGGAGACGATCACGGCGGCCGACCTCGAAACGCTGCGGGCAACCGTGCAGCGCTATGCGTTCGACATTCTCGGGTTGCAGGACGAGAAGGCAGCCGGAACCGCTTCGGGCCGCGATTACGTTACGCCGTTGGTCGAAATGCTGCTCGAAGAACGGCTGAAAGCCCGCGCCGCCAAGGACTGGGCCGCCTCCGACCGCATCCGCGACGGGCTGCTTGCTGCGGGCATCCGCGTGAAAGACGGCAAGAACGGCACCGACTGGGAGTTTGAGTAACTCGGTTTCGCTGCTTTCAAGTCGGCTTCGTCTCTTTCAGTTCGTTCGCTGCTTTCAGAAAGAGGCGGGAGCAAGGGCGAAGCGGGAACGCGGAGATGCGGGAGAAAGGGCGAACGGAAACGCCCGACGTGCGGACATTCGAAAAAAATTCCGTAATTTTGCGCTGCGTTAAGACTTTATTATGACGAATCCCCCATCGGCAGCGCTGGCGCTCGGCACCGAACGCATCCGCAAGCTGCTCGTACAATATGCCGTTCCGGCCATCATCGCCATGACCGCCTCGTCGCTCTACAACATGGTCGACAGCATCTTCATCGGTCATGGGGTCGGGCCGCTGGCCATCTCGGGACTGGCGCTGACTTTCCCGCTGATGAACCTCGCCGCCGCATTCGGTTCTTTAGTGGGTGTCGGAGCCGCCACGCTCATCTCCATGCGGCTCGGGCAGCGCGACTACGAAACGGCGCAGCGCGTATTGGGCAATGTCGTGATCCTCAACCTGATCTTCGGCGTTCTCTTCGGCGCGGCCGCCCTGATTTTTCTCGATCCGATTCTCTACTTCTTCGGTGCGAGCGACGCGACCATCGGCTATGCCCGCGAATACATGTCCATCATCCTGTGGGGCAACGTCGTAACGCACATGTACCTGGGGCTAAACGCCGTACTGCGCGCCTCGGGGCATCCCCGCAAGTCGATGTACGCGACCATCAACACCGTATTGATCAACACGGCGCTCGACCCGCTGTTCATCTACGGATTCGGCTGGGGCATCCGCGGAGCCGCCATCGCGACGGTGCTGGCACAGATCGTTTCGCTCGTCTGGCAGTTGTATTTATTGTCGGATAAAAAAGAGTTGCTGCATTTTCGGCGCGGCATCTACCGGCTGAAGCGGAAGATCGTCCGCAACATTCTCTCGATCGGCATGTCGCCCTTCCTGATGAACCTGGCGGCTTGTTTCATCGCCATTCTTATCAACAAAGGGCTGAAACAATACGGCGACGATCTCGCCATCGGCGCCTACGGCATCGTCAACCGGCTGGCCTTCTTCTTCGTGATGATCGTCATGGGCATCAACCAGGGGATGCAGCCCATCGCGGGCTACAACTTCGGTGCGCGGCAGTTCGACCGCGTGCTGCGGGTGCTGAAGCTGACCATCATCGGCGCGATAACCGTTACTTCATGCGGATTCGTCATCGGCGAATTTCTGCCGCGCACGGCCGTCTCGCTCTTCACCTCCGATGCCGAACTGATCCGCATCTCGATCAATGGAATGCGTTTCGCGTTCATCTTCTTCCCGATCATCGGGTTCCAGATGGTCTCGACCAACTTTTTCCAAAGCATCGGCATGGCCGGCAAGGCGATTTTCCTCTCGCTGACGCGCCAGCTGCTCTTCCTGCTGCCCGGATTGATCTTCCTGCCCCGCCTGTTCGAGCATTGCACCGAATGGGACGGCAGTTGGGGCGTGTGGTGCGCCCTGCCGCTCTCCGATCTGATGGCTTCGATCGTGGCGTTCATCATGCTGACGCGCCAGCTGCGCCGATTCCGGGCCTCGATTCAACCTGCAAATACGACCTCCCATGCAAGATAAATTCGTCATCACCATCGGCCGGCAATTAGGCAGCGGCGGGCGCGCCGTCGGCGAACGCATCGCCGAACGGCTCGGCATTCGGATGTACGACCGGCAGCTGCTCGATTTGGCTGCGGAACAGAGCGGATTAGCCCCCCAATGTTTCGAGGAGGCCGACGAAAAACAGTCGCACCGCATGCTGTCGACCCTCATCGGATACCTCCGCAGCCCCTTCACGGGCGACACGGGAACCGTCAACAACGTGCTGTCGAACGATGCGCTGTTCAAGATTCAGAGCGACGTCATCCGCCATGTGGCCGAACGCGAATCGGCCCTGTTCGTAGGACGGTGCGCCGACTACATTCTGCGCGACAACCCGCGCTGCGTCAGCGTATTCATCACCGCCGACCGCGCCGACCGCATCGAACGGCTGTGCCGGGCGGAAGGGATCGATCCGGCCGAAGCCGAACTGCGCATGGAGCGCATCGACCACCGGCGCGCCGCCTACTACAACTATTACAGCTCGGGCGTCTGGGGCGAGGCCGCGACCTACGACCTGTGTATCAATTCGTCGCGTTTGGGCATCGAGGAGACGGCCGCGTACATCATCGACTTCGCACAACGCTTTATGAACGGCCGTCAGCAGGAGGCCCTCGAATAAATACGATTCTCAAAAACAAGCAGCATAGCACACCCCTTTTAACAAAAAACCGAAATGATCGTTCTCGAACAAATCAAGGAGTTGGAAGAGCGCCGCGAACGGCTCGAACAGTGTCTCGACATCGACCAGAAACGCATCGACCTCCGCAACGAGGAGGAAAAGACCCAGGAGCCGAACTTCTGGGAGAATCCCGAAAAGGCCCGCGAACAGCTGCGCAAAGTGGCCGGCATCAAGGCGTGGGTCGAGGATTACGACGAGGTGCGCCGACAGGTCGAAGACCTGCAGCTGATGCCCGATTTTCTGAAAGAGGGGGTCATGACCGAACAGGAGATGGACGAACAGTACGCCCGCGCGCTGGAATCGGTCGAGCAGTTGGAGATGCGCAACATGCTGCGCCGCGACGAGGATAAGTTGGGCGCTATTTTGGACATCAACGCCGGAGCGGGCGGCACCGAAGCGCTCGACTGGGCGTCGATGCTGCTGCGCATGTACACCCGCTGGGGCGAGGCGCACGGCTACAAAGTCAAGGTGCTGGACTGCCAGGCCGGAGACGAGGTGGGCGTGAAATCGTGCACGCTCGAATTCGAGGGCGAATACGCCTACGGCTATCTGAAAAGCGAAAACGGCGTGCACCGCATGGTGCGGCTTTCGCCGTTCAATGCCAACAACAAGCGGCAGACGACTTTCGCGTCGGTGTTCGTTTCGCCGGCGGTGGACGACACCATCGAAATCACAATCAATCCGGCCGACATCGACTGGGACACGTTCCGTTCGTCGGGCGCCGGCGGCCAGAACGTCAACAAGGTCGAGACGGCCGTGCGGCTGCGCTACCACGGCAAAGACCCCGATACGGGCGAACCGGTGGAGTTCCTGATCGAGAACATGGAGACCCGTTCGCAGTTGATGAACCGCGAAAATGCGATGCGTATCCTGCGGTCGAAGCTCTATCAACGCGAGTTGGATAAGCGCATGGCCACGCAGCAGGCGTTGGAAGCCTCGAAAAAGAAGATCGAATGGGGTTCGCAGATCCGCTCCTATGTCTTCGACGACCGCCGCGTGAAAGACCACCGCACGGGGGTGCAGACCTCGGCGGTGGAGGCGGTGATGGACGGCGATCTCGATGCCTTCATCAAGGCCTATCTGATGGAATACGGCGGACAAGCGTAACCTTGCAATGATAACAGATTCGATATTTAGCTCTAAAACAATTGAAAATGGAATACAAAACCATCTATATATCTCCCAATGAATTGGTGGGAATAAACATTGAAAAACAACTGGAAGACGTAAATAGCATGTTCGACCGAGATAATTTGTTTCTGTCGGTTGGAGATAATGGAGTATTGGAATTAAATGTCAATCAAGTCGATGTCCGTAGTTTGGCTAAACAGTGCGATAATGAATGGAATGAACCAAAGAAATCCTTACTACAACTCATCTATAATAAAATAGATGGTATTAAAAGTTATACAATCACTAATGGGAAACGGCAATTCGTCGATTATAATGCGGAACGCAAAGTCGTTAATCGAAAAACGAAAGAGAACGATCGCAGCAAATATTATTATGCTCAAGACAATGCTTTTAGCAAAATCAACAACCTGCTTCCTAACGACTTTACGAATCGCATCATCTGTGGCGACAGCCGAGAAGTCCTGCATCGGTTGCCGGATAATTGTGTAGACATCATCGTTACATCGCCGCCTTATAATTTTGGTCTTGATTACAGCAACCATAACGATTCCACATTCTGGATGGATTATTACAATACACTTTATGGAATTTTCGATGAATGTATTCGTGTATTGAAATATGGCGGGCGAATCGTTATCAACATTCAACCTCTTTACTCGGATTACATTCCGACACACCACATCGTCTCGAATTATTTTCTCCAGAAGAAAATGATTTGGAAATCCGAAATAATTTGGGAAAAAAACAATTACAACTGTAAATATTGCTCATGGGGCAGTTGGAAAAGTCCGGCTTCCCCTTATATGAAATATACGTGGGAATACCTCGAAGTATTCTGCAAGGGAGACCTCAAAAAATTAGGTGATCAAGATCGTATCGACATTTCTGGTGAAGAGTTTAAAAGCTGGGTCGTAGCCAAATGGAACATTGCTCCCGAACGTAAAATGAAAGAATACGGTCATCCGGCCATGTTTCCCGAAGCATTGGTCGAACGAGCGTTGAAACTTTTTAGCTATACCGGCGATGTCGTACTCGATCCTTTCAATGGGGCAGGAACGACAACCTACGTTGCAAAAAAATTAAGAAGACGATACTTGGGCATAGATATATCGGAAGAGTATTGTCGAACAGCACAAAAAAGAACTAACATACATGAATTGCCCTTATGAAAAATGAAGAACTGAACATTCGATTACAAAAGCTAATCGCCGATTACGACACCGTTGTTAAAGTGATTGATACGGAGGCTTCTTCTCAATCCGACCGAGCTTACGGCGGCATGATACGTGAGGTCAAAGGTAAGTTACAAGAACATATCACCGAAGAAATTGTTCGCATTGCCTGGGCATCTATCGGCGGAAGAGAATCGGATATAGAAATCAATTCCAAGAAAATTAAAATTCCGATTTCGAAAGATTATATTGAACAAATTCAAGACCAGGAACTGCGCTTGCATATCCAAAGTAATCAAGATAAATATTACTACGGATTGAGCGTGGATAAGCATATTTTTATTCGTGGGAATTTTGTATCGGCTATTGAATGCAAAGCCTATACGGAAAATGCCATGATCAAACGGATTTTGGTTGATTTCATGTTGTTGAAAACACGCTATCCGCAATTAACGTGTTACCTATTCCAACTTGAAAGCCAAATGGGAGGAGATTACTCCACTTATGCGTTAGGTAAATACGGAAGCAGAATCACGCATTCAATCATGAGTTATTTCCCGACCGTCCATCTACATATTTTCACATTCCTAACAGGAGAACGAGATGTCGAGAATCCAATACATAAAGTATTTAAGCCATTGGAATTAGACCGATTGCGAGACGCTGTTTCCTTAATGGCCGATGATCTAAACCAACATTTATAAAATTATCTCTTTTTACAGGGAATGAAGTATACGAATAAACGATACGAAAAAGAGGAGCATTTTTCTGAAAAGGCACTCGAAGGACTGAAAGGCCACTACACCGAAATCCTGCGGCTGTTGGGCGAAGACCCGACGCGCGAAGGGCTGCTGAAAACCCCCGAACGCGTGGCCAAAGCGATGACGTTTCTGCTGAAAGGTTACGACGACGATCCGCTGGAGATCATCCGCTCGGCGATGTTCCGCGAAGAGTACAAACAGATGGTATTGGTCAAGGAGATCGAATTGTACTCGCTGTGCGAACACCACCTGCTGCCATTCTACGGCAAGGCGCACGTGGCCTACATTCCGAACGGATACATCACCGGACTGTCGAAAATCGCCCGCGTGGTGGAGTGTTTCGCACGCCGGCTGCAGGTCCAGGAACGGCTGACGGTGCAGATTCGCGACTGCATCCAGGAGGCTTTGCAGCCGATGGGCGTGGCCGTGGTCATCGAGGCGAGCCACATGTGCATGCAGATGCGGGGCGTCGAGAAACAACAATCGGCCACGACGACCTCGGCATTCACCGGCATCTTCCTCTCCGACCACCGCACGCGCGAAGAGTTCATGACCCTGATTTCCCACCGATACAGATAGGCAAACCATGAATCTGAACCGTTTCGAACGCCGCAGGACGCACGAGGTGCGCATCGGCAGCGTCATCATCGGCGGCGGCCGTCCGATTGCCGTGCAGTCGATGACCAACACCGACACCAAGGACACCGAAGCCAGCGTCGCACAGATCGAACGCATCGACCGCGCCGGCGGAAAAATCGTGCGGCTGACCGCCCAGGGCGAACGCGAAGGCGAAAATCTGCAGCAGATCGTCCGCCGCCTGCGCGAGGACGGATTCGATACCGCGATCGTGGCCGACATCCATTTCCGGCCCGAAATCGCGGCGATTGCGGCGAAATACGTCGACAAAGTACGCATCAACCCGGGGAACTACCGCGCCGCGCACGGCGAATTCGAGGCGTTGATCGAGCAATGCCGCCAACGGGGCGTCGCCCTGCGCATCGGCGTCAACCACGGCTCGCTGTCCAAACGGATTTTCGACCGGTACGGCGACACGCCCGAAGGGATGGTCGTCTCGGCGATGGAATTTCTGCGGGTCTGCCGGGATCGCAATTTCGATCAGGTGGTCGTCTCGATGAAATCGAGCAATACGCGGGTGATGGTCGCCGCCTACCGGCTGCTGGTCGAGGCGATGGATCGCGAAGCGATGCACTATCCGATCCATTTAGGCGTTACGGAGGCCGGAAACGGCCTCGAAGGACGCATCAAAAGCGCCGTCGGCATCGGGGCGCTGCTGGCCGACGGCATCGGCGACACGATCCGCGTCTCGCTGACCGAGGCCCCCGAAAACGAAATCCCCGTAGCGCAGCTGTTAGTCGACCATTTCAGCGACCGGACGGGCGAATTTGCCGTCGTGCATCCGGAACGTTATTCGCCGACCCGTTATCGGCGCCGTTCGCGCATCGCGGTGCCCGTCGTACACGATGAACCGATGGAGGGCTTCCGCATCCTCGAGGCCGTTTCGAAAAATCCTACGGCCGAACTGCGGGCCGCCATCTTGAACATGGAGAGCACCGATCCCGTCCTAATAAAACGCCGCTACGAAGATCGTTCGCTCGAAGCGGCCGCCGTGAAGGCGGCCGCCGATCTGGGCCCGCTGCTGCTCGACGGACTGGCCGACGGCATCTGGATCGACGCACCGGCTTTCGACGATGCGCAACGGCGCGAAATCGAGCTGATGATCCTGCAAGCGGCCCGCGTACGCTTCACGCACACGGAATATATCGCCTGTCCGAGCTGCGGCCGCACGCTCTACGACATCGAACGGACGCTGGCCGAGATCAAATCGCGCACGTCGCATCTGCGGAATCTGCGCATCGGGGTCATGGGCTGCATCGTCAACGGCCCGGGCGAGATGGCCGATGCCGATTACGGTTACGTCGGAGCGGCCCCCGGGCGCATCACGCTCTACAAGGAGAGCGAAATCGTCGCGCGCAACATTCCGCAAGAGGAGGCGCTCGACCGGCTGATCGACCTCATCCGCGCGAACGGCGACTGGCGCGAAGCCTGACGCCGCCGCATCCTATCGCGCACGGCACCGGCGCACGAACCCGCCGCAGCGCACGAACCGGCCGCAGCACACGAACCGGTCAAAATATAGACTGTATCCGGTTCGGAATGGGAGGTGGCGCAAGCGGATATGGACAAACTCGGTTTCAAGGAACAACCCACGATCGCCTACGACGGCAAACTGCTGACGGGCATTTACAACGACCAAACCCCATGGGGCAGCGCCTACGAAGCAGTGCTCGACGAAACGGACAACGTACTGACGCTGACGAGCCAGATAGCGGTCGTCGAAGTGAGCGTTTACCGGCGTGCGACCGTACCGGAAGCGATCAAAGGATCGGCTCTCCCGTCGACGGCCAGCCGAGCAGAAGGCATTCGCCTGTTCTGACCGGATGCGAAAACCGCTGTCGATCGAATCGAAAAAAGAGGGCTCGAGATTTGCAGTTACGGAAATTTTGACTACCTTTGCACCACGATCGGGAGAAAACGGCGTCCCGACGCCGACCCGTATCACGGCTGGTGCCATAGCTCAGTTGGTAGAGCAAAGGACTGAAAATCCTTGTGTCCCCGGTTCGATTCCTGGTGGTACCACTTGAATAAAAGAGAGTTACAGTAATGTAGCTCTTTTGTTTTTATCTGCCGGTACACAATTTCGACACAACTTTCCCCTTCTCTTCGGACTTCGACACCCCATCTTGCCGTATTTCATAACACACAGAGCAGCAAAATTTTCTTTGATGTCCGGATGAACGGAAGAACCTATAATGGCAAATCAGTTGGCACATCAAGAATATTTTCAATAAGAGGGGAAGCAGGAGAAGACTTGCCATAGCCAATCGAAACAGTTGTATTTTGTGGCGGGTGAGGGCATACTGCATCTCTCAACGCAGAAAATTACATTGGCAACAATGCGAAATATTCGACCCTGCTCGGCGCAACTCCGTGCCACTTGGAGTGCTGGCGCAGCCTTGCCCGTTGTACACAAATATCAAACCGATGGTAGCCTAATAACCATTACCATGAAACCAAGAGCCAAACAAATGAAAATAAAACAGGTAATATTGTGTTATTTCGGCGTTTACAAAAATAGGGTGTTTTTGGTCTGTTTCCTTAAAAATCACATTGCGGGTCTATTTTTGTTACTCGTTTTGTCGCTCGTTTCGGAAAATTATTCATGCCTTTGCAGCAGATGAATCGGTTGTGAAACAATGCGAAAAAAGGGATAAAGAAAAACGAACCTTTTCGATAAGCCGAACGCAGAGCCGAACCTGTTCGGGCTATGCTGATGCGAGAAAAGGTGCGTGAAAACGAAGTATTGCTCTCTGGCACGATGACGCTGCGCAGCAAGGCACTTACAGGCGGCAGGCAATCCCTTTATATCGACTGTTTCGAGGAGGGCAGGCACCGACGCGAGTCCCTCTCGCTCTATCTCGAAGCGGAGTCCACCGTGCGCTCCAGGCGGGCGAATGCCGCGACAATGCGCCGTGCCGAAGCGATCCTGCGGGAGCGTCAGTCGGCAATGTTGTCCTCCCAACTCTCGCAGATTGACGAGCAGGAGCATCGCAGCACACTGCTCTCCTTGTGGCTCGATACCTATTATCCCTATTTGGAGCGCAGAGGTGTCGATGACCTGCATTGCATCAAGACGATCAAACTCCGAATGCAGGAGTATGCGTCCAATGCCACGCTGGAACAGGTCGATAAAACTTTTCTACGCGGCTTTATCGGCTATCTGCGAAGCGAGTACCGTATGCGCAATGGCGAGCCGTTGTCGCAAAAGAGCATCTTCAATCTTGCAGGCATGTTCTCCTCGTTGCTCAACTATGCCGTAAGTCAGGGTCGGATAGCCGTAAGTCCTTATAACCTTTTTGAGAGCGAGGAACGGGTAAAGCCCGGCAGAGAGCACAAGCGTGAGTATCTTACCGTCGAGGAGCTGAAGCGTATGATCGATACGCCGTGCAGGACTGGCGCACGGAGGTCTATCAGCCCCTTGTCGATATCGGCGACGAAGCGCTCATTGCACGTTGAGATTGCGAACTTTCGTTCCTCGTTTATCCGGCTGCTTTCATAGAATGGAATGCAACGAATCCTTGCGGAAAGTTGTTCCGACTCATTTTTTAGGCGTATGCGTTTTGTTACTATAGCTGCGAGTAGAATAGCGGCAAGGCAAATAGCTATAACAAACAGATTCGGCATATCACAAAGCGGCTCTATCGGAATCGCTCAATCCACCTGTAATCATCCCCTTTTGTACTCCACTGAAATTTCCACATATCTCCAGTATTGTCATTGATGAGATAATATTGGTACATACTCGTTAAAGGTTGGATTGAGAAGATACATTCTTCATTGCCAGAAACTAATTCGTTGCTATTGATGGGTATACACATTAAGTTATCTAAATTCTGCGAACTATATTGTACCTGCCATAATCTGCCGTTATAAGAATCTAATAATACAAACGTCCACATATTCTGTGTCGCAACCATTTGAAATCTATTCGTCCATTTTGAATCTTCGGATGGAAAAGCAAGAGAGTATCTGTTAATTGGGACAGCAAACATGTAATCCTCACCTTTTACGCTAAATTGAACTTGCCAGTTTTTACCTGTATATGTGTCAAGCATAATGAAGGTCCACATATTTTGCGTTTCATAAAGGCAGAATCGCCCCACAGCTTCTCCCAATCCCTCTCGGGCACTACAAATCGTCCACGATTGGCCATCATCTTGAATTTGTTGAACCTCACCCGTTTTTGTATTTAACCGAAGTTGATTGTGGTAATTTCGTGTTTGGTACATTTTGTAAACAGAAGAGCTTTGTGCAGATGAAACCAAAGCTACGTTTACAAAAAACAATGCGAGAATCAATCTTTTAAGCAAAACCATACGCAATAAGTTACATGTTCTCCAGTCTCCACAAGAACCATTATTAACCACGAAGCGTGGAACTGCAATATATGTTATGATATTTGGTAGGGGAAGTCGGGAATGAAAACAAAAGCCAATCAAAT
>CANREN010000004.1 GCA_947629705.1 uncultured Alistipes sp. | reverse complement strand
GGCAAGCACTTTTCTCCAAAGTTTTTTCATACCGAATAAATTAAAGAGTTGTTGGTTTGTTTGTTGTTGTTGTTGTTGTAGTTTTTAATGTCCGTTTTTTTCGCTCTCTTTTGACCGATTATTTGGTTTATTGTGTTCCTTTCGTTCTCTTTTTCAGTTGTTTGCATTTCCTTTCCCGCCACTGTCGCTATCGCTCTCTTCGTAAGAGTGCATACACTTTTGCAACAGGTTGATTCTCTTCGTAATGCAACAGCAGAAACCGGTGATTTGCTCGACTTTTACAACATTTCGCACAACAACCGCCTTTCCGGGCCCTCCGGCACATGCGGCGGCCGTGCGTTCCGCCCGTTTTTCCGTCGAAAAAAATTTTTCTCGACGGAAAAACGTAAACAGTTGTTTTTTAATGCCTTGAATTTTCGAGGGGGGGGGCTGAAAAAATTTTTTTATTGAATTTTATTTGGCGAAATGAATTTGTTTTGTACTTTTGTCTGTCGTTTGTATGCACTCTTACGAAGAGAGAGTACAACGCAGCGACTCCAAAATCCCCCTGTTTGCATTGTCTATCACCGAATTTTCCAACATGGTCGGATAAATCTGCGTCGTGCGCTCCGACGTATGTCCCATGCCCGCACCGCTGCCCCCCCCACCCGACCGGACACCACAAAAAAATCCTTGATATTCGATTGAATATCAAGGATTCTCGGTTAGTCGGGGTGACTGGATTCGAACCAGCGACCACACGCCCCCCAGACGTGTACTCTAACCGGACTGAGCTACGCCCCGATCCCTTTCCCGAACGCAATGAACGATTCTCTTTCCGTCCTTTCGCCGTTCTCTTGCCGTTCTTTTTCCGTTCGGGACTGCAAATATAACAACTTTTTTACAATCCCAAGCAATTTTTCGACTGTTTTTTCAGCGAACCCCTTGCGTGCAAACTGCAAACATGGGTATCGCACAAAAAACGCATCCTCCTGTTCAGCGAGGATGCGCCGATCGAAACCGGTGGGCCCAGAGGGGCATGATCCCACGACCTTCGGATTATGAGTCCGCTGCTCTGACCGACTGAGCTATGGGCCCTGCTTCCGCACAAACCGACGCCCGACCTCCTCAACCCGAAGGCGCGATCGGAGCGGCAACCGGTTGCGCGCTGCAAAGATAAACAAATTTTTCGGCCGTTTTGTTGTTCGTTGGAAAAAAAATCGTACCTTTGCACCGATTGAAATCATTGTAAAACAAAAACAGAACGAAATGAAAAAGGGTATTCATCCGGAAAATTATCGTTTGGTGGCGTTCAAGGACATGTCCAACGACCACGTGTTTTTGTGTCGGTCCGCCGTTTCGACAAAAGAGACCATCGAAGTGAACGGCGAAACCTATCCCGTGTATAAGATGGAAATCTCCAACACGTCGCACCCGTTCTACACCGGTAAGATGAAGTTGGTGGACACCGCCGGCCGCGTCGATAAGTTTATGAGCCGCTACGCAAAACGCTACGATAAGAAAAGCGCCGCCAAATAATCGGTCGGCCGTTTCACCCAAAGGGAGGCAGTTTGCTGTTGCAAGCTGTCTCTCTTTTTATTAACAAGCGCCTCCCTCTTATTAACTGTCTCCCTTTTATTAAATAGCGCGAAATCGTTTGGGGAGGGGCAGCCGGCAGCGAAGAGAGCGCCGAGAGGGCCGGTACATTCCGCCGCATCGGGAACCGCGTTCAAAAGCGGGCGGGCGCATCGGGAAGCGCGCTCAAAAGCGGCGGGCGGGTTCGTTGTCTTTTTCCGGAAGGAGGTCGCCTTCCCACTCGAAAGCGGGGAAATCCCGCCGCGCTCCCAGCGAAAAGCAGGTGTAGGTAATCGGCAGGCCCATTTTCAGAAAACGGCTCTCGTAGGCCGTCTTCACCGACAGTACTTCATCGGCATAGCCCGTGCCGTAAATGTCCGGATTCGCCACGCTGCACGACAAGCCGAAACGACCGATCACCGCCTGCGTATAGGCATAGAGATGCTTCGAATCGGTTTTCAGATGGATTTTTCCTCCCGGCACCAACAGCCGCGCATAGCGGGCCAGAAAATCGGGCGACGTGAGCCGCTTGGCTGCCCGGCGTGTCTTGAGCTGCGGATCGGGGAAAGTGATCCAGAGCTCCGAGACCTCGCCTTCGCCGAACAGGCTGCCGATAAATTCGATGCGGGTGCGCAGGAATCCGACGTTCGCAAGGTTCCGTTCGGTCGCGGTCTTCGCACCGCGCCACATGCGCGCCCCCTTTATGTCGATGCCTATATAGTTGCGTTCGGGATCGCGCTCCGCCAACGCGACGGTGTATTCGCCCTTGCCGCATCCTAATTCGATCACGACGGGGCGATCGTTATGAAAAAAATCCCGCGCCCAATGCCCCTTGATGGGATGATCCGTGCGGAACACCTCCTCGAAAGCAGGTTGCAGGAAGCAGGCGAACGTTTCGTTCTCACGGAATCGGCGGAGTTTGTCTTTGCCCATAGCGTTTCAACGGCTTTTCACGGTTTGGATGCCGACGGCCTCGATGCCGCGAAGCGGATACAGCGGACGGATCGTCAGCCGGTAATCGCCCGAGCGGGACAATCGCACCTGCCGGCGGTAGTCGACGTCCGCTTCGGAGAGCATGGCCGCAGGCACGGGCCGGACGGGCAGCCGGACGAAAAACGGTTCCTCGAAACGGAGCGAATCGGGCGTTACGACCGCAATACGCAGCGTGAACGTATCGGCAGCGATCCGGTCATCGCTCCGCACGAAAAGCTGCCAATCGTAACAGCCCAGCGTATCGGTATTGGGCAGGATCAGCTCCACGGGATCGACCCATGCCCTCGCATCGACATCGGCCGCGATCGACCGGAAGGGCGAAGAACACCCCGCGACGAGCGACCACCCTGCCACGATCGCAAGAATCATCCAGCGCGTCCGTGCCATCCGTCTATTTGTCGGCCGGTTGCGGCGTCGAGCCGCCCGAACGATCGGCGCCGCCTCTGTCCGAGCCGTTCCCGTTCCGGCTGTTCTGACCGTTCCATCCGTTTCCGTTGTTCGGATATCCGCTGCGGCGATTGTTGTTGCGGTTGCTATTGCCGTTATGATTATTGTTATTCCGGCGGCCCTCCGCATGGTAGCGGTTGTCTGCCGCGTTGTGCTGATTACGACGGTTCCGATCACCCTGACCGTCCTGTGCCGCCGGTGCCGGTGCATCCGAAGCGGCAGCCGATGCCGCCGGTCCGCCTTGCGGCGGGCGGTTCGGATCGGCCTGCTGCTGCGGCCGACGATTCGACGCCCTGTTGTTGCGATTTTTCCTGCGGCGACGCGCCGAATCGAAACGGGTGATGCTGTCCTCCTCCGAACCCGACGTATAGGCGGGTTCCCGATCGGCGACCGGTTCAACGCATTCGTCCTGCAACCGTTCGACCTTGGTTCCGGCCCGATTGAGCGCCAGAATCTCCTTGACGCGCTCCGCAGGCAGCGTTACGACATTCGCCATCGTCTCTTTCGATGACGAGAAGGTCATCGTGCCGCCCAGCAGGTCGGTCTTCACCAGGAAATACTCGCCCTCGACGGTTTGCAACGGTTCGCGCAAACGCGGGAAGTTCCTGCGTGCCTCGACATAGGTGTCGTATTCGTACATCATGCAACACTTCAGCTTCGAGCACTGGCCGGCCAATTTCTGGGGATTGAGCGAAATGTCCTGCGCACGCGCCGCACCCGCCGTAACACTCGAAAAGTTCGATATCCACGAGGCGCAGCACAGCTCGCGGCCGCACGCTCCCAGCCCGCCGATGCGCCCCGCCTCCTGACGGGCTCCGATCTGCTTCATCTCAATGCGGATATGGAACCGTTCGGCGAATACCTTGATCAATTCGCGGAAGTCGACGCGCTCGTCGGCGATATAATAGAAGATGGCCTTGATCTTGTCGCCCTGGTACTCCACGTCGCCGATCTTCATGTTCAGCCCCATGTCGGCGGCGATCTGACGGGCGGCGATCATCGTCTCGTGCTCCAGCGCGATGGCCTCCTGCCAGCGTTCGATATCGTAGGGTTTGGCCTTGCGGTAGACCTTCTTGAACTCGCCGTTGCTGGGGTTGAATCCCGTGCGGCGCATCTGGCGCGCCACCAAATCGCCCGTCAGCGTAACGATGCCGATATCGTGGCCGGGCGAGGCCTCGACCGCCACGATATCGCCGCTTTTCAGCGGCTGGTTGGTCGCATTCTGATAGAACGACCGGCGCGTATTCTTGAAGCGCACCTCGACGATATCGTCGGGCAGCTGGGCCGGATAGCCCGCCAGCCACGGGGCTTCGTGCAATTTGAAGCAGCCGTCGGCCATCTGCGCCTGACATTCGGCTTCGCTGTTGCAGAAGCCGCAGCCGCGTCCGACCTCGGGGATGAAACGGAGGGTATGTCGTTGCTCGTTATCCATGATGATGAAAAATAATCCGCGTAAAGGTAGGCAAAATTATTCGGAAACCCAACTCCTCCCTACTCCTCGGGGAGGGGCAGCAGCACCATGTTCTGCACGCGGGCCGGTGCCGACTTCCGGAGCTTCATGCCGCTGAATGAGCGGGTCGCGGCCGTCTTCTCGGGAACGGGTTTCGCCCCCGTTTCGATCCACTGCAAGGCATAAGCGAGCATTTCGTCGTGCTTTTCATCGCCCCAGTCGACCCCGCAGACCTGGTGTTGGTCATCTTCATAAAAGAAAGAATCTTCGGCCTCCACATCGGGCGCGAAGCCGTCGCCGTAATCACGCTCACCCTTGGCATTCTCAACGTAGAAGGTAATGGGGTTGAATTCATAGGTGTAATCGCCGAACTTTTTCTCACGAGTCTCCATGCCGACGTTCTTGCCGTTGGTCGTCGAACCGATGAGCCGCACCTCGAAGTCCAGCCCGCGCAGGCCGTTGACCACCAATTCGCTGGCCGAGGCCGTGTTCCCCGTGCAAAGCACATGCACCCGCTGAAGCCCGAGGGACGAAGCGAGCGCCGTCGCAATCGGGTCGTATTTGGCATTCGGTTTACTCGTGTTGTATTGCGCCTCGCCTAATTTGTAGATGTCGGGCGTTTCGTTCTTCCGGTCGGCGTTGTAAGTGGTACGGGCGTAAACTCCGCCCCGATAGTCATTTCCCGCAATGAGGGTCGCCAGCACCGCACTCGACACGACGTGTCCGCCGCCATTGTAACGCAGGTCGAGCACCAATTCGTCGACCCCCTCCTCGCGGAACTTCCTGAACGCTTCGATCAGTTTATCATCATGGTAGTAGTTGAAACTGCCGTAGCACAGATAGCCCGCCTTCTTGCCGCTGTCGGTCGTGATGGTTTTGCGCATCCACACGGGGTTGTCGTCGTAGGAGGCGGCCGTAATCGAAATATCGGAGCCCGTCTGGCCGGTGTTCATGTCGTACAGGGCCACCCTGACCGTACCCGATTCGGTCATCATCAATTTCTCCCAACAATCATCCAGATTCGAATCCATGATCCGGGCTCCGTCGATCTTCGCAATCAGCTCCCCGCGCTTCAATCCCTGCTTGTCGGCCGGCGAACCGGGCGCCACAGCCGCAACCACGAATACATAGGGGGCCCTGTCGTTCTCTCCGAGAGCGGCATAAAACAGCATCTCGATGCCCAATCCCTCGGCCCGTTCGCGCGTGCCGCGGGTTCGGACGCCTGCGGTCGCCGCCGAATCCTTGTAACGCCGGATATTCGAATAGAAATACGACCGTTTGCCCTTTTCCCAATGGCCGTCGTCGTGATTGGCATCGTTCTGTGCGGCGACCTTCGTCAGTACGTCGGCGAGGAACGCTTCGTATTCGAGCGTATAATCGGGGTTCACCTGCTGCACGGCCTTGTTCCACAGATAGTGCGTCTTCATATAGTCGAACATCCACCGGTCGATCTCGGCATCGGAGCTCTTCGAAGACTCGGGAGACGCCGGACGCACGGGTTCCTCCTCGGAACACCCTGCACCGACGAAAGCGAAGAGAAGCGCAAAAGCGATTCCCGAACGGAAAGCGGCAATGATTCGTTTCACAACTATTTCGATTTAACGGTAATTTCCTTTCGATCCGCGGCGTATTTCCGGCACCACGGGGTCAATCCGCACGCATCGCACTTGGGAGCACGGGCCATGCAGGTGTAGCGTCCGTGCAGGATCAACCAATGATGCGCCACGGGCAGCAGGTGCGACGGAATGTTCCTTTCGAGGGTCAGCTCGGTCTGAAGCGGCGTTTTCGACCTCGTAGTGAGCCCCATGCGTTCCGACACGCGGAAAACGTGCGTATCGACGGGCATCACCTCCTTGTTCCACAGCACGGCGCCCAATACGTTGGCCGTCTTGCGGCCCACGCCGGGCAGGCGCTGCAGCTGCTCCAAATCGGAGGGCACCTCGCCGCCGAACTCCGCGCAGAGCATCCGCGCCATCGCCGCAAGGTTTTTCGCCTTGTTGTTCGGATAGGAGATGCTGCGGATATACGGATAAATCGTTTCGGGCGTCGCCTCGGCCATCGCCTGCGGGGTCGGGAATGCCTCGAACAGCACCGGAGTAGTCAGATTGACCCGCTTGTCGGTGCACTGCGCCGACAAGACGACCGCCACTAACAGCTGATAGGGGTCTTTGTAATGCAACTCGCTTTCAGCCACCGGCATGTGTTCCGAAAACCAGGCGATGATGCCTGCATATCGTTGTTTCGTCGTCATACGTTTCTTCTCTCTGCGGCTTTCACGCGCGCCGTGCGGGCCGCAACGTTCGTCCCGCTTACAGTTTGGTCAGCTTCGCGAAACGGGCCAGCAGCGTCTTCTCGCCCTCGCGGCCGAAATCGATCACCAACTTGCAATCGCCCGGCAGCGTCTCGATGCGGCGCACGACCCCTTCGCCGAACCTCGGATGCGCGACCCGGTCGCCCTCGCGATAGGCGCAGCCGCCGCTATCCGCCCCGGCAGCGCCGGACACACCGGCCGCCGGTGCGGCATCGGGCTCTTTCTGACGCATGCCCAACCGGCGCATCCCCTCGGTCGAGGGGCGCGGCGCCTGCACGAGGGCCGGATCCGTATGCGGAGAGGACGAAAAAACGCTCTGCATCGCGCGCCGCGAAGCCCCGTTCGCTCCCGTTCGCTGCTGGAAGCGGTAATCGAACCGCCGACGCAACCGGTCGAGCGCCGACGCACCCTCCTCCCGGCCGAAACCGTCGGGCCGCTGTGCTTCGCGGTCGGAATCGGTCTGCACGTAACGCGGGTCGATCTCGCTCAAGAACCGGCTCGGCTTCGAAAACTCCATGTTGCCCCATTTGAACCGCATGTCGGCATAGGAGACGGTCGCCGCCACCTTGGCCCGTGTCAACGCCACATAAAACAAGCGCCGTTCCTCCTCCATGCCGTCGGGCGTCTCCATGGCCCGCTGCGACGGGAAGAGATTCTCCTCGACGCCGATGATATAGACGTATTTGTACTCCAACCCTTTCGCTGAATGGACGGTCATCAAAGTTACTTTATTGTCATCGGTCGAAGCATCCTTGTCCATGTCGGTCAGCAGCATGATATTCTGCAGCCACTCCTCGACGGTCGCCTCCTCGTCGGGCCGGCGTTCGTTGTTGCGGATCGCCGCGTCGGTCTGCTCCTTGAAGAGCTGCATCGAGTTGAGCAGCTCCTCGATATTGTCCAGCGCCGAAGCCGCTTCGGGCCCCGTCTCGGCGCGATAGAGGGCCAGAATCCCCGAACGGTTAGCGACCTCCAACCCGAAGTCGTAGAGACCCTTTTCGGCCCGCATCAACGACAGCGAACGGATCAGCTGCACGAACTCCGCCACCTTGCGGACGATGGCCTTCCGCACGGCATCGTCCACAGGCTCGGAGACCAGTGCATCGACCGCCTCCCACATCGAGACGCCGCGCTCCTGCGCCAGCTGCGCGATGCGCTCGACGGTCGTTTCGCCGATGCCGCGGGCGGGATAGTTGACGACGCGCCGGAAGGCCTCGTCGTCGCGCGGATTGACGATCAACCGCAGATACCCCAACAGATCCCGAATCTCCTTGTGGTCGTAGAACGACATGCCCTTATAGATCCGATACGGAATACCGTGATGCCGCAAACTGTCCTCGATGGCACTCGACTGTTTGTTCGTACGATAGAGGATCACCGCCTCCGACCACTCGTCGCCGACCCCGCGCACCTTGTCGCGCAGGTCGCTGACGACCTTTTCGGCCTCCTCGCGGTCGGTGTAGGCCCGCAGGATGCGGATCGGTTCGCCCTCGTCGCCCTCCGAAAAGCAATGCTTCTCCATGCGGCGGGAGTTGCGGGCGATGACGGAGTTGGCCGCCTCGACGATCGTGCGGGTCGAACGATAGTTCCGCTCTAATTTGAATACCCGCGCATCGGGGAAATCCTGCTGGAACGAGAGGATATTCTCGATCTTCGCCCCGCGGAACGAATAGATCGACTGGGCATCGTCGCCCACGACGCAGACCCGCGCATGGCGCTCCGACAACCGCCGGATGATCCGGTACTGCGCAAAGTTCGTGTCCTGGTACTCGTCGACCAGAATATACTGGAACAACTCCTGGTAACGGGCCAGCACATCGGGACAGTCGCGCAGCAGCAGGTTGGTCTGCAACAACAGATCGTCGAAATCCATCGCGTTGTTGTTCTTGCAGCGCCGGCAATAGATGCTGTAAATGCTGCCGAACTCGGGCCGCCGCGCCTGCCGGTCTTCGGCCAGACAGGCCGCCTTGGCCAAATAGGCGCCGGGCGTTACCAAACAGTTCTTCGCAAAGGAGATGCGCGAAGCCAACAGATCGGGTTTGTAGCGATCTTCGTCGAGACGCAGCTCGCGGACGATGGCTTTCAGCAGATTCCTGACGTCGTTCGGCTCGTAGATGGTGAACGTCGGCTGGAAGCCGATCCGTTCGGCATTCTCGCGCAGGATGCGCGAAAAGACGGAGTGGAATGTACCCATCCGGATGAAGCGGCTCCGATCGCCGGGCACCATGCCCGCGATGCGGCTGCGCATCTGGTCGGCGGCTTTGTTGGTGAAGGTGAGCGCCAGGATGCGGAACGGCGCAACGCCCTGTTCGATCATGTAGGCGATGCGCGAAGTGAGCACGCGCGTCTTGCCCGATCCCGCCCCCGCGATGATGAGCGACGGAACGTCGTAATTCACTACGGCATCGCGCTGTGCGGGATTGAGCCCCCGAAGAATATCCGATCCGGCAACTTCCATGTCGACAAAGGTACGTCTAATTTTCCGTTTCGGCGCCCGTTTTTTTCGAAAAAAATTCATATATTCGCAAAGGCAGCGCCGCTTCCCCGATCCGTTCGGTTCCCGCTCCGATGAACCGGACGCTTCGACACGGGAAAGCGTCCCCCGCCTCCGCATCCGAAAACACGAAAAATAAATGAACCGATGAAACACTTTGTCCTCCTCTGCGGCGCGCTGTCGCTGCTCTGCTGCTCCGCGACGCAGGCCGCGTCGCACTTCCCCGACGGAACGCCGATCGACCCGTGGTTCGAACAGGCCCGCCCCGTCGACGTCGCCTCGTTGGGCCGACAGTTCGTCGTAACCGACTACGGCATCGTGCGCGACAGCACCCTCGTCCAGACCGAAGCGCTTCAGGCCGTCATCGACCGCGCCGCCGAACAGGGCGGCGTGGTGGTCATTCCCGAAGGCGTTTACCTCACGGGGTCGCTCTTTTTCAAGCCGGGCACCCATCTGCATATCCGCAAGGGCGGCGTACTGAAAGGAAGCGATGATATCTCGGACTTCGCGATCGTCGACACCCGCATCGAGGGGCAATCGCTGCCCTACTTCGCCGCATTGGTCAATGCCGACCACGCCGACGGATTCACCGTCACGGGCGAAGGCGCCATCGACGGCAACGGCGAACGCTACTGGCGTTCGTTCTGGCTGCGCCGCAAGGTGAATCCCAAGTGCACCAACATGGACGAGCTGCGCCCCCGATTGGTCTATATCTCCAACTCGAAAAACGTACAGTTGGAGGGCGTAACCCTGCGCAACTCGCCTTTCTGGACGACCCATATCTACAACTCGGAACGGGTGCGGCTGCTCGGTCTGCATATCTTCGCACCTGCGGCGCCCGTCAAGGCCCCGAGCTCGGATGCGCTCGATATCGACGCCTGCCGCGATATGCACGTCAGCCGCTGCTGCATGTCGGTGAACGACGATGCCATCGCCCTCAAAGGCGGCAAAGGCCCCTGGGCCGACCAAGACCCGAAGAACGGCGGCAACTACAACATTATCATCGAAGAGTGCGTGTTCGGTTTCTGCCACAGCGCCCTGACCTGCGGCAGCGAGTCGATCCACGACCGCAATATCGTGCTGCGCCGCTGCAAAATCGGCGACGCCTCGCGCCTGCTGTGGCTCAAGATGCGTCCCGACACGCCCCAGAATTACGAATACGTTACGGTGGAAGAGATCGAAGGCAATGCGCGGGCCTTCCTGTTCGTGCGTCCCTGGACGCAGTTCTTCGATCTGAAAGGGCGCAAGGATCAACCGATGTCCTACTCGTCGCACATAACGATGCGCAACATCCGGCTCGACTGCGACCGGTTCTTCGATGTCGAACAGGCCGAAGATCAGTATCATCTGTCGGATTTCACCTTCGAGAATCTGCATATCCGCGCGAAAGACACCACCTGCAACCGCAAGGCCGTCGAACGGTTTGCGTGGAAAAAGGTCCAGATCGAAAAAACCGACTGATTCGCCCCGTTCGAAAGGGCATCCCTACGCGCCGCTTTTAGAAGCGGTTCCCCTATGCGATAGGGCCTTAATCCGCCTACAAGCGTCATCTTCGCTGCCCGCCCTTTCCCGCCCGAAAGCGGTCGGCAGCGAAGACGCCCCCACCAAGCG
Source organism: uncultured Alistipes sp. (assembly GCA_947629705.1). Classification (GTDB taxonomy): domain Bacteria; phylum Bacteroidota; class Bacteroidia; order Bacteroidales; family Rikenellaceae; genus Alistipes. Next base: position 108,228 of record CANREN010000004.1, on the reverse strand, counting down.
CCGGAAACACTCCACCGCATCGGGAGTCCCGTTCAAAACGGGTAGCCGACGCCGAAGTTGAGCGCCGTATTTTTCCAACGGAAATCGTGGATCCAGCGCTCGCCCGCCGGATTGTTCGGGTTATGCAGTTGGATGCCCCAGTCCAGCCGCAGAACGGCGAACTTGATGTCGAAACGCAAACCCAGCCCCGTATTGAAACCCAGCTGCTTATAGAAATCCTTCACATAGAATACCGCTTCGTCGGAGTATTGCGTCGGGTCGCTTTTCAGGAACCAGATGTTGCCTACATCGAAGAAGGTCGCACCGTGGATGATTCCCCAAATCGGGAAGCGGAATTCGAGATTGGCCTCCAATTTCATGTCGCCCAGCTGCGACGGATAATCCGTCGTCGGGCGGGGCACCGAACCCGGGCCGAGCGTGCGGGGCGTCCAGCCGCGCATGCCGTTGCTGCCGCCTGCATAGAACAGACGGTCGAACGGCACCGAAGTCGAATTGCCGTAGGCCATCGCCAGACCGCCGTAGAGCCGACCGGCCAGCGCCGTCTTCGCGCCCAGCATGATCTTGCGGCTCAAACTCAGGTCGAAACGGAAATACTGCGAATAACGGATGCCCAAGATGCGGTAATAGCTTTCGTCCTCCGTCCGCACGGGCGACGAAAAGAGATGCGACAGCCCGCCGACCAGATTGCCCGCCGTCTCGGCATTGAAGCGGATCACCGTCGCATTGCGGCCGAGATTTTTCAACTGGTTATTGTATCCGTAGCCGAATGACAGTCCTGCGATCAACTGCGTTTTGTAACTGTTGATAAGGTAGAGGTTCTCCGTGTCGCTCAGGAAATCGGGATCGAGGTAGCTCACGTCGACCACGTTGATGTCGATCGGCCGCAGCGAGAACGACGAATAACGCGAATTGGTCCATTGATAGGTCATGCCGGCACTCGTCAGCGTACGCCGGTAGTAGGGCCGGTCCTGGTAGTTGAGCGAAAGTTCCAGTTTGGTCTTGGGTTGGTTGACCGAACCGAAGCGCGTGATGCGCCACGGCACTAAGAAGCGCGGGAAAGTCAGTCCTGTGGAGATACCGAACTCCTTGGCGCGTCGTTTGCGGGCGTCGGGCGCCTTCATGAATTCGTAGCCCATCGAAAAGGAGACGTCGAACGATTCGGCCCCGCGGAAGATGTTGCGGTTCTGGTAGCCGACGGTCGCTTTCAGTCCGTAGAAACTCGACGTCGTGCTTCCTTCGAGGTCGACCTTGAAACTCTGGCGGAGCGTCGGCGTGCACAGGATGTTGCAGGTCAGATAGCCCTCGCGGACGGATTCGGTGCGAGTCGAATCGGACGACGAGCCGACATAGGTGATGTAATCGGTTTCATCGACCGTGCGCGGCGCCTCGACGAATGCCAGACGGGTCGACCGGAAATAACCGAGCGCCATCAGATCGGTGTAGGTTCGCTCGACCTGCGCCGAATTGTAGATGTAATTGGGATACAGCGGAATGGATTGCCGCAGAATTTTGGGCCGCAGATTGGGTTTCCCTTCGTAAACGATGTTCAGACCGCGGTAATAGATCGTATCCAGGCGTGCGAATACGGTCGAATCGACCCCGTTCGAAGCATCGGGCCGGTAATTCGGAAAGACATTGATCCGGTCGATGCGGTAGACGACGTTATCTTCGACAACGGGCTGCCCCTGTGCGTCGTAACCCGAAAGATAAGGTTTTATTAAGACGCGAAGGCCCACTTCGCGAGGTTTTTGGAGGGTATCGGCCACATACTCGATGTTGTTGACCGTGAAGTTGAAATAGCCCCGCTCGCGCAGATGAGCCGTGATGCGTTCGCGTTCGCTGTCAAGCACCGAGATGTCGAAAACATCGCCCCGATGGAGCAGCGTATGCAGCGTGTCGGGCAGCACGAGGGGTTCGAGCGAGCGGTCGCGGAACTCGTAGCTCACCGAACGGATCCGATAAGGCAGATGCTGCCGCACCCGATAGGTAACCTTGGCCCGACGCCGCCGGACGAGGGTATCCACCTCGCAGGAGGCCTGCGAAGCGTAATATCCGCGCGAATCCATGTAGATTTTCAGATTCTCGACGCTCTTGCGCATCAGCGACCGGTCGATCAGCACGGGGGCCTGGCCGACGCGGCGTTTCCAGTTGTTCCAGCCGTTGTGCTTCGAGGAGTCGGCCTGCTCGTAGAGCCATACGTAGAAATTGGTTCCCAACAAGCGTTTGTTGGGGGTCTGACGGATGTATCGTTCCAGTTCGTCGGCGGTGATGCGCTCCCGGCGCGGGGTCTCCTTATCCTCCTCGACGGTTACCTTCTGGAGCAGGTAGGAACCCTCGGGGATATGGCGCGTAACGCTGCACGCCGGGCACAGGAAGCCCAACACACCGCAGAACAGCCACCGAACGATCCCCCTTGCTTTCACCGCACCGTCCCTTCCGCCGTTTACTGATTGAAAAATCCCGCCTCTTTCAAGAGGGCCAGATACGAACGCGAAATGGACAGATTGTCTTCGCGGACGTAGCGGCGCTGCGTGAATATCTGCGCCAGATTGGGCAGGCCGTTCTCTTCGAGCAGGCGTTTCGTGAGGTCGGAGGCCTCGCGCTCGGCCCACAGCTCGTCGATTTCGGCCGAGGTGTAATTGCGGTACTGTTCGTAATGCACCACGGCGTCCAACGGCAGACGGTCGGTCAATTCGGGCTTTTCGTCGGGGTAGCCCACGACGACGGTCGTAACCGGAACGACGCCTTTGGGAAGTTTCAACACGCGGGCGATTTCGCCGGCCGTGTAGAGGGTCGTGCCGAGGTAGCAGATGCCCAAATCGTTCGCCTCGGCCGCGATGCAAAGATTCTGCGCGGCTAACAGCGCGTCGGTCGCCGCATTGAGGAACCACGCGAAATTATCGTAAGCGGGATCGGCGCTGCGCTGTCGGCACCACATCGAAAACCGGTGCACGTCGGCGCAAACGGTGATGACGCACGGCGCCTGGGTAACCATCGGCTGGTTGAAGTGGCACGGAGCGAGCTGCCGTTTCAACTCGGCGTCGCGCGTAACGACGAGCGAATAGAGCTGCATGTTGCCGCAGGTCGAGGCCCGGACGGCCGCCTCCAACAGTTTGCGCAGCACCTCGTCGGGGATGGGATTCGGCCGGTACTTCCGAATCGACCGATGGTTTATTAACAGGCTTTTCATGGTTTCCGTTTTACAAATCCGCAGCTTCCACCCTGCAAAACAGGTGCGGAATCATCGCAAATGTACACAAAATCCCGAAAAAAATGAAAAACACGCCCCGCTAAAAAACGGCAGCACCCGACCCCGTTTCCGGAATCGAACGCTGCCCACCGCTTATGGTCGATCGGTTTTTTTCGCAATCCTATCGTTCGTCAGCCGATGCAGCCGGAGCACTCCCCTGTCCACCAGGGGCATCGGCACCGCATATCCGGAAATCGATCGGCAACGCGTATTTCACCCGCACGGCTTCCCCCTTCTGCGTGCCGGGCGTCCATTTGTCCGATTGCTTCAACACGCGGATCACCTCCTCGGATAACGAGCGGTCGGGCGTCTGAACGATCTGGATGTCGTCCAGCGTTCCGTCCTGCTCGATGGTGAACGTCGCCACGACACGGCCCTGCAACTTCCGTTTCAAAGCCGCCTCGGGCATCCGCACCCGCATCTGCACCCACCGGTGGAACGCATTCAGATCGCCGCCCTGAAATTTCGGCATCACCTCGGCCTCCGGAGAGACTTCCTCCGGTTGTTCGGGGGCCCCGACGATCGAGGTTTCGGGCTCCGGAACGACCGGTTCGGCCGCCCGGGTCGTGAACGAAAAGGCGCAAAGCAGCCCGATCAATGCGGGCGCCACGCCCGCCAAACGCAACAGGACGTACCTGTGCGAATCGTTTGTTGTCATCATGATAAATCGTTTTTTGGTTCGTGAATTTCGCAGCCCGTTGGTTATGTCCGGACGATAACCTAAAAGCTGTTTGAGAATAAGTTGCATATAGAAACGCACGCTGCATCCGCTGCGCAGCACGTCGCCGTCGGCCTCGAACTCCTCGACTTCGTTCAGCCGGCCCGCCGACAGCCAGACGAACGGATTCCACCACAGCATCGCTTTCATCGTCTCCATGACGATGCGCTCGACCGAATGGCGATGGCGGACATGGCTCGCCTCATGCAGCAGAATGACCGGCAGCTCCTCGTCAGGCGTCCCCTGCCAAATGTAGATCGTGCGGAAAAACGAGCAGGCGCCGATCCGTTCGGGCGTACGCACCAGCGTATATTCGTCCATGCGGAGTATCTGCGCCCCGCGGCGGATGCGGCGGATCGTCAGCAGCTGCCTGAAAGCCGGAATCGCCACGACAAGTATCCCCGCGCCGTAAATCATCCGAAAAGCCACGGCCCACCATTCCGTAGGCGTCTGCTCGGCGACTGCCGCCGGGACGTCGGCTAAGCCGGCCGGCACGCAGGGGGCCATCGTCAGGGCCGGCCCGGGCCAGACGGGAATCCGCAGCAGCGGGATAACGAGCGACAGCCCGACCGCAGCCAGCAGATAGAAGCGGCACCAACGGAACGGCGTGCGCCGGTCGAGCAACGCGGCGTAAACGGCGAAGAAAACGCCGCTGCAAACGGTCGATTCGAACAGATAGGTCAACGTCTCTTTCATTTTCGGCTTTTTTGCAGGCAATTAGCTATTTTTATTTGGTAACTATATACTATTCTGCACCGAATCGAGTCGGCGGGATGGGGTTGCATCGCCGTCGGTCGCGTGGCTCGCGGCAAAGCCGCGTTTGCAGACTTGACCCACCCCTAAACCCCCGCCTTGGCGGGGGCTTCGGTCGGAACCCGCAAGGTCTTACGGTTTCGGTTTCCCGTCGGTGAAAATCCGCAGGTAATCGCCATTTTTTTTTGGTAACTATGTCCCATTCCGCACCGAATCGAGTCGGCGGGATGGGTTTGCATCGCTGCCGGTCGGATTTGAGAAACAGGGGCGAAAACGCGGGTACATTAAAGTTTGTTATCGCGTTTCCGGAACAATTCCATGATTCCGTCCATCTCCTCGACCGAGATGCTTTCGCGCTCGGAGAAGAACGACACCATCTGCGACAGCGACCCGTCGAAATAGTTGGACAACATCGACGACATGACCGTCTGCGCATAATCCTCTTTGGCCAGAATCGGATAATAGCGATGGCTCTTCCCCTCGGTCGTATGGCCGACGAATCCCTTGTTTTCCAGAATTTTGAGGAAAGTCGCCACGGTCGTGTACTTGGGATGCGGCTCGGAGGTGCGTTCGATGATCTCGCTAACCGCGGCCTGCCCCAATCGCCACAAAATCTGCATGATTTCCTCTTCTCCTCGCGTAAGTACCGGTTTCTTGTTCATCTCGTTTTTATTTGGCAATTATATTTTGGTAACCATATACCATTCAACACCGAATCGAGCTGGCGGATGCGTTTGCATCGCTGCCGGTCGCGTTGCTCGCGGCAAAGCCGCGTTTGCAGGCTTGACCCACCCCCAAACCTCTGCCTTGGCTGGATTCCTGCTGCAAATATACTACTAAATTTTTAGAGCAACAAATAATCTGCTAAAAAATTAGTAGTTCGACCGGTTTTTTTCGCATACCTCTGTCAATGAATGGGTCATGCCCGAAGAACCGAAAAAATCGGGATAAAAATTTGCAGGATTCACAAAATCGGCTTATATTTGCAGTCGCAATTCGGCGCCGTAGCTTAATTGAATAGAGCATCTGACTACGGATCAGAAGGTTACAGGTTTGAGTCCTGTCGGCGTCACTAAATACGAAAAAGCCGCTTGCATAAATGCAAGCGGCTTTTTCGTATTCGCTCCAATCCTTGCATACGGGTGCAGCTGTCCTCATAAAAGTCTTCCGGAAAAGAGAAAAGCAAGCGACCGCCTGCCGAATGCAGGCGGTCGCTTGAACGAATTAGGACGAAATGCGCTTATGACCCTCCGTAACTCGATATCGGGTCTGTCGCGCCGATGAATTTACTCCTCGGCTTTCGGCGCCTCCTCATTTGCCGTCTCCTCTTTCTTGACGGCTTTCTTGGCCTTTTCGGCCTTCGGTCCGGCGCCTTTCTTGGTATTCTTCGCCTCGGCTGCCTCCATGGCGCTCTTCAACGCAGCCAAACCCGTTACGTCGCCCAGCGTCGTCTTCTCGACCGAAGCATTGATCTTCTTCACGGTCGATTTCGTTGCGTCGGCAGCAGCCCGTTTTTCGGCTTTTTCAGCCTTCTCGGCCTCCTTGCGCGCATCGTCGTAGGTGCGCAGATGCGACAGCGTGATCCGTTTCGTGGCTTTCGAGAACTCGATCACCTTGAAAGCCAGTTTGTCGCCGGCTTTCGGCATCGAACCGTCCTCCTTGACGAGCTGACGGGTCGGGCAGAATCCCTCGACCGCCCCGCTCAATGCGACGACGGCACCTTTGTCGGTAACCTCCGTAATGGCGGCTTCATGCACGCTGTCGAGCGGATATTGTGCCTCGAACTCGTTCCACGGATTCTCCTCCAACTGTTTGTGGCCTAACGACAGGCGGCGGTTCTCCTTGTCGATTTCCAGCACGATGACCTCGATATCGGCCCCTACCTGCGTGAACTCGCCCGGATGCTTCACCTTCTTCGTCCAACTCAAGTCGGAGATGTGGATCAGTCCGTCGATGCCCTCCTCGATCTCGACGAACACACCGAAGTTCGTGAAGTTGCGCACCTTGGCCGTGCACTTCGCACCTACGGGATATTTTGTTTCGATGCTCTCCCACGGATCGGGCGTCAGCTGCTTGATGCCCAACGACATTTTGCGTTCCGCACGGTCGAGCGTCAGAATGACGGCCTCCACCTCGTCGCCGACCTTCATGAAGTCCTGCGCCGAACGCAGATGCTGGCTCCACGACATTTCGGATACGTGGATCAAGCCTTCGACCCCGGGAGCGATCTCGACGAATGCACCGTAATCGGCCATCACGACCACTTTGCCCCTGACCTTGTCGCCGACCTTGAGGTTGGCATCGAGCGCCTCCCACGGATGCGGGGTAAGCTGCTTCAGACCCAGCGCGATGCGTTTCTTCTGCTCGTCGAAGTCGAGGATAACGACCTGAATCTTTTGGTCGAGTGCGACGACCTCTTCGGGATGGTTGACACGGCCCCACGACAGGTCGGTGATATGGATCAGACCGTCCACCCCGCCCAGATCGACGAATACGCCGTAGGAGGTGATATTCTTGACGGTGCCTTCCAGAATCTGGCCCTTCTCCAGCTTCGACATGATGACCTGTTTCTGGGCTTCGAGCTCGGCCTCGATGAGGGCCTTGTGCGATACGACGACGTTGCGGAACTCCTGGTTGATCTTCACCACCTTGAACTCCATCGTCTTGTCGACATAAATATCGTAGTCGCGGATGGGTTTGACGTCGATCTGCGAGCCGGGCAGGAAGGCTTCGATGCCGAACACGTCGACGATCATACCGCCCTTCGTGCGGCACTTGATGTAACCCTTGATGATTTCGTCGTTTTCGAGGGCCTCGTTGACGCGATCCCACGATTTAAGCTGGCGGGCTTTCTTGTGCGAAAGCGCCAGCTGGCCGTTTTTGTCTTCGGCGGATTCGACATAGACTTCCACCTTGTCGCCGATTTTGAGATCGGGATTGTAGCGGAATTCGGAGATGGAGATGACGCCTTCGCTCTTGTAGCCGACGTTCACCAGCACCTCGCGTTTGGTGATGCCCGTAACGGTACCTTCGGCCACTTCGCCTACGTTGACGTTCGAGAGCGTTTTGTCGTAAGCAGCGGCAATTTGCTCTTTGGGCTGGTCATAGACGCCCAGATCCTGTTCGAACGCATTCCAGTCGAACTGCTCGTTCGTAACCGTGTTTTTTACCTCTTCCATGATTTGGAAATGAATTTGCGATTCAATCGCCCGTTAAAAAGTTAAACAATAGGTTGTTCCCTTGCATCAGCCATGCAAAGGGGTACAAATATACGGAAAATTTTGCAATGGCAGAGGATTTATGCAAATTTTTTTCATGCGATGGCCGGAAAGGCGGGCTGCGACACGGCTGTGGAAGCCGTTCCCTGCATGGGAAAGGGCGATGGACGGAATTAGCGCAATAAGGATGAACAGTTTTTTTCATTGCGCCTGCTTTTCAGCATCGTACAATCGGCGGGCGTGCGATATTCAGCAAAATAAGGCGGTAATGCGGGAGCAGGGAGTGAGCCGCAGGGTGTCGTAGTCAAGACCGCTCAACACCACCGGACGACCCGGAGCGGCCGGCACATAGTGCGGCAATCGTTCGGACAAAGCAGCCCGTTCGGCCCGCAGTTTCGAAAAGAGCGTTTCGTAATCCGTCGGGAAATCGAGCACGAGCAGACCGGCATAAAATTCCGTTGCGGGCTGCCGGTCGGGTTCCGCGCACGGCTCGATGCGGAGCAGACAGCCTTCCGGCCCAAACACGGCGAGCGGATGGCGGATCACTCCCTGCGGCGTCCACAGCAGATTCGATGCGATGCGGCGTTCGGTCATCCGTTTTTTATTTGTTTTCGCCCGCCCCGCTCCCCGACGTTGCGGGTTGCGTCGACTTTCCTGCCCTGAAATCGGCCTCACTCGTTCCGCTTTTCTCGTCCGCCCCGCTCCCCGACGTTGCGGGTTGCGTCGACTTTCCTGCCCTAAAAAATTCGTCGGCGAAGATGCGGAGGTTCAGTTGGTCGACGTAGAGGGCGTCGACCGCGGCGGAGGTTTCGGGCGTGTAGTCGATCCGCAGATCGGCAACCGTGATCGATGGCTGACGGGGCGTGCCGCTGAAACAGCCGAGGTCGACGTGCAAACGCCGGTGGGTGCTGTCGGTTGTGAAACTGCGTTTGAGATGCTCGTCGCCGTTGCGCCACATTGTCGACGAATAGACCGACGAGCGGGAGCTGTCCTGCTTTTCCAACCACATGATGTTCTGCAAACGGCTGTTGCGGTCGAGCGAATCGACCCTGTAGTTCATCTCGACGGTGTAGGTGCCCGGCAGGACATCCACCGCAATGCGCAGACGCGCCGTATCCCTCAACGACCGCACCCGAATCAACGAATCGGAATAGACGCGGCGGGTCTGCATCCGTTCGGCCACGCGGTCGATGGTATCCAGTATGGCGACCTCGCGGTCGTAGTATTTGCCCTCTTTCTCCAACAGGACGATGGCCTGCTCGACGACATCGCCTAACCGCGCGCTCTTGCGCTTCGAAAAATTGCCGATGGTGTATTGCACATCGGCCGTCGTGTAGCCGTAGCGTGCGAAGATGGGTTCGTAGACATTCAGCGAATCGAGTTTGGCTTCGTGATCGACGTAGGCGTTGACCAAAAAGGCATCGTGGAAGATACGGGCCAACTCGTCGTCGGGGATGATCGTGTGGCGTTTGCACGCTCCCGCGAAGAGGGCGAACAAGATGACGAGGAGCGATCGGAAAAGCAGTTTCATGGAGCATCGAATTTTTATTCGTGGACGGGGATTGCATCTGCAAGGCGTTGCGCTCCCGGCTTTTTAATAAGGTTGCGGGTGGTCGCGTCCGAAAGCAGGAACGCGACAGCCGCGAATGCGGCGATTACGGCGAGCAGATCGCCGAACCGGAACTCGACGGGATAGCTTTTGGTCAGGAAGCTGTCGGCCGGAATCTCGATCAAGCCGAAATGTTGCTGCACGAGCGTCGCCGCTACGCCGATCAGGAGACCGATTCCGGCCCCTATCGCGCAGATCGACAACCCTTCGGCCCGGAAAATGGCCCGAACGAGCCGGTTGTCGGCGCCTAACGCCCGCAGCGTTTCGATATCGCCGCGCTTTTCGATAATGAGCATCGTCAGCGCACCGACGACCGAGAACGAAGCGATGACCAGCACGAGCAGCGAGATGAAAAAGATGCCCCACTTTTCGTAGGTCATGATGCGGTAGAACGAAGCGCGCAGCTCATGGCGGTTGCGGAGCTCGAATCCGTCGCCGACCACCTCGGCGACAGTCTTTTTCATCCGGTCGGGGTCGACGCCCTCGGTCATCCGCAGCAGCAGGGCCGACGCCCGGTCGGGATAATTGAACAATCGGCGGGCCAATCGGAGCGAGACGAGCACATACCGCTGTTCGGACTCCAGGTCGAGCACGAAAACGCCGCCCACGGGCACCGTGCGCCGCGTATAGTTGGCCGACGGAAGCAGCGACGGCACCGCGCCCCGCCGCACGGCATAGGCATCGACATCGGCTTCGGCCAACGAGCGGATGCCTAACTGGGCGGCCATCGACTGACCGATGACCATCCGTTCGAAGTCGCCGATGCGCACGGCTCCGTCGCCGGCCTCCACGGTGTTGCGCCAGTCGAGCACGGCCTCGTAACCGTCGTCGACGCCGCGGACGGTGGCGATGGCCTGCCGTCCGTCGTGCTGGAGCAGCGCGCTCTGTTCAAGGACGAACGAAAGGGCCGCGACCTCGGGCATCCGTGCAAGGGCGACGGTATCGATCTCGGCGACGGCGAACGTCCGGCCCTCGCGCGGCGTAACGGTCAGTTCGGCATCGAAGGCCGAACAGGTCGAATGGATCAGCCGCTCGAATCCGTTGAACACCGACAACAGGATGATCATCGCCGCCACGGGCATCGCCACGGCCACGACGCTCAATCCCGCGATCAGATTGACGACCGATCGCGATTGGGCGGAGAAGAGGTAACGGCGGGCGAAGAGTTGCGGCAGCATCGTGGCATCAGTTTTTCATCGCCTGTTCGATATGTTCGATATATTCGAGCGAGTCGTCGAGGAAGAACTGGATTTCGGGGATGCTCTTCAACTGGTTGCGGAGCCGGTTGCCGAGCAGTCCGCGCAACGGGCGGACATGCTGTTCGAGCGACCGCATCACCTGTTCGTGGCGGGCGAACGGGAAGATGCTGACGTAAATTTTCGCATAGGCGAAGTCGGGCGAAATGCGCACGGCCGTAACCGTAACGAGCGTTCCGAGCGCGACCTCGGGCATCTGCTGCTGGAGGATTTCGGCCATATCCTTTTGGATCTGCTTCGCAATCTTCTGCTGTCTGCTATTATTTTCCATATTATTATCAATTTTTTATTCACTGGTACGGATCGGACGCTCTTCGCAACCATACCGCCGCTTTATTATTACCGGTACGGATCGCATCCCCAATACGGAACCATGCACTCCCCTTTCCTGTTTATTACCCGTTTTACCTCCTCCGATACGCACCCGGCCTCGTCTCCCGATCGCTCCGTCAGAACGTATACTTAAATACCTCTTTGTTCTTTTCACGTTTGGGGCGGGGCTTCCACGTCTCGAACCCCTCCTTGTTGAAACGGTACGAAACGCCGATCGAAATGTTCAGATTGTCGAGCGGCGAGCGCAGCGGAGTGGCATAGAACGGATTTTCGGAGCCGTCGGTCGCATTGTCGGCGTATTTGTTGCGGTTGCGCACGATGTCCGAATAGCCGAAATAGTAGCGTACCCGAAAATTGAGCTCGAACTGCTTGATGAGGAAGGCGATGCCGCCGCCTCCGGCCAACCCGTAGCCGAAGCGGTTGTCGCGCGCGGTCGTGAAGCTGTAGGGCCCTTTCCAGTCGGGCGCTCCGGCAGCATGGGCCTGTTCGTTCTCGTAGGTCGACGAGAGGTTGTAGGAAAAGGTGGCCGCCGCCTCGAAATAGACCCGCATACGATGATTGAACAGATAGACATGGGGCTGCCAGACGACCGGCAGCACGAGCGAATTGATCTTGCGCGTATAATAAAGGTAATCGGCCGGATCGTCCACCCGCGAGGCGTTCGTGGCATAGGAGAATCCCTGCTGCAAAAATTCGAGATCGACGCCGAATCCGCCCACGGCCCGTTGCGAGCCGTAGTAGCGCCACGAGACGCCGGCGCTGTACCGGCCCCAGATGGCTTTCATCTCCTGCGGAGGCTGGAAACGGCCGTTCGACATGCCGTAACCGACCGTAAAGCCCAGCGTATGCTGGCCCGAGGCGGTGCCGCCCGTCAGCAGCAGCAGCGCGATGAGCACACGGCGGATTATGATTCTTTTTCGCATTTTTCGCTCTCCTTTCGTTTGTTGTCCTTGTCGTCCGTGCGGCGAACCCCTCTATCTGAACCGATCGAACATGCCGCCCGCGGCATTGAAGTTCGAGTTCATCGGACTGTTGCCGGTATTCCGGTCGCGGTCGTTCGGTTTTTTCGGCCCCTCCTTGGCTGCCTTTTCCGCTTCGCGGCGCAGGCGCTGCAGCTCCTGTTCGTCGAGCCGGCGCTGGAGCGTCTCCATGTTCATCGGGACGAAAATCGCATCCATATCCATCGTAAATTCGACCTCCCAGTTGACCTTGGTCGCAAAGGTCTCCTCGCCGCGCTCATTGAGGTAAAATTCGGCCCGCTCGGGCTGACGCCGCTCGACGACGTTGCCCGTATCCCATCGGCCGTTGCCGTTGGCATCCTCGATGATGCGGAACTTGATCTCGCCCGCCGGAACATAGTTGAACCGGACATCGCCGGCCGCCACGCCGCGTTTCTCCTGCTTCATCGAACTGCCGTCGAGCAGCTGGATGATATAGCGTTTGCGCGGGTCTTCAGCCTTCACATGGATTTTCACCGTAGCGAACTTTTCGGGGTCGAATGCCGTGTATTTGCCGACGAGCGAATCGTTCGAAAAGCCTGCGATGTCGACAAGGGCCCCTTCGGGGATGGTCAGTTTGTATTGGGCGGCCGGTTCCCACGCCGCACGGATATGCCAACGACGCAGCCGGGCCGTATCGCGCACGAAACGCACCGGAATCGGGGTCTCCCGCTGTTCCGCATCGACCGTCGCCAGCTGCACGGCCGCCGAGTCCAATCGGGCGAGCGGATAATCGAAGTCGACGGTCAGCCCCTCCTCGGGATTGAGGTCGCCCGACAGCGCAAGTTTGTACCCGAACGGATTCTCCTTTTCGGGCTCCTGCCACTCCTCGCCGGCCTCCTCGGCCTTGCGGCGTTCGCGTTCGAGCCGCTCGCGTTCACGCTCCTGCTCTTTGGTCTCGACTATCCGCCAAGCCAATTTGAGCGGTTCGGTTACCTCCTGCAGGACGCTGAGCGTATCATGCTTCATGTAGGTGATCGATCCTTTGATCGTATCGGGCAGCTCGGCAGCCGGCACATGGAACCACAGCGCCACCGTATCGCGGCCTGCGGTCTGCGGATCGACGATGACCCGATCGTCGGGGATGCTGTCGAAGCGGATGCTTTTGATCTGCGGATCGGCCGTCGTGAAGTAGAGCATCGCCTGGTGCTGCAGCGGGCGAGCCGTCTCGGAGAGCATCTGACGGCGGAACGCCCGATCGGTGAACATGCGCAGATAGAGTTGCGGCGCCGCCGTAACGTAATGGCGCAGCGAATCGTACCAAATCGTGAAATCGGGCATACGGGCCGGATTGTGCCGTCCCTCGACGAAGCCGATCTGGTCGCTTCCGGGTTCGTAGATCTGGTTGTCGTTCTTGTCTTCGAAGGCGTAGACCCGATAGTCGATCGGCTTGAGGTTCTGCGCGATGAAGATGCCGTTCGTCTCGGCCCGCGCGATGACCGAGGGCTTGTATTTGAAGACGGTCGAATCGTATTCGGGCACCTCCTCGACCGAATCGGCCGGAAAGAACCAGATGAAGGTTCTCGACACGGAATCGGCCCGATAGCCGTCGGCCGTGTAGCCCGACATGACCATCGAATCGACCTCGGGGCCGGTCGAAAAGACGTAGCGCATCGAATAGCGCGGATTGCCCTCGTTGTTGTCGCGGATCATGCTGCCGAAATTGAGGGCATAGGTGGTGTTGGGTTCGAGCGTGTCGCGCAGCTGGACGACGACCCCTCTGCCGCGCAGCGAGACGAGCGGTTTCTTCTTCATGGCCGGCGAGGTGAAGAACTCCTTCTGCTGGTCTTTGAGCTGGACGAACTCATCGAACTCGATATAGATCTTTTCGCGGCCCGTCGTCGGGCGGTTGACCGCGAAGTTGTCGGGCGTCATGCGCACGACGACCGGCGGCAGCGAATCGCGCGGCCCGCCGGTCGGGGCCATGATGCTGGCGCAACGGCTCAAAAACGCCGACAGAAAAAGCAGGACGGCGCCTGCGCGCAGCCATCGGAGCGAATGACGGGTCGTATCGTGGGAGCGTTTCATCGGTTTTCGGTTTTCGGTTCCGGAGCATGGCGATCATCGACCATGCACCAATCGTTCTCTTCGTATTTCCACTCCGTCCGCCACGGCCGGAACACGACGGGCCAGGTCGGCGACGGGCCCTGGAGATCGGGTGCCAACTTCGTGTAGGCATAGATGCGGTTGAGCCGGTCGACCACGACGGCCATCAGCGGCGTGGCGGTTACCTCCATGCCCCACAAGCCCGAATCGCTCTCGTAGTAGGCCTGGAAATTGGGGGTCGTGCGCTCTTCCGAGGCATCCTTGCGCGTGATCCTGCCCGCCACGGCATCGTCGTACGAGGCGATATACCAGTCGGTCGTATCGGCGACATAGGCATAGGCCTTGACCTGCGACGAAGTGAAGGCGCTCGCTTCGCCCTCCGCTTCGGCCTGCCACGCAGGTTCATAGTAGGCTTTCAGAACGGTGGGCGGCGTGTAGAAGTCGTTGTAAAAGCTCCATGCGCCGTTTTTGTAGGCATGGCCCTCCTTCCACGGCAGAAAGGCCACCGAGACATAGAGCTTCGGCAAATTAAGCAGCGGCTGCTGCATCGTGTAGCCGTAGAGTCGGGTCGCCGGATCGACGGCGACGATCATCCGCGGCACACGGCCGAGCGGCATCTGCAACCAGCCCGACATTCCTGCGGCCTCTTCGACCCCCTCTTCGACCCCCTCCGTTCCGGCGGTTCCGTCATAAGGGACGGCGATATCCGCAGGCTCGGTCAGCCGTTGGGACGGATCGTTCTTGCGCGTGATGATGCCCGCCGCGGCATCGTCGTACGAGGCGATGCCCCAGTCGAGCGTATCGACTTCATAGGCATAGGCGACGACCCCCTCCAACGGTTCGTCGGCATCGACCGACTGATATTGCACACTCGGTTTGAGGATGTAGGTCGTCTCGAATTTGCCCTCTTTCAGGCAGGAGACGGGCAACAGCGCAAGCAGCGCCAATCCGTATGGGAAAAACCGTTTCATGCTTCGTCCTTCAGCTTTTCGAGCAGCTCGCCGATCGTCCGCCCCGTTACGGGATGACGCTTCGAGCGGGCGATTTCGCACAACGGCTCCAAGGCGAACCGCCGTTCCGTCAGTCTCGGATGCGGCAGGGTCAGCCGTGCGGTCTCGATGACGGCATCGTCGTAGAGCAGCAGGTCGATATCGATGGGCCGCGAGGTGTAGCGGGCGCCCGTACTCGCCTTTTCGACCGCTTCGGCCGCGCGATTGCGGCCCAACTCCCGTTCGATCGTCTGCACGGCGTCGAGCACCTCCTCGGGCGCGAGGTCGGTCGAGACCTCCAGCGCCTGATTGGCGAAGCGTTCCGGCGCTTCGAACCCCCACGGATCGCTCTCGTAGCGATGCGAACAGCGCAACACCGGCCCGACACGCTGATTGATCAGCTGCTGCGCCCGTTGAAGCGTCCGCTTCACGTCCCCCGTATTGCCGCCCGTCAAAAGAAATACACGTGCCATACCGTTATCCCAATCTTTTTATCATTTTGCTCACCGCCAGCGCGAAGTGCGTGAAGACGATGGTCGGATTGCCGTTCCGCGAAATCTGCACCAGGGCGCGTTCGATCTCCGCCACGAGCGGTTCGATATTGTCGGTTCCGACGAACGGTGCGAATTTCGTGCAGAAGGCCAGCTCCTCGCCCCAAAGATAACTGACCGAAGCGATCCCTGCATGCAAAATAAAACTTTCGCGCAGCAGGCGGGCCATATCGCGCAGGAAGGCCCGCTGCTGTTCGCGTGCGAGCTGGGCCGCCTCCTCGGCCCAGCCGATGAGTTCGAGGTGCCTGTCATTGTAGCTCAAGCGCATCA
Organism: uncultured Alistipes sp.; assembly: GCA_947629705.1. Taxonomy (GTDB): domain Bacteria; phylum Bacteroidota; class Bacteroidia; order Bacteroidales; family Rikenellaceae; genus Alistipes. Next base: position 92,237 of record CANREN010000004.1, on the reverse strand, counting down.
ACGAGCAAAACAGGGAAAAATTCTCGCGCTGCACGGCATCGTTCCCGCCCGTCAGCAGACGCCGCAGGGTCAGCAGATCGCCGTCGGCCAATCGGGCCATGTTGCGGGCCTGCAACGGATCGTCGATGCCCTGCGCGCGGGCCTCCGCCTCCAACACCTCCGGCGCGATGCGCGGCACCTGCACCTCCTGCGTCCGCGAAAGGATGGTCGGCAGCAACAGCGCCGGCTGTTCGGAGACGAGCAGAAAGAGCGTTTTCGTCCACGGCTCCTCCAAAATTTTCAGCAGTTTGTTCGCCGCCTCCTCGTTCATCGTCTCGGGGAGCCATATCAGCATGATCTTGTACTCCGATTCGAAACTTTTGAACGACAGTTTGCGGATGATCTCCTCCGCTTCGCGGGCGGCGATGGCCCCCTTGAGCGTCTTGCCCAAATCGAGCCGGTCGTACCAATCCTGCGGCGAAAAATAGCCGTTGCGTTCGGCGAAAAGCTCGCGGAAAAGCGGCAGAAATTCGTCGCTCAACACGATTTCGCCCGATTTCTTGCCCTGCTTGTTGACCGGAAAGGCCCAATGCAGGTCGGGATGGGCCAATGCGGCGATCTGCCGGCAATCGGGGCACACGCCGCACGAATCTCCGTCGTGCCGATGCCGGCAGCAGAGGTATTGCGCATAGGCCACGGCCAACGGCAGGGCGCCCGTACCGGCTTCTCCCGTGAAGAGCTGGGCATGGCTCACCCGTCCGGTATCGGCCGACTGGATCAGATGCCGTTTCAGCTCGTCTTGTCCTATGATCTCCGCAAATCGCATCGTTTTCCTATCGTTTCAGAACCGACTGCGCCATCGCACGCAGGTCGATGTGCTCCCGCCGCACGAGGTAGCAGGTATAGCCCGCAAAGGCAAGGGCGTTGCAGGCATAACCGGCCAGCGCATGTTCCGCTCCGACCGCCCGCACGGCCTCCTCGCAGAGGAAGAAGACTGCCAAAGCCGTAACGACGTACTCCCCGATGCGGCCCCAGGCATAAGGCGTCGGAAAATAGCGCCGGTTGAGCCACCAGCTCACAGCGGCCATCATGGCCTCGCTTCCGAAACGGGCCCACGCGGCGCCGTAATAACCCGCCCGCGGAATCAGCCACCAGCCGAGGCATCCCATGGCGGCCAACCCCGTGCCCGTAACCAAAATGGCCAACGGCGTGCGTTCTTCGCGCTTGTACCAGAACGACAAATTTAACCAAATACCGGTCAATACATTAGCACCGAGGACGACCGGCAGAATAAAAATGCCGTCGCGGAAGTCGCGGCCGATAATCAAGGCGAAAAAGTCGCGGAAGAGCGCGATGCCGAGGAAGATCAGCATCGAGACCATGACGTAGTATTTCAGCGCCGCGGCGTTCATCTGCACGAAATCCTCCTTGCGGAAGTTCGAGAGGAAGAATGGTTCGGCCGCCAAACGATACATCTGGTAAAAGAGCATCATCACGACGGCGATTTTCGTTACGGCGCCGTAGACGCCTAATTGCGCCATCGGGTCGCCGCCTGCCGGAACGAGGTATTTCAACAGCTGGCGGTCGAGAAATTCGCTCGCCGTGCCGGCCAGTCCGCTGACGAGCAGCGGCAGCGAATAGACGAAGATGCGCCGCAGCAGCTGCGGGTCGATGCGGGGGGCAATGCGGTCGACGGTGGTCAGAATGGCGAGCCACGTAACGACGCTGGCGACGAAATTGGCGACGAAAACCCACCCTACCCCGAACTCCGTGGCGAACAGCCCCGCAGCGCCGAACGCAAAGGCGAGACCGACGTTCAACACGGCGTTCAACGTCTTGAACCCGACGAAGGTCAAGGCTTTGCCCTGTTCGCGCAGCCGCGAGAAGGGGATGCAGCCCCAGACGTCGAAGAGGATGATCGCGCCGACCCAGACGACATAATCGGGATGCGCGACGTAAACCGCCCCCATCCAGTCCGAAAAATCGGTGCGGAACAGGGCGACGGCCGCGAAGAAAAGCGAGGCGGCCGCCGAGGTAATGCCCCACGTAGTGGCGAAAAGGCGTCGTTTGGCGGCAGCGACATCGCCGCCGGCCGCCTCGGCCTTGGCGGAGAAACGGAAGTAGCTCGACTCCATGCCCATCGTCAACAGCGTGAGCGCAAAGGGAATGAGTGCATAGACATCGGTAACGATGCCGTAGACGCCCGGTGCGAATACACGGGTGTAGTACGGGGTGAGCAAATAGCTCAAGAACCGCACTGCAATCGTACTGAGGCCATAGACGGCCGTTTGTTTCGCCAACTTTTCGAGCATGGGCACCTGCAATCTCTCCGACACCTAATTATACAGATGCGGCAAAGATACGAATAAGCGAGGGCAAAACAAAACATGTTTTGTTTTGCCGAGCGGGAGTATCTTCGGCGCAGCCAAAGATACGAAATTTTTATGAACTGGCACGGATCGACCTGTGTGAACACGCTTTCCGATACGGCCGCTTCTGAAAGCGGCACCTCCTGCGCCGGTTACGGGGATCAAAAAAAATCGGGCCGCCGCGACGCAAGGTGCGGCAACCCGTTGAATGATTCGGCACTTCGCGGATCGGGCCGTCAGAAATGGAACCCCACGCCGACCGAAAAGACGTTGGCGTGCAGCTTGTAATTGCCCGAGAAGACTTCGGTCAGCCTGCCGTCGGGATAACTGTAAATCGGGTAGGAACCCGTGCGTTCGGGATCGGCCGCCGAGATGAAGCAGTAGGCCAGATCGAGCGTCATGCGTTTCGCCGGACGCAGTGTCAGTCCGAACGTATAGGATACTTTCGTCATCGACGGGGTCTCCGGATTGAGGTAGTCGCTGCTCACGGGGCTCTCGTCGACATACATGCCCGCGCGCACCGTTGCGAACCGGCAGGCCCGATACTCGCCGCCGAAGCGGAACGCCAGCGTATTGGAATAATTCTTCACCGAATAGATCGGTTCGAGACCCGATTCGGGTTCGTTGAACGCGACCGTCAGCGACTTGTAGGCCGACCAGCCGACCCATTGCAGGTCGACGCCGAACTCCCATTCGGGCGTCGGACGGAACGACACGCCCCACGTTACCGACGTCGGCAGCGGCAGCTCGGCATGGAACGTTCCGCGGTCGATCCCCGGAATGACGGCATCCCGTCCGGCCATCGTCATCGCCTGATTCAGAAAAGCGAGGTACTGCTGTGCTTCGGGCGAGCCGTAGTCCAGCGTGGCGTGTCCTGCGCCCACCTTCATGTCCACCCGCGACCGCCACGTCATGCCGATCGACCATGCGTCGTTGATTTGAAACAGCGCGCCGGCGTTGAGTCCGATCTCCACGCCGGCCGAGCCCTTCAACCGGGCCGCAACGATCGGCGCATCGGTCAGATTGTTCGCGAAATAGTTCGCACCGGCCTGGGCCTGGGTCTGGTAGGCGGCGATCTGTTCGGGGCTCAAGCCGAGCTGTCCGCCCGCCATTCCGAGCAAGCCCTCCAACTGCGTGAATCCGGCCGCGAGGCTTCGGTTGCCGCCGCCGATGGGCAGCATCGACCGCGACAGGTCGAAATTGCCCCACGTGATGGTCAAGCCCGCTCCGATGGAGAGCCGGTCGCAGATTTTGAACGACACGGTCGGCTGGAACGTATAGGCTGCCAGACTGATCTTCTGCACGAGATGGGCCCCCGACCAGTTGTCGTCCCACTCGACCGACGAACCGTCGGGCGTATAGAAGCCCAGACCGACGGCCCAGCGATCCGACGGTTTGTAGCTGAAATAGATGTGCAGCGGGGTGGCGAAGTTGTGGGATTTCTCGACGGGGCCCGGCTGGTAGCCGTTTTCGACCGTCGGCAGGGTCTGGAAGCGGCAGTTCGAGGCGATGCCGGTCAGACCGGCCGAAAGGTCGAAGTGCGATTGCTGGAAAGCGGTTGCCGCCGGATTGAAAAAGATGGATTCGCAACCGAGCTGCATGGCAGCGCCGACGTGTCCCATGCCGGACTGTCGGGCCGACATGTTGTTCACCTGATAACCTTCGGCTGCCGCACCGGTACAATAGCCTATCAACCAAATTAATAAGAATGATTTTTTCATAAACGGAACGTTTGGGTGGATAAAAACGAACCCTTGCGGATTCGGCAACTTTTCGTCGAGGTCGTGCCGGTCGCGAGCGAAGTCGGACGAGGTCCGGATCGATCGGAATGCCGCGCACCCGAGGAAAAAGAAAACGCCGCAAAGGTAGGAAAACAAAATCCCTCGGCCAAATAATTTGGTCGAAAATTCCGAAAAAGTGTACCGAATGGCTTCCTTCGGGCCGTATGGGGTACGTTCGGATGAAAAAAAGGGCGGCAACATGTGTATGTCGCCGCCCTAAATCGCAACAAGAAATTCCGCCTACAATCCGAACTCTTTCCGGATAAGATCCACGGCGTCGAGTTTTTCCCAACCGAAGTATTCGATTTCGCGCTCGACCTCGCGGCCATTCTCCCACACCTTTTCCGTGCGGGTGAAGGGGCGGTTGCCGAAATGTCCGTAGGAGGCCGTCGCTTCGAAGATCGGATTTTTCAACCCGAACCGCCGCACGATGGCTGCCGGCCGCAGATCGAAGAGTTTGCCGATGCGACGGGCGATCTCGCCGTCGGTCATGCCTGCCAACGCTTTCGGACGCGGCGAACGGTAGGTGTCGACGTAGATCGACAGCGGTTCGGCGATGCCGATGGCATAGGACAGCTCCACCAACACCTCTTCGGCGACACCCGCCGCGACCAAATTTTTGGCGATATGCCGTGCCGCGTAGGCAGCCGACCGGTCGACTTTCGAGGCGTCCTTGCCCGAGAAGGCGCCGCCGCCGTGCGCCCCGCGGCCGCCGTAGGTGTCGACGATGATCTTGCGGCCCGTGAGCCCCGTGTCGCCGTGCGGGCCGCCGATAACGAACTTGCCCGTCGGATTGACATGCAGGATGTAATCGTCGCCGATCAACTCGGCGAGCTGGTCGTTCGCCCGTTCGAGACGGGCCTTGACCCGCGGAATCAGAATCGTCCGCACGTCTTCGCGAATCTGCTGCTGCATCCGTTGTTCGGCCTCCTTTTCGGTCAGACCGTTGCCCGGCAGGATGAATTCGTCGTGCTGCGTCGAGACGACGATCGTATGCACGCGCTTCGGATGGTTGGTCTGTTCGTCGTACTCGATCGTAACCTGCGACTTGGAATCCGGCCGCAGGTAGGTCATCACCTTCCCTTCGCGGCGGATCGAAGCCAGCTCCTTGAGAATCACATGCGAAAGAATCAGCGTCGCCGGCATCTTCTCGCGCGTTTCGTTGCAGGCGTAACCGAACATGATGCCCTGGTCGCCGGCGCCCTGCTGCTCCTCGGTCTCGCGCACGACGCCTTGGTTGATGTCGGACGACTGACCGTGGATGGCCGACAGAATGCCGCACGAATTGCAGTCGAACTGATACGCGCTCCTGGTGTAACCGATCCGGCCGATCACGCGGCGGGCGACCTCCTGCACATCGACGGAGGCTTGGGAGCGCACTTCGCCGGAGACGACCACCAACCCGGTGGTGCAGAGCGTCTCGCAGGCGACTTTGGAATCGGGATCGCGACGAAGGTATTCGTCGAGAATGGCATCGGAAATCTGATCCGCTACCTTGTCGGGGTGTCCCTCGGACACCGACTCGGACGTAAATAAAAAGCCCATTTTTTATTAATTTTTCATGCGGTGCGCACGCTTTTCGGGCATGTGCCGAAAATCCACGGAAAGCGCGGAACCGCTCGGTCAGTTAATAAAAACGGGGAAAAATCGGCTGATAATGAATAAAAAGAGCTGTTTTAGCGATTTTTTTATTGTGGTTTGCAATCAGTCAAATCTTTCCACATTTCCCGCTTGACAGACGGGACGGCAAAGATAGGTATTTTTTCGGAAAAACAAAAAAATGGCGATTACCTGCGGATTTATACCGGCGGCAAACCGAAACCGTAAGACCTTGCGGGTTCCGACAGAAGCCCCCGCCAAGGCGGGGGCTTGGGGGTGGGTCAAGCCTGCAAACGCGGCTTTGCCGCGAGCAACGCGACCGGCAGCGATGCAAACCCATCCGCCGACTCGATTCGGTGCGGAAGGGTATATAGCCACCACCCCAGAATGCGTGCGGCCGAAAAAAATCCTACAAATAGGACAATAATAACGTCATTCAGGCATCATCGGGAACCGGTAAATTGCTTAACTTTGCCGATTGGCAGGGATAGGTGCGTTCCGGCCGTGCGGATGTTGCAAAACGATCGGAACGGAACAAGGAAAAGGAAAAAACAAGATGATGCGAACACGAATTTTCGTTTGGGGGTTGTTGCTGGCGGTCGGATGCTCCGGCCCGCAAAAGCAAGGCGAACGGTTGCCGACCGTGCAGACCGGCACGGTCGAAGCCTACGGAGCATCGCGGATGCTCGAATTTCCGGGGCGGGTCAAGGCGGCCCAAGAGGTCAATTTAGGCTTCAAGGTCGCCGGAACGCTGCAACGTTTTTTGGTTGCGGAGGGGGCGGCCGTCCGGCAGGGACAGGTGCTCGTCGAATTAGATCCGCGCGACTATCGGTTGCAGTTGGAGGCCGTCGAGGCCGAATACAGCCGGATCAAGGCGCAGGCCAAACGGGTCATGGCGCTCCATGCCGACGGCGCGGCGACCGATGACGATTACGACAAGGCCCGCTACGGATTGCAGCAGATCGAAGCGAAGTACCGGAACTGCAAGAACCAGCTGGCCGATACCGAGTTGCGGGCGCCGTTCGACGGATTCGTACAGCGTCATCTGCTCGACCGCGGCACGGTCATCGGGGCCGGAATGCCCGTCGTGAACCTCGTCTCGGGCGGTGCTCCGGAGGTCGAGATCAACATCCCGGGCTCGGAGTACGTCCGGCGCGGCGAGTTCGCCGGTTTCGAAGGGAGGTTCGATTTCTGGCCCGACCGCAGGATTCCGCTCACGCTGTTGAGCATCAGCCCCAAGGCCAATGCGAACCAACTCTACACCATGCGGCTCGGCATCGCCCCTCACACCGATCCGATGCCCGCCCCGGGCATGAACACGATGGTCGGCATCACGTTCCGGCCGTCGGAGGAGCGCCGCAGCAGCATCCCCGCCACAGCGCTTTTCGACGACGGAGCGCAAAGCTGCGTCTGGATGCTCGATGCCGACAGCACCGTCAGCAAACGGGCCGTGCAGGTCCTGCATCTGCATTCCGACGGCACGGCGGTCGTGGGGCCGCAGCTCACTGCCGGTGAACGGATCGTTACGGCCGGCGTGCACAGCCTGCACGAAGGCCAAAAGGTGGCGCCGATGGCCGACGCATCGACAACCAATGTGGGAGGACTGCTATGATGGACTTCGGCGCATGGGCCTTTGCCAATAAGAAGCTCGTCTATTTCGTGCTCGCCGTGTTGGTGGGCGGCGGCCTGCTGTCGATCTACGACATGAGCAAGCTCGAAGACCCCGAGATCAAGGTCAAACAGGCGATGGTCGTGGCCGTCTACCCGGGCGCTTCGGCGCACGAGGTCGAAATGGAGGTTGCCGATCCGCTCGAAAAGAGCATCCGCACCATCGGCGAGGTGCACGAAGTGTCCAGCTGGTCGTACAACGATCTGGCCCTCCTTCAGGTGGAGATGGACACCACCGTGCCCGACAGCCAAATCGAGCAGTGCTGGGATATGCTGCGCCGCAAGGTGAACAATACCCATCCGCAGCTTCCTTCGGGTGTGTCGGTTTCGGTGCGCGACGACTTCGGGTTAGTCTACGGGATGCTCTATGCGCTCACGGGCGACGGGCTGACCGAACGCCAGCTGCAGGAGTACGCCGAATTGGTGAAACGCGAATTAGGCGACCTCGACGGGGTGGCCCGCGTGGAGATTTACGGCGAACAGCCCGATTGCATCGACATTGCGATCCGGCCCGAGAAGATGGCGACGTTAGGCATCTCGCCGGCCGAGGTGCTGGCGACCCTCAAAGGGCAGAACGACACCTACTACGCCGGCTACTACGACAACGGCCCCGATCGCATCCGCGTAACCGTAACGGACAAGTTCCGCACCGTGGAACAGATCGCGGGAATGGTCATCCAGGGCCACGAGGACGACCAGCTGCGGTTAGGCGACATCGCCACCGTGGAATCGGGCTTCGAGGAGCCGGTTCGCAACGAGCTGTTCTACGACGGCGAACATGCGCTGGGCATCGCCGTGGCCGCCGCTTCGGGCAGCGACATCGTGAAGGTGGGCGCCGAGGTGGAGCGCAAGCTGAAAACGTTGCAGGAGACCCGTTTCCCGACCGGCGTCGCCTACCACAAGATATTTTATCAACCGGAGCGTGTAACCGATGCGCTGCTCACCTTCCTGATCAACCTGCTGGAATCGGTGGCGATCGTCGTGGGGATCCTGATGCTGACGATGGGATTCCGCAGCGGGTTGATTATCGGCATCAGTTTAGTGATCATCGTCGTCGGGTCGTTCCTCGTGCTGGGGATCACCGACGGCACGATGCAGCGCGTGTCGTTGGGCGCCTTCATCCTGGCGATGGGCATGTTGGTCGACAACGCGATCGTCATCGTCGACGGCATTCTGGTCGATCTCCAGAGCGGCAAACCGCGCCGCGAAGCCCTCACGGCCATCGGCCGCAAGACGGCGATGCCGCTGTTGGGCGCGACATTGATCGCCATTCTGGCTTTCTTCCCCGTCTACCTTTCGCCCGACACCGCCGGCGTCTACGTGCGCGACCTCTTCATCGTGCTGGCCGTCTCGCTGCTGTTGAGCTGGATTCTCGCCCTCGTGCACGTGCCGCTGATGTGCGACCACTGGCTGAAGCGGCCCGCTCCCGCAGCCGCCGTTCCGACGGCCGCAAAGGATTCGCCGCGGGCCGCAAATGACTCCCCGATCTCCGACAGCACGCCCCGGCCCGTGAATAAGAGCGTGTTTTATCGGTGGCTGCGGGCCGCGCTCGGATTCGGATTGCGCCATCGGGTGAGCTGCCTCGCGGTTGCGGCCGCAGCGGTCGGGTTGAGCGCATGGGGCTACCGGTTCATGCGCCGCGGATTCTTCCCCGACATGGTCTACGACCAGCTCTATATGGAGTACAAGCTCCCCGAAGGCACCAACTCCGCACGGGTGCGATCCGACCTCGCCGAAATCGGGGCCTATCTCAAAACCCGCCCCGAAATCACGCACGTTACCGCCTCGACGGGCGGCACGCCGGCGCGTTACAACCTGGTGCGCAGCATCGCCACCCCCTCGCTCTCCTACGGCGAATTGATCGTCGACTTCGAATCGCCCAGGGCGCTCGAAAAGAACATCGACGCGATTCAGCGCGAGCTTACGGCCCGTTATCCGGATGCCTACGTCAAGCTGAAGCGTTACAATCTGATGTTCAAGAAATATCCCATCGAGGTGCTGTTTACCGGTCCTGATCCCGCCGTCCTGCACCGGCTGGCCGACAGCGCCCGCCGCATCATGGAGACGACGCCCGAGGTCGAATCGATCACGACCGACTGGGAACCGCGCATTCCGGTATTGCGCATCGACTACGAACAGTCGTCGGCCCGCCGCATGGGGCTCGGTCGGCAGAACGTCGCGATGTCGATGCTCTCGGCGTCCGGCGGCATCCCCGTAGGAACGTTCTACGAGGGTATTCACAAAAATACGATCTATTTGAAATGCACCGATGCGGAGGGCCGGCCGTTGGATAATTTGGAGAACGTACCGATCTTCTCGACGCTGCCCGCCCTTGCCTCCCTCCTCGACGAGCAGACGCTGGTGCAGTTGCGTTCGGGGGCCGTCGATCGCGACGAATTGGTCGCCCGATTGATGCAGACCGTGCCGCTGAAACAGATCAGCCGCGGCATCGAAATCGCCTGGGAAGACCCCGTCGTGCCGCGCTTCAACGGCCAGCGGGCCCAGCGCATGATGTGTTCGCCCATGCCGGGCATCGAGACCGAGGCGGCCCGCCGAGCCTTGGCCGAACGCATCGAAGCCATTCCGCTGCCGGCCGGCTATGCGCTGGAGTGGCAGGGCGAAAAAGGCGCCAGCGACCAGACGATGCGCTATCTGTTCAAGAACGTGCCGCTGGGCATCGTGCTGATGATCGCCATCCTCATCTTCCTCTTCGGCGATTACCGCAAGCCGACCATCATCCTGTGCGGCATCCCGTTGATCGCCATCGGCGTCGTCGGCGCCATGCTCATCACGGGGCAGACCTTCACCTTCTGCGCCATCGTCGGCGTGCTGGGGCTGATCGGCATGATGATGAAGAACTGCATCGTGCTGATGGACGAGATCGGCGACCAGATCGCCGCCGGAAAAGAACCCGCCGAAGCCCTCATCGCCAGCTCCGAAAGCCGTCTGCGGCCCGTGATGATGGCTTCGCTGACCACGATTCTCGGCATGATTCCGCTGTTGAGCGACGCGATGTTCGGTTCGATGGCCGCCACCATCATGGGCGGGCTGTTGTTCAGCACCTTCGCCACGCTCTTCTTCGTGCCGATTCTCTATGCCGTATTCTTCAAAATCAAGCAGTCCCGATGAACCTTATGATTAGTAAGCATACCGTCGGCAGGCTGTCGGAAGCCGCCGAATCGACGATTTCCGTTCCGTTGCCGAAGCAATCCCGAAACTCCGTTCGCAGCCGGAGCTTTTCGCGGCGGTTGGCCGTGCTTTTCCTTCTTCCGGCCCTTTCGGCCTGCCCGGACGAATCGCTGCGGGCACAGCCGGCGGCCGAAGCGCAAACCGTCGTCCGTCTGACGCTTGACGAGTGCATTGAACAGGCCAAAGCCAACAACCGTTCGCTGGCCGCCGCCGAAAAGCAGCTGTCGGCGGCCCGATTCGAGCTGCGCAGCATGAAAGCCAACTTCCTGCCTTCGGTTTCGGCTACGGGCACGGCCCTCTACTCCAACGCCTCGGGCGGTCTGCACATCGCGGGCGGCCTGCTGCCGGTCTTTACGGCCGAAATGGCTCCTACGGGTCATTCGGCCCTCTTCCCGGGCGTCGATCTCGATTACAAACTCGGCTGGCTCTACGGCGGCGGCGTGCAGCTCGAACAACCGATCTATGCCGGCGGCAAGGTGCGCACCGCCTACCGGATGGCCCGCATCGGCAGCGAGTTGGCGGTCCAGTACCGGCGGCTGACCGAACAGGAGGTCGTCATCGAGACGTCGCGGGCCTATGCCGATGTCCTGCGGGCCCGCGAACTGCGCAATGTCGCCGAACGGTATCATGCGCTGCTCGCCGAGTTGCTGCGCAACGTCGAGAGCGCCCGCAAAAACGGGCTCAAAGAGCAGAACGACGTGCTGCGCGTGCAGGTCGAGGTGAACGACAGCGAACTCGGCCTGCGTCGGGCCGAAAACGGCCTGCGGTTGGCGACGATGAACCTGTGTCATCTGACGGGCCACCGGCTGACCGACCGGATCGAGGTAACCGATGAGCTGCCTGCCTGTCCGGCAGCGGCGCCGTCGGCCGATTTGGAGGCCCGCCCCGAGCTCCGGATGCTCGACCGCAAGAGCGAGCTGGCCCGTCAGCAGGTGCTGCTGGCCCGCAGCGAGCGGCTGCCGCAGGTCGGGTTGGTGGGCCGCTACGGCTATATGCACGGCTTCGAACTGAACGGCGATTATCTGTTGGACAAGGCGAGTTTCACGGCGGGCGTGCAGGTCTCGATTCCGATTTTCCACTTCGGCGGACGCTCGAACAAGATGCGGTCGGCCCGTGCGAAGTACGAACAGGCCCGTTTGGAGCAGGAGGACGGCAGCGAACGGATGCTGCTGGAGCTGACACAGGCGGCGAACAACCTCGATGAATCGGAGTTGGAGTTGCGGTTGGCCGAATCGTCGCTGGCTGCGGCGGACGAGAATCTGCGATTGAGCGGATTGCGTTACCAAGCCGGTACGGAGGTGCTTACGGACTATCTCGAAGCGCAGACCCTCTGGCAGCAGGCCCATCAGACCCATGTGCAGGCGCGCGTGAACCGTTATCTCTGCTGGTTGGAATACCGCAAGGCCGCCGGTCTGTTCGCCGAATAACCGCGGTCGATACTCGGCTGCGGGAACACGCCCCGATGGCTCCCGCAACCGTTCCGGGGCTTCCGAACCGACCGAATTGCAATGAAAAAGAGGCTTTCCGTATAGCGGAAAGGCCTCTTTTCTCTACGTCGTACTCCTTTTGCAAGGGGGGGGGTGGAAGATGGGATTCGAACCCACGACACCTGGAACCACAATCCAGTGCTCTAACCAGCTGAGCTACATCCACCATCTGATACGCACTTCCTCGTATCGGGTTGCAAAGATAATATACTTTTTCGGTACCGCAAAAAATTCGCACCGATTTTTTTCGGCCGTCGGAGCGGCGTGCCGATCGGCGGTGCGGCAGCAGGACGGGTTCCGATGCTGCACAGATTCGAAAAAAATGACAAAATGACAGTCGCCGTATGACAAAGCAACAGTCCGAACCTGTCAAATCGGGGTTGGCATACCGATTGTTGGTCTCGGAAGTGCAAACGGAAAAAGCCTCCCGAACGAGGCGATCCGCAAAACAAAACGGCTATTCGCAGCAAAACCAATTTAATAAAAATAAGATGAACGTAAAACCATTATCGGATCGTGTGCTGATCCTCCCCAATCCCGCGGAGGAGAAGACCGTCGGCGGATTGATTATCCCCGACACCGCCAAGGAAAAACCGCTCGCTGGCAAAGTCGTTGCCGTGGGCCCCGGGACTTCGGATGTCAAGATGGAGGTCAAGGTCGGCGACCAGGTGCTCTACGGCAAATATGCCGGTCAGGAGATTTCGGTCGACGGAACGGACTACCTCATCATGAAACAGTCGGACATTCTTGCAATTATCTAACAATCATCTAACCGTACGAAGAAAATTATGGCAAAGGAGATCAAATACAATGTCGAAGCCCGCGAAATGTTGAAGGAGGGCATCGACGCACTGTCGGACGCTGTGAAGGTTACGCTCGGCCCCAAGGGTCGCAACGTCATCATCGACAAGAAATTCGGTGCACCGCAGATCACCAAGGACGGCGTTACCGTAGCGAAGGAGGTCGAACTGGAGGATCCGTTCGCCAACATGGGCGCGCAGATGGTCAAGGAGGTCGCTTCGAAGACCAACGACGATGCCGGCGACGGCACGACGACCGCTACGGTGCTCGCCCAGTCGATCATCGGCGTGGGTTTGAAGAACGTTACCGCAGGCGCCAACCCGATGGATCTGAAACGCGGTATCGACAAGGCCGTCGCTGCGGTGGTCGAGTCGCTGCGCAAGCAGAGCCAGGAGGTCGGTTCGGACTTCGCGAAGATCGAACAGGTGGCTACCATCTCGGCCAACAACGACGGCTATATCGGCAAGTTGATCGCCGAGGCGATGGGCAAGGTCAATAAGGAGGGCGTCATCACCGTCGAGGAGGCCAAAGGCACCGAAACCCATGTCGAGGTGGTCGAGGGTATGCAGTTCGACCGCGGCTATATCTCGGCCTACTTCATCACCGACCCCGAAAAGATGGAGGCCCAGTTGGAAAAGCCCTACATTTTGATCACGGATAAAAAGATTTCGACCATGAAGGAGCTGATGGGCGTGCTGGAACCGGTTGCGCAGAGCGGCCGTGCGATGCTCATCATCGCCGAAGATGTCGACGGCGAAGCCCTGTCCGCTTTGGTGGTCAACCGCCTGCGCGGCACGTTGAAAATCGCCGCCTGCAAGGCTCCGGGATTCGGCGACCGCCGCAAGGAGATGCTCGAAGACATCGCCGTGCTGACCGGTGCGACCGTCATTTCGGCCGACAAGGGCATGAAGATCGAGGATGCGACGCTCGACATGCTGGGCACGGCCGAGAAGGTAACGCTCAACAAGGAGAACACCACGATCGTCGACGGTGCCGGCAACAAGGAGGCGATCGCCGCCCGCGTAAAACAGATTCGTGCGTCGATCGAGAAATCGACCTCGGACTACGACAAGGAGAAGTTGCAGGAGCGATTAGCCAAACTCGCAGGCGGTGTCGCCGTGCTCTACGTGGGTGCCGCTACCGAGGTGGAGATGAAGGAGAAGAAAGACCGCGTGGACGATGCGTTGGCAGCGACGCGTGCCGCCGTCGAAGAGGGTATCGTACCGGGCGGCGGTGTAGCCTATATCCGTGCTACGGTTGCGCTCGAAGGCATGAAGGGCGAGAACGAAGACCAGACGACGGGTATCCAGATCGTGAAACGCGCGATCGAGGAGCCGTTGCGTCAGATCGTGGCCAATGCCGGCGGCGAAGGCTCGGTCGTCGTCAACAAGGTGCGCGAGGGCAAGGACGCATTCGGGTACAACGCACGGGACGACAAGTACGAAGACCTGCTCAAAGCGGGCATCATCGACCCGACGAAGGTATCGCGTGTCGCCTTGGAGAACGCAGCATCCATTGCGTCGATGTTCCTCACGACGGAGTGCGTATTGGCCGAGAAGAAGTCGGCCGAACCGGCCGCACCGGCTATGCCCGCAGGCGGCATGGGCGGCATGATGTAGCCGTTTGTCAGCGCGATAGACGGCCGCCGCAAGCACGACGGCCGTCAGTGCTTCCGCTGCACTTTGCGATAGGGGATCGTTTTTTCTTTCGACCGCTTTCAGCGCTTCCGCTATTCGAATAAGGCTCCTTTCATCGATGAAAGGAGCCTTATTGATCTAACAGCCGGAAGCAAAGATAACGTCGATCAGCAGGACGAAGGGTCTCCTGCACCGATAAACGGTTCTACCTGGATGGTTGCGATGATCCGGCCGCCGAAACGCTCCCGCAGGCGTCGTTCGATGTCGGCGACCAATTCATGCGACCGCTCGACCTCCATCGCCCCGTCGACCCGTATGTGCGCATCCACGGCCATGACCGGTCCGATCCGGCGCGTGCGCAAGGCGTGCAGATCGTGCACCTCGGGCGAATGGACGATGATGCCGCGCATCTCCTGTTCGACATCGGCCGGCAGCGACCGTTCGAGCAGCTCGCCGAATCCGTCGCGAATCAGGTCGCAGGCGATCTTGAAGATGAACAGCGAGACGATCGCCGCGACCACCGGATCGGCCACCCGCCACTTTTCGCCCAAGAAATAGGCGCATCCGATGCCGATGAACGTTCCGATCGACGAAAACGCATCGCTTCGATGGTGCCAGGCGTTGGCAACGACGCTCGAACTCTCTAACCGCCGCCCTTCGCGCACGGTATATTGATAAAGCAGCTCCTTGACGACGATGGAGACGACTGCGGCGAGCAGTGCGACGAATCCCGGGCGCGGCAGCCATTCGCCCCGCACGGCCCGAATGATGGCGCCGATGCTCTCCCAAAGGATGCCGACCCCCACGCCGGCCAGGAAGAGACTGATGATGACGGTCGCCAGGGTCTCGTATTTCCCGTGGCCGAAGTTGTGCGTCGCATCTTCGGGTTTGGCCGACAGCTTCGCGAAAACGAGCACCACGACGTCGGTAATCATGTCGGAAAACGAATGCACGGCATCGGCGATCATGGCGCCGCTCCGGCCGATGAGACCGGCCGCCAATTTTCCGGCCGCCAACACGAGATTGACGACGAGACCGAGGAAAGTTACCCGATAGACGGCCCGCAGCCGCCGGTTCGTTGATTCGTACATGGTCGTTCGATCGTTTGTACGGTGCGAATTTAGTCAAAAGCGGCGAACAACGAAAATAAAGAACAGAAATCATCGCTATTCGACAAGACGTATTCGACGAATCTTGTTATATTTGCCGCGATAAACGGCGATTATACAATCGGTGTACCGACGGTCGTAAGACCCGGCCGGTTTCGGCATCCCGATCGAAGCCTCGCCTTGGCGGGGGTGTGAGGGGAGGGGCCAAACCCGCATACGCGGCCAAAGGCCGCGAAGCGCAGCGGCCGGATTCGAACAACGGTCGAAAAACGCCGGTACAGGAAAAGCAGATAATCGCGCCATAAACCCTATCGTCATGGACAAGCCCGCACCGAAACCTCCGATCAGCCAATTTTCGTTGAACGAATTGATCGCCCTATCCGGCGACGATTCGCGCCGGGGGCTGCAAAGCGAATGCCTCACGGCCGACAGCCGATCCGATTTCAAAGCCTTTCATTTTCCGTGCCGCATCGACGCACTGATCATCGGAATCGGCACCGAGGGCGAAGCGACCATCTCCTACAACCTCCAGGAGTTCCGGTTGCGGAAGAATACGCTGTTCTTCTGCTCACCGAACACCCTCCTGCAAATCAAGTCGATGCAGGATTTCCGTTCGCACGTCGCGGTCATCTCGTCGGAGTTCCTGCGCAGCATTCCCATCCATCTGCGCGATCTGATGCCCGCCGTGCTGCAACAGGCCGGCAATCCCTGCGTGGAGCTCGACGATGCGGAGAGCGGCAGTATACGCGGAATCATCGGACTGATCGAACAGGAGGTGCGTGCACCAGAACAGCCCTATTCGCGCGAAATCGTGCGCAACCTGCTTTCGGCGATCGTCTACAAAACAGGCAATATCCTTCAAACGTTGTCCGCCGCCCGTCCCGACGAGGCGAAAGCGCCCCGCGACCGCAGCGAGGCCTATTTCAGACAGTTCATGAAGCTGTTGGGCGAGAACTACCGCCACCAGCGCAGCGTGCGATTCTATGCGCAGCAGCTCTGCATCACGCCCAAATATCTGACCACGCTGATCAAGCGGTTCAGCGGTTCGTCCGTGTCGGAGTGGATCGGCCGTTACGTGATTCTCGAGGCGAAAACGCTGCTGAAATATTCGCACATGAGCATTCAGGAGATCGCCTACGCCCTCGATTTCCCGAACCAATCGTTTTTCGGGAGCTACTTCAAACGGATTACCGGCCTGTCGCCGACCCAATACAAGGAGAGCGGCCTGTGAGTCCGACCTTTTTTCGAAATCAAATCACCGAATATCAAAAAATGAAAAAAATCCTGCTGTTACTGGCCGTTGCGGGCGCGCTCCGCACCGCACGGGCCGACGAGGGGATGTGGCTGCTGCCCTATCTCCAGAAAATGAATATCAAACAGATGAAGGCGCACGGCTGCAAACTCTCCGCCGAGGAGATTTACAGCCTCGACCGCTCGTCGCTCAAAGATGCCGTCGTCATCTTCGGCGGCGGATGCACGGGCGAAATCGTCTCGCCCGAGGGGCTGCTCTTCACCAACCACCATTGCGGCTACGGATCGATCCAGCAGCTGTCGTCAATCGAGCACGACTATCTGAAAAACGGATTCTGGGCCATGTCGCAGGCCGAGGAGCTGCCCGTGCCGGGGCTCAAAGTGCGTTTCGTGCGCAAGATCGCCGACGTTACGGCCGACGTACTCGGCAATGTGCCTTCGACGGCCGGCGAAGAGGAATTTTCAGCATTGGTCCGTTCGAATATCGACGGATTGACGGAAAAGTTGAAAAAGGAGCACCCGGGCATGGAGGTCGTCGTCAAGGACTTTTTCGAACGGAACCAGTATTTCGCCTTCGTCAACGAGGTCTACACCGACGTGCGGTTGGTCGGGGCGCCTCCCTCGTCGATCGGCAACTTCGGCGGCGACACCGACAACTGGATGTGGCCGCGCCACACGGGCGACTTCTCGATCTTCCGCGTCTACGCCGGCGCCGACAACCGGCCGGCCGACTATGCGCCCGAAAACCGTCCCTACCGTGCCGACAAGTTTCTGAAAATCTCGCTGCAAGGGGTCGATGAAGGAGACTTCGCGATGGTCATGGGCTTTCCGGGCTCGACCCAGCGTTACATTACCTCCGACGAAATCGGCAACATTCTGGCCGTCAGCAACCCGCAGCGCATCTTCATCCGCGGCGAGCGCCAGCGGATTCTGTGGGATGCGATGATGGCCGACCCCGCCGTACGCATCCAGTACGCCTCGAAATACCGCAGCTCGTCGAACTACTGGAAGAACTCCATCGGCATGTCGCGCGGGTTGGAAAAGCTGCACGTCAAGGAGCGCAAGGCCGAACAGGAGGCCGCTTTCCAGCAGTGGGCCGACCGGCACACGCTGCCCGAGGAGGGGTTCATCGACGCGCTGCCGAAAATCCGAACCGCGTTGGAGGGGATGGCCGCCCCCGCTGCCGATTTGCAATACCTCTCCGAAGCCTTTTTGCGGGGCATCGAACTGATCAGCCCCGTTGCCGGCCTGCTCGACCGCTCGGAACCGAAAAAGGCGGTCGATGCGGCGAAAATCGAAGCCTGGCTGGGCGACTGGTACAAGGATTACAGCGCGGCGACCGACCGCAAAGTGGCCAAACGGATGATGACCATCGCGCGTGAGCAGATGAAGACCTTGCCGTCATTCTATGCGGAGATCGTCGACAAGGAGTTCGGCGGCGACATCGATGCCTACGTCGATTATCTTTACGACCATTCGCTGTTCACGACGCCCGAGGGCCTCGCGGCGCTGCTGACCGACTATTCGCCCGAAAAGGTCGAAGCCGATCCCGCCTATCCGTTCGTGAAATCGGTCATGGCGCACTATGACGAACTCGCCGCGCGCCGCCGCCCCTACGTCAGCGGCTACGAGGAGGGGATGCGCAAATACATAGCGGGCCTTATGTGCCGCGAACCGGCCAAAGCGTGGTCGCCCGATGCCAACTTCACCATCCGGCTGACCTACGGGCGCGTGCTGCCCTACAATCCGGCCGACGGCATCCGCTACAACCACTATACGACGCTGAAAGGGGTCATGGAGAAGGAGAATCCGCAGAATCCGGAGGAGTTCACCGTGCCCGAGAAGCTGAAGGAGCTCTACGCCGCGCGGGATTTCGGGCCGTATGCCAATGCGGCGGGCGAGCTGCCGGTGGGCTTCCTGGCCGATCTCGATATTACGGGCGGCAACTCGGGCTCGCCGGTGCTGAATGCGCGGGGCGAGCTGATCGGATTAGCTTTCGACGGCAACTGGGAGGCAATGTCGGGCGATGTGGCGTTCGAACCGCAATTGCAACGCTGCATTGCAGTGGACATCCGCTATGTGCTTTTCGTGATCGACAAATTCGCCGGTGCGGGCTGGCTCCTCGATGAGCTGTCATTGGCGCAGTAAACTTTCGTTCCGCTTTCGGGAAAGACGGGCGGCCGCGGGGGTTCGAGACTGGGAAGCCCTCCATGGAGAAGCCGGAAGGATAAAAGAGATAGTCCGCTTTCTGAAAAAACGGACTATCTTTGCGGTTTGTGATGACGGACCGACGCATGAATACGATTTTGCCCCTTGCCTACCTGCCCTCCGTATCGTGGTTCGCCGCGATGCGGAGCGGCGATTGCATCATCGACACCGGCGAACATTTTATTAAGAGGTCGGTAAGGAATCGAACGGCTATTTTAGCCTCCGACGGCCCGCTGGCCCTGACCGTGCAGGTCGGTCATGCCGACCGGCCGCGCACCCCCATGCGCGACGTCCGCATCGACTACTCCAAACGCTGGCAGCATCAACATTGGGGCGCGCTCGTCGCCTCCTACAAGGGTTCGCCCTATTTCGACTACTACGCCGACAAATTGGAACCGTTCTACCGTCGCGAATGGCGGTTTCTCGTCGATTACGACCTCGCGCTGCTGCAACTGCTCTGCGAACTGACCGGACTTCCGATGCCGCCCGTGAGCGAATGCTACGTCGAAGCGGCACCCGACGACCTCGACCTGCGCCCCAAACGACAAAAAGACCCGGCCTTCGCGGCCGAGCCTTATGTGCAGGTCTTCGCAGACCGTATGCCGTTCGTTCCCGATCTGTCGTTCATCGACCTCCTGTTCGCAGAAGGCCCGGACGCGGTTTCGGTGCTGTCGCATTGTCGATGCGCAGAATGACGCTGTCGCGCAGATCGCCCGCCGAAGCCCGCACGACCACCCGTCCCAAAGGTAGCGTAACCGTATCCGACTGATATTGGCACCGTGCATACTCCCGAACCGCCACCGTGTCGGTTCCGATCCGCAGCGTGGGCACCCCTGCGGACGAATAGATCCGGAACGCCTGCCGGTCGTCGGAACGCAGCGCCGTATGCCGGCCCGTCAGATACAGCGTCGGCGTGCGCGGGTTCCACATCGCCCGATAGAGATAGTAGGCATCCTTGCAGGTGCGCCGGTCGAACGTAACCAGCCCCTTGCCGTCGACCCCGCAGGGGTAACGGGCCGACCCGTAATCGAACAGATTGTCGATCCACACGCCCCAGAAGAGCGAATCGTTTTGCAGGTTGCGGCTGTACTCCTCGTGAAAGCGGGTCTGCCGCTCCTCGGGCATACAGTTGGGATCGGGAACGAGCCGGTTGAGCTGTTCGCGATGGCCCGGAATGCCGCAGCCGCCGTAAGCGATCGCCGACCGCAGATGCGACCAGTCGCGCTGCATCTGGTCGCGCCAAACGGTCAGATCGTCGGGCGTCCCCTTGCTCCAGCCGACATCCTGCCGCCAGACGATCAGATCGGTGATGAAATTGACCTCGCCGTCCTGATCGCTGCACGCCACCGTCGGACGCGAAGGATCGAGCCGGCGGGCCGTCGCATGCAGCTCGCGCAGATAACGCACCGGACTGTCGCCGCGCATCCACAACCGCGAAAAGAGCCCCCACATCGCCACCGACGGATGATTGATATGCTGGGCGATGATTTCGCGCAGCTGCTGCAGCCCGTTGCGTTCGAACGGCTCCGTAGGATAATAGGCCACGTCGCTCAAGAAAGCACGGTGCAGCGGAAGGTCGATCCAGACCAGCAGCCCTTTCTCGTCGCAGCGGTCATACAGATATTGCGCATGGGGCATTACGGCCGAATGGAGGGCATTGGCCCCCAAATCCTCCAACTGGCGCAGATCGGCATCCATGTCCTGTGCGGTCGGGGTGCCGCCCGACAGGGCGCTGTCGTGATAGAGCGTAACCCCGTGTACGGCGACCTTCTCGCCGTTGACGGCGAGGCCGCCCGCCGGCGTAACGTCGATGGCCCGGAATCCCGTGCGGACTTCGGTGCGGTCGCAGATATTCCCGTCCGGCTGGGTCAGCGTTACCGCGACGGTGTAAAGCACCGGATCCGCAGGGCTCCACAGGCGGGGATGCTCCACCGCAAAGGGGACGACGACGGGCTTGTCGTCGATGCGCACCCGCTGGCGGCGGTTGTACACCGATCTGCCCGCAGCATCGGTAATATCGAGCGTCAGCTGGCAGCTCTCCTCCCGGAGGGAGGTCAGATGAATCTCCACCTCGCCGGCCGCTTTTTCGGCCGAGACCTCCTGCAAATGAACCAGGATGCCCTCGGTACCGAGGTAAAGCGGCGATACGGCCGTCGGCGCCGTGAGGATCAGCTCCGCTTCGCGATAAAGGCCGCCGTAACGGTTGATATCGGTCGAAGTGGGCAGAACGTCATTGCGGGCGCTGTTGTTGACCGTCACCAACAGGTAATTGCCGGTTCCGAAGCGCACCTTGTCGGTGATTTCGAAGACGAATGCCGTTGCGCCGCCGCTGTGCGAACCGACGAACTGTCCGTTGACGAAGAGATCGGCGACGCTTTGCGCCCCGTAGAATTTTACGAACAGCCGCTGCCCGGCCCACGTTTTGGGGAGGTACAGCTCGTTGAGGTAGCACCCCGTCGTCTCGACGAAAAACGGTCCGGCCGTGGGATCGGTATTCCAACTGTGGGGCAGCGTAACCGTCCGGGCGTTGTCGGAGCTCTTTTCGGACTGGTAGTAGAAGCGCCAGCCCTCGTTGAGGGGAATCACCTCGCGGCCCCGTACCGCCAAACAGCCGGCCAAAGCCGCCAAAAGGAGAAGGTATCGTTTCATCGTATGCTTAAATTCCGTATCTCGGGCAAAGATACGAATTTTTTTCAGGTAACTACATACCATTCTACACGAATCGAGTCGGCGGATGCAGTCGCGTCGCTCGCGGCAAGGCCGCATTTGCAGGCTCGACCCACCCCCCCCCAACTGCGGCCGCAGACGAGCGCAATCGAGCCTGCCCGAATTGCCGAGCCGCCACAGCAGCAGCGGAACTTGTTCCGCAAATCCGCCTTGGCGGGGGCTTCGGGCGGAACCCGCAAGGTCTTACGGTTTCGGATTGCCGTTTTTTGATGCGCATAAGTTGAAATCTGTTAGTTGAGAATATTTTGCTGACATTTTGTACCTTTGTTCCGTAAAATTATAAAAATGATGGATGCTAACGATTTTCTTGCTTTTCCAAGGAGAAAAGATTTTAGAGAATGGCTGAAAGAGCACCATAATACTGCGAAAGAATGCTGGGTTATAGTAAAGAAAGGGCGGCCTTTGGCGGAAGAAACTCTCTATTATATTGATGCAGTGGAAGAAGCATTGTGTTTTGGATGGATTGATTCGACAATTAAAACTTATGACAATAGAATCATACAAAGATTTTCGCCAAGAAAAAAGAGCAGCTCATGGACAGAACTGAACATTGAACGTTGCCGGAGATTAGAAAAATTGCATCTTATGACAGAAGCAGGTAGAGAAGTTTTGCCAAAGTATGTAAGTGTAAAAGATTTTGTGATAGATAATGATATATTGGAAGCGTTTAGACAGAATCCCATCTCATGGGAGAACTTTCAACAGTTTCCGGAATTATATCGAAGAATACGGATAGATACCATTCAACGATATAAGAGAAAGGATATTGAATTGTTTCGGAGAAGGCTTGCCCGGCTTATACAAAAGTCAGAACAGGGAGAAATGTTTGGCGATTGGAACGACTATGGGCGATTATTGGAATATTAGATTCGATCCCCCCCCCTCCCGGCTTTTTGATCTCTCATATCTGATACCAACTATAGGAAACTGAAACTATTCAAAATGTTTCTCGTCGGATAGTATGTTTTATATCGGGACTGTCCTTTTTGTTGGCCGCAAAATTATAAAAGTGATGTTTATCACGAAGACACATTTGAACCACTCGGCATTGGGCTTTCGGTCAATGGCAAGAACCAGTCTCATCCCGTCCGTGGGGCCTTTCACGACTTGAAACCCTGCCTTCGATCGGCCCCGCGACGATCGAATCCGCCGCCCATGAAGCGATCCGCATCATGGTCAGAAAGGCAGACAGTCGGCTTTTTATTAAATAGCTCGTCTTGCCAAACGACTTGCCTTATGAAATCGCTCTCCCGAGCCGCAGCAGGATCGGGATTGCGGGCGAGCCGGTCCTGGTACGGTTTTTGCGAAATCGAACTCGGTTATTCGGCCGCCGGACGGAGCCGGCCTCGCAGAGGGGAATTTGGAACTTCGGGAAAAAGTTCGTACCTTGTTCCCGTAAACCAATGATCGAACACCATTAAAACGGATTGCCTATCGGGAAAAATTCTACTCTGAACAACCACGCAAGGAGGAAAGAGTATGAACGTGCAAGTATTGAATGATTCGGCGCTGTTGCATCAATACCGGTCGGGCGATCGGAACGCCATATCCCAGCTCATCGAGCGCCACAGCCGCCGCGTACGGAACTACATCCGAATGATGGTCAAAGATCAGGATTTGGCCGAAGATATTTTTCAGGAAACATTCATTAAAGCCGTGCGGGTCATCGACGAAGGCCGTTATTGCGACAACGGGAAATTCCTTTCGTGGGTGCTGCGCATCGCGCACAATCAAGTGATCGACTACTTCCGCAACCAGCGTCAGAACAAGTCGCTGACCGAATCGGATGCGGGTTACAATGTGTTGGGTACCTTGCAGTTCGCCGACCGGACGATCGAGGACGCCCTCGTGAGCGAACAGATCGAACGCGACATCCGTTCGTTGATCGAGCTGCTGCCCGAAGAACAGCGCGAAGTGGTGCGGATGCGCTATTTCGCGGGGTTGAGTTTCAAGGATATCGCCGAACAGACGGGCGTGAGCATCAACACGGCGCTGGGCCGGATGCGTTACGCATTGATCAACCTGCGCAAAATGATCAAAGAAAAAAATCTGATATTGTGTTGACCGCCGCACAATAAATCCCCCGTCGGCGCGTTTCTTCAGTGGAAACGGGAAAACGGAGGGCGGAGCGTGCGCCCCGGGCGAAGGGATCGGAGGACGGTGCGTGCGGCTCGGGCGGAAGGTTCTCCGACAACCGTCTTTCTTGTTTCTTAATTAGTTAATAAACGATGGCCTATGGAGGAATTGGACAAACGCGATTTTGTAAACAACGTCCTCCCCGACGAGGAAGAGCTGCTGCTGAACGAAGTGATTCAGAACGACACGGATCTGTACTATCTGCATCACTATTTGACAGAGGTTTTCCGAAAAGGGGAAATTTAAGGGTTAATTTTTGATGGGAGGAAGCCGTCTTTCGAAAAAGACGGCTCCTTTTTGTTAACGGGTACGGGGCGAAGCGCTTTCGGGAACCACGGTTGGCAGGGCGGATGCCGGTTTCAGGCTCAACGACGGTCGACCGCATGAATGAAAAGCCGGTCGCCGCGACGAACCGGCTCGCGGGTGCGGATGGCGCAAAGCTGCCCTTGCACCACGCTGGCGACTTCGGTGCCGTCGGGGCCGTGCAGCTCTTCCAACTGCTGTTCGACGACCCCCGTCGTGGGGCCCATGAAGAAAATCGCATCGCCCACGGCCACCGGGGCCGCTTCGACCGACACTTCGGCGACCGAAATTTTCTTGTAGAAGTTCATAACCTTGCCGACATAGACCTTGCGCCGTGTGGCCGACGAACCGTAGGCCGGGCTGTGCTCCACGACCGGACGTCCGGCATAGTAGCCCTCCCAGAATCCGCGGTTGAAAACCGTCCGCAGCCGCTCCTTGTATCCGGCGGCCGCTTCGGGCGTATAGGTGCCCGCTTCGATGGCGCGCAGGGCCTCGTCGTAGGTCTCGACGACCCGTTTCACGTACTCCGCGCCGCGCGCGCGCCCCTCGATTTTCAACACGCGGACGCCTGCGCCGATCATCCTGTCGAGGAAGTCGATCGTGCACAAATCCTTGGGCGACAGGACGTATTGCCCGTCGATATCGAGTTCGGCGCCCGTCTCCTTGTCGCGCACGGTGTATTTGCGGCGGCAGAGCTGGCGGCAGGCGCCGCGATTGGCCGAACAGCCGGTCTCGTACAGCGAAAGGTAACATTTGCCCGATATGGACATGCAGAGTGCGCCGTGGGCGAACATTTCGATCTCGACCAACTCGCCGCGCGGCCCGCGGATGTCGTTCCCGACGATTTCGCGATGGATGGCGGCGACCTGTTCGAGGGTCAGTTCGCGGGCCAGCACGACCGTATCGGCCCATTGGGCGAAGAAGCGGACGGCTTCGGAGTTGGAGATATTGCTCTGGGTCGAGATGTGCACCTCCTGTCCGATGCGGCGGGCGTAGAGGATGGCCGCCATATCGGTGGCGATGATGGCGTCGACCCCTTCGCGACGGGCGCAGTCGATGACCTCGTGGACGGTGGCGATTTCCTCCTCGTAGACGATGGTGTTGACCGTGAGGTAGGCTTTGATGCCTGCGTCATGGGCGGTGCGGACGATGCGGGCGAGGTCGTCGAGGGTGAAGTTGGCCGCCGACGCCGACCGCATGTTCAACTTGCCGACGCCGAAGTAGACCGAATCGGCTCCGGCCCGAATGGCAGCCGCCAACGCCTCGTAGGAGCCGACGGGCGCCATGATTTCAATATCTTTTCGTTGCATTTTTGCTTCTTCGATTCAAAAGTAAGAATTATTTTAATATTTTTTACCTTTGTCATTAAATTTATAAAGCAAAATCATGTGCACTATCGGTGATTATAAAGATTTTCTGTTGCGTTTCCGCGTTTTAGCGACGAAACGGCCCGATTTAATAGGCAATACGTTAAGCAATATATTTACCATGCGTCTTATCGGCAATAAAACGCATGGGGATTTGGCTGAAATAGGCATATCTGAATTCATCAATCAATTCATGTATGATTTTCAAAGCAAACATGTAGGGAAAGATTTATTCAGAGCCAAAAACACGAAGAAGACATTGTCATAACAAACGAACTCTCCAAAGTCCGGATTCCGGTAAGTCTGAAAGCATACGGAAATAGCCATTGCAACTGTCCACAGATAGAGATTGTACGCTGTATCCTTTTTTATCCGAGCGTTTCGCAGGCCGTAAATCCATAACCGATCGGGAAAAAATAACGACGATATTGCAATCCGAACAATTCGATGCCGTTCGGCAGATAAATATCATGCCGATGATTTATGATGAAGCGGGAAAGCGATGCAATATCATGATATTCGACTATGAAAAAGCGATCGAACAAATTTGCGAAATCGAATGGCTCAAAGAAGATAACAATCGGAAACATCCAATTTATAGATTTCTGTCTTCGGACAAGAATTATATCTTCGAGGTGAGATACGGAGATCGCGAGGCGAATGCGCTGCAAAGAGGATTATGGACACATACTCAAAAAGCAAAACCCTATTTTATCAGTATTACCAACGGTTGGATTTCTTACGAGCATAATATGGAGTTGGTGAAATTATTCAGTCTGGCTCTGAATGCGACGAAAGAGGGGCATAAAACAGTCAATGTTATCCTGCAAACAGATATTTCCAATTCCAGAGATTGGAAATGAATACCTTGTTCCCTAATTTTCAAGACGTTCCTCGTACCGAAGGTATCAAATATGCAGGGTCGAAACTTAAAATTCTGCCCTATATTCTCGATACGGTTTCTTCGTTGGATGTCGATACCGTAATGGACGGTTTCAGCGGCTCCACACGAGTTACTCAAATGTTTGCCCATCAAGGCTACAACGTGATTTCAAACGATATTTCTGCATGGTCGCAAACTCTCGCTACCGCTTATTTGCTGCATGATAAACCGGTTCGTTATTATCAAGAATTGATAGACCATCTGAATCAATCGAAAGGTTACGAAGGATGGTATTCTTTTTATTACGGAGGGACAGAGTATTCGACCGAAAAACGCCCCTTTCAGCTAAAAAACACGATGAAGCTGGACGCTATCCGAGATGAAATAGATCGGTTGCACTTGTCCGAAGTAGACAAAGCCGTGGCCTTGACGAGTTTAATTTTGGCATTGGATGCAGTCGATAATACACTTGGACATTATTGTTCTTATTTGTCCGGTTGGTGTCCTCGTTCCTATAACGATATTGTTCTCAAAGTTCCGTCTTTTTGTCCGAACTCGGGTCGAAGCAAAGTGTATCGGAAAGATATATTTGATTTGATAGGTACAGAACCTTGCGATTTGGCTTATTTCGATCCGCCCTATGGCTCGAATAACGAAAAAATGCCATCGAGCCGTGTGCGGTATAATGCCTATTATCATATTTGGACTTCCATTATATTGAACGATAAACCGGAAGTATTCGGCAAGGCCAATCGCCGCATAGATTCCCGGGATGGGGTAAACGATTCGGTTTTCGAGGCCTATCGAAAAGATGAGGACGGTCATTATAAGGCCATGAATGCAATCCGTGAATTGATCCGAAAAACGGATGCGAAGTATATTTTATTGTCGTACAGTTCGGGAGGACGAGCGACAAAAAAAGATTTATGCGACATTTTACAGACAGAAGGGAACCTGCTCAAATGTTTGGAAATTAATTATAAGACCAACGTTATGGGGCAAATGCGATGGACTAATGAGTGGGTAAACAGCGATGCAAGAACCTGCGAGTATCTCTTCTTGATGAAAAAGTAATCGCTATTTTTTGCGGCCCATTAATCCTTGGGAAAACTCTTTGAGCTGGCGGGCGCGCGACGGATCGACCGTCAGCGTATCCAACAAGGTCAAAGCCCGGTCGAACCGTATCGAAATCTGCTGTTCGGTCAGTCGCGGAATGTCGTACCGGTCGTAAACGGCCTTGACCGCGGCGATCTTTTCGGCGTCGGTCAGCTTCGGATTCTTCGCCGTCGAACGCAGCACCTCGCGATCGGGTTCGCCGGCATGGCTCATGGCCGTAATCATCAGATAGGTTTTCTTGCCTTCGAGGATGTCGCCGCCGATGGCCTTGCCCAATCGCTCATCGCCGTAACTGTCCAACAGGTCGTCCTGCAGCTGGAAAGCCAGCCCCAGTTCGGTGGCGAACCGGCGCAGCTTGCGGCGATCCTCCTCCGGCGCTCCGCCTAGCATGGCTCCGATGACCGTCGATCCGGCCAGCAAGACCGACGTTTTCAGTTCGATCATGTGCATGTATTCGACGACCGAGACCTTCGGCTTGTTTTCGAAATCCATGTCGTACTGCTGCCCCTCGCACACCTGGAGCGCCATTTCGTTGAAGACTTTCAGCAATTCGGGAAGCTGCGCTTCGGAGCTTTGGGCCAATAACCGGTAGGCGCAGATGAGCATGGCGTCGCCCGAAAGAATGGCGGCGTTTTGGCCCCATTTGGCGTATACCGAAGGCTTGCCGCGGCGCACGGCGGCATGATCCATGATGTCATCGTGCAGCAGGGTGAAGTTATGGAACGTCTCCACGGCAGCGGCCGCCGGCAGCGCCGGCCGGATGTCGTCGGTGTAGAGCCCGCAGGCCAGCAGCAGGAGCATCGGACGCAGGCGTTTGCCGCCGCCGGCCATCGAATAGGTGATCGGAGCATAGAGCCGTTCGGGTTCGGCCGGCGATTCGCATTGGGCCAGATAGTTTTCGATGGCTGCGAGCAGTTGTTCGTTGGTTTGCATGGCGGGAATGGGTTATAGAATGCCTAATCGCCCTCAAAAATAGAAAAAAATTTCGGTATAGCCGAATTTTTATTAACTTTGGCAAGAATATGTCCTTATGCGGCGATCCGACAACCCGCGTAAGAATTAACCACCTAATGAATAAAAGGATGAAAAAGCTCGCGCTCGGCGTCGACATCGGCGGCATCAACACGGCCTTCGGCCTCGTGGACGACAACGGCGACCTGTACGCCGAATCGGTCATCTCGACCAAAAAGTATCCCTATGTGGAGGATTATCCCGCTTATGTGGAGGATTTGTGCCGGTCGATGAAGACGCTGGCCGACAGCCTGTCGTTCGACTACGAATTAGTCGGCATCGGCATCGGCGCTCCCAACGCCAATTATCACAACGGGACGATCGATACCCCGCCCAATCTGTGGAAATCGCACGAAGGGGAGGTCGCATGCAGCGGAACCCGTCGGCTGTTCCGTCTGGCCGACGACATTGCGAAACACTTCGACGGGGTGAAGGTGCTCATTACGAACGACGCCAATGCCGCGACGCTCGGCGAAATGATCTTCGGCAATGCCAAGGGGATGCGCGACTTCATCATGATCACGCTCGGTACGGGGCTCGGATCGGGATTCGTGGCCAACGGCGAGATGATCTACGGCCACGACGGTTTCGCGGGCGAATTCGGCCATGTCTGCGTGGAGCGGAACGGCCGCGAATGCGGCTGCGGACGGCGCGGGTGTCTCGAGGCCTATGTTTCGGCCACGGGCATCAAGCGCACGGCCTTCGAACTGATGGCGACCATGACGGCTCCCAGCAAGCTGCGCGACATTCCTTTCGCCGATTTCGACGCGTCGATGATTTCGGCCGCTGCCGAGCAGGGCGATCCCATCGCCAAGGAGACGTTCCGTTATACGGGCGAGATGCTGGGCCGCGCCTTGGCCAACGCGGTTACGATCACGTCGCCCGAGGCGATTTTCCTCTTCGGCGGTCTGTCGAAGGCGGGCAGGCTCCTCTTCGAACCGACGCAGCGATACATGGAGGAGAACATGCTCTTCGTGTTCAAGAACAAGGTAAAACTGCTGCCGAGCGGCATCCAGGGCAAGAATGTGGCGATTCTCGGCGCTTCGGCGCTGATTTGGCAGTCGGCCGGCATCTGAATCCGAACATTGGAGCGGGAGGAGTTCGATACGTTGCTGCTGCCGGAGGTGCGGCAGGCGATCGACGCGGCGTGCGGGTGCGATCCGTTGGAGGTGGCGCTCGACAGCCGCATCCCTCATGCCCGTTCGGTCGCCACGCAGGTCAAGTATTTGGAGCGGGCGCGGCATAAGCTGCCGACCTTCGCCGCCGCCCGGTGCATCCTGCCGCCCCGCGCTTTCGAACAGGCTTCGAGCGAGGGGTGCGCACGCTGCAAACGCATCGAAGGCGATCGCGTGCTCGACCTTACGTGCGGACTGGGCGTCGACGCCTGGGCCTTGAGCCGGCGGTTCCGCCGCGTAACGGCCCTCGAACGCGATCCCGTGCTGGCAGCCGTCGCGGCGGAGAATTTTTCCCGATTGGGTGTTGCGAATATCGAGGTGGTCAATAGCTCGGCCGAGGAGTTCCTGCAACGCGAGGGGCTGCATTTCGACTGGATTTACGTCGACCCCGACCGGCGCAGCGCCGACGGACGGAAGTTGGTGCGGATGGAGGATTGTTCGCCCGACGTGGTGGCGCTGCTGCCCCGATTGCGCGAAGCGGCGCCGCGGCTGTGCGTGAAAAATTCGCCGCTGTTCGACGTCGACGAAGCGTTCCGCCGCTTCGGGCCGTGCCGCGTGGAGGTGCTCTCGGTCGGCGACGAATGCAAGGAGGTGGTGGTCTGTGTCGACGGGTCGGAACCGGAAATCGCCGCCGAGGCGGTCGGCCGCGGCCGTTTCGCGGTACCCTACGGCACCCTGCCGCCGGTTTTGCCCGAACGGTTCGAACCGTCGCGCTGCCGTTGGCTCGCACTGCCCGATGTCGCCTTGCGCAAGGCACGGTTGGCCCGTCTGCGAATGGCGGGCAAGGCGGACAGCTGGAGCGAGAACGGCTTCGGCTTCGCGGCCGATCCGTTCGACGACCCGTTGGTGCGGCTGCTGCCCGTCGAACGCATCGAACCGTTCGATCCGCGGCGGCTGAAACGCGAACTGAAAGGCCGCCGCGTCGAAATTCTCAAACGCGACTTCCCGATCGGACAGGAGGAGTTGATGCGTCGGTTGGGCGTGCGTTCGGGCGATGACCTGCGGTTGGCTTTCACCCGAATCGGCAACGGCTATTGGGTTTTCTTCATTGGCCAGTGCGGCGAATGCGGCTGAACGGAGAATCGCGGGCGGCCCCGACCGGTCGGATCCGGAAAACGCCGGCACACGGATTTATAGGATCTTATACGATCGCGAATAAAAATTATGGAGCTGAAAAAATTATGGGTCTACTTCACCGACACGATTTTCAAACTCGACCTGCACGAGTGGCATAATCCGGTGGCCCGCTGGTTGGTGCGTCAGTACCGGCTGTGGTTCTATACGGCCCGCGGACTGGTCGAGCACGGCACGATGGTGCGGTCGGCGGCCCTCACCTATTATACGCTGATGTCGCTGGTGCCCATCATCGCCGTGGTGTTCGCCATCGTCAAGGGGTTCGGATTGGCCGACCGGCTGATCGACAACCTCTACGGCCTCTTTCCGCAGAATCCCGAGATCATCGACTACGTGGTCGGATTCGCCGAACGGGCACTCGCCCGGACACAGGGCGGCATCGTGGCGGCCGTGGCGCTGTTGATGCTTTTCTGGGCCGTCATCAAGGTCTTCAGCTCCATCGAAAACGCCTTCAACAACATTTGGGAGGTCAAGGTCGAACGCAGCATCGCCCGCCAATATACCGATTACGTCGCCGTGGTGCTGATCGTGCCGATTCTCTGGATCGTGGCCAATGCCGTGGGCAGCTACGCCCAGGAGCTGTTCGGGATGGACGGCCGGTGGTATCATACGCTTTTGATGCGGGCGGCTTCGCTGCTGGTATTCTGGGTAATGTTCACGCTGCTCTACCTGATTATCCCCAATGCCAAGGTGCGCCTCGGCAGTGCGATGATGGCGGGCATCGTCGCGGGAACGTTCTTCCTGCTGTTTCAGTGGGGCTACGTCTATCTGCAACGGTGGATGACCTCCTACAATGCCATTTACGGCAGTTTCGTCGCGCTGCCGCTGCTGCTGATCTGGCTGCAGACGTCGTGGCAGATCCTGCTGTTCGGCGGCGAACTGTCGTTCGCCTAC
Source organism: uncultured Alistipes sp. (assembly GCA_947629705.1). Taxonomy (GTDB): domain Bacteria; phylum Bacteroidota; class Bacteroidia; order Bacteroidales; family Rikenellaceae; genus Alistipes. Next base: position 60,413 of record CANREN010000004.1, on the reverse strand, counting down.
CAGAACATCGCCCGCTTCGGCGAGGAGCGCGAATCGCTGCTGGTCAGCTACGACCAGCGGCGGAAAATCCTGCTGGCGACGATGGCGCTCGTGGTGCGGAATTTTCGGGGCAAGGGCGGAGCCTATCCGGCCGACGCCATCCGCGAACAGCTCGGACTGCCGACCCGTATCGTGAACGATGTGCTATTCCAGTTGGTGCAGGCCGGACAGTTGATCGCCGTGCGGGACGGAGACGACGAACGGGAGGTGGCCTATATGCCGGCGCATGAGATTTCGAAGCTGACCGTCTACGGCATTTTAGAGGCGGTGGAGCGTTGCGGACAGATGCGCTTCGATTTCGCGGCGACGCCCGATCTGGCGCGGGTCGATGGCGAATTGGAGCGGCTGAAAGAGGGGGCCCGCAGTTCGCAGGAGAATGTGCGGCTGCTCGATTTGATCGGTTAGCTTGGTGCCCTCGCTCCGATTTTTTCGTCGATCCGGTGCAGTACCTGTGTCGTTTTCGGCGATTCACGATGGATCGGCAGGACGATATGCAAAATTTCTTCGTACATTTGTACCCGTACCGCTTAATAAGAGAATGGAAGTAAAAATTGCCGAAGATTGGAAGGAGTTGCTGGCTCCGGAGTTCGAAAAGCCCTATTTCGAGACGCTCGTGCGTTTCGTCCGTGAGGAGTATGCCACGCGGCGGATCTATCCGCGCGGCAGCAACATCTTCCGGGCTTTCGACAAGTGTCCGTTCGACGCATTGAAGGTCGTCATCATCGGACAAGACCCCTATCACGGCCCCGGGCAGGCCAACGGCCTCTGCTTCTCGGTCGGCGACGGAGTGCCCTTTCCGCCCTCGCTGCAAAATATCTTCCAGGAGGTGCACGACGATACCGGTACGCCGATCCCCTCGACGGGCAACCTCGACCGATGGGCCGAGCAGGGCGTGCTGCTGCTGAACGCCGTGTTGACCGTGCGGGCCCACGAGGCCGCTTCGCACGCCGGACACGGCTGGGAGACCTTCACCGATGCCGTCGTGCGGGCCATCGCCGAACGGAAAGAGGGCATCGTCTACATGTTGTGGGGCGCGTATGCCCAGCGCAAGGGCGCCATCGCCGATCCGCGTCGCAACTGCATTCTGAAAGCCGTTCACCCCTCGCCGCTCTCGGCCTACCGCGGATTTTCCGGATGCCGCCACTTCTCGCAGGCCAACGATTATCTGAAAAGCGTCGGCAAGGAGCCGATCGTGTGGTAATCGGGTTCTTTCGGCATTCAAAATGACCGGCGGCGCTTTGCGTCGCACGGGCCGCCCCGTTCGAACGGGGTTTCCTATGCGATTGAGGTTTATTACGAGATCGTCATCTTCGCTGCCGGCCCCTCCCGAAAACGGACTGATCCGTACCAGTTAATAAATTTTTTCGTATCTTTGGCTCCGCCGAAGATATTCCCGCTCGGCAAAACGAAAACAAGTTTTGTTTTGCCCTCGCTTATTCGTATCTTTGACGCCAAAACACAAACCATAAACTTATGACTATTACTGCTGCTGACATCAAAATCGGCATGTGCATCGAAATGGACGGCAAGACTTTTCTGGTCGTCGACTTCCAGCACTGCAAACCGGGCAAAGGCCCCGCATTCGTCCGTTCGAAGCTGAAGAACCTCGAAAACGGCCGCGTTCTCGAAAACACTTTCTCGTCGGTGAGTCAGAAGATCGAACAGGTGCGCGTTGAACGCCGCCCCTATCAGTTCACCTACGAGGATGACCTCGGTGCGCACTTCATGCACACGGAGACTTTCGAGGAGATCAACATCGACAAGAACCTCATCAACAACTACGACCTCATTACCGACGGTCAGGTGGTCGAGGTGATGTTCCACACCGAGAAGGAGACCGTTCTGTCGGCCGAACTTCCGCCGATCGTCGACATGGAGGTGATCTACACCGAGCCGGGCATCAAGGGCGATACGGCATCGACCAACTCGCTGAAACCCGCTACGGTCAATTCGGCGACGGCCAAGGACGGCGCGACGATTCGCGTACCGCTGTTCATCAACACGGGCGACAAAATCCGCGTCGACACCCGCACGCGCGAATACTACGAGCGAATCAAGTAGGTTTTACTATATACGCACCGAATCAAGTCGGCAGAATGTTTTTACATTGCCGTCGGTCGTGTTCTCGCGGCGAAGCCGCGTATGCAGGCTTGACCCACCCCCAAACCCCCGCCTTGGCGGGGGCTTCTGTCGGAGCCCGCGGCCCTTATAAAAGGGCCTCCTGTTGCCGACCGCTTTCCCCAAAAACGGTGTGATCCGTACCAGTTAATAAAACTCCCGCACCTTTTTTATATAAGGTGCGGGAGATTTTTGATTGGTCGCATTCGGAAGGCCCCTTGTCAAGGCCGGATGGAGGCGATGCGGCCTACTTCGTGCAGGTCGAACGACCCGAAGATATGCACGACCGCCGTTTCATCCTTGCTGCGCGTAATCACAACCAGCTCTTTGTTTGGGCTCAGTTTCGTTTCGTTCAAATAGACCTGTGTGGTTCGGCCGTCTGCGCTGGTCGAGGTGAGCCGCTCGAAATGTTTGCTCGCCTTGACGATCCGTTCGGCATGGACGGCCAAACCGATCTGGTCGCTCGTCGTCAACACGCGGATGAAGACGATTTCGTCGAGCAGTCGGGCCAGCTCCTCGTCGCCCCGTTGTGCCGCCTGCATGCTCATCATGTGCATCATTTTGCGCTCGAATGCGACGGTCGTAACGCCTTCGGCTGCGCCGTAGTGGTCGAAAAGCGCCTCCATGTCCGAGCTTTGCCCCCTCGACAGCATTGGCAGCAACATGAACAATCCTATGATAATCAAACGTTTCATCGTAATTTCGTCGTTTTATTCGTCGTGCTTCCCTTTGCAGGGACTGTTTCTAAAACATCCGGTTATTAAAATTGAGCGTAACGCCAAAGGAGAGGGTCTTCGCTCGCAGGCCGGACGACGACTCGAAAAGCGAGGTCGGCGTGTATCGCACGAAGAAGCCGATGATTCGGTAATGGACCGAGGCCCCGATTCCGAAACGGAACGGCGTGAACCCCGACAGCGCGGTTTTCTCCTTGGGGCTTTTGGTGATGGCGCAGCCGTGCATCAGAAAATCATAGTGGGTTGACAGACCGATATGGAATTTGCGGATCGGTGTCCAGTCGTAGCGTAAGACGAACCCGAGATTCGTGTAGCGGAGTTTCGATTTTTTGGCCGGTTCGTCGCGTGCGATCGGTACGAGCAGTTGCCCGTCGTTCCGCACCGTCAGGGCCGGATTCGTCAACCGAAGGTTGTCGACGGAGTAGCTCATGCCTAATTGCAGGTGGGAGCGGCTTTTCCGGTCGAGGCGCATCGTGATGCCGATGGGCGTGAATCCGAAGTGGAACGAGTTGCCGATCGTCTGGTCGAGAAAATCGGGCAGGGTCTCGTGGGGCTGGTCGTAGGTTACGCCCGTGAGCGCAGTGAATCCGAGTTCGATATCGCCGGCAAAGGTCAGGGCAACGCGGCGTTTTTTCAGTGCGGAACGCACTTCCGATTCGTAGGAACGATCAAAATTAAGGTCGAATCCACCGACTTTCAATAATATGCCGTCCTTTCCATCCGCTTCGTGCAGCTGCACGATCTCGTTGTCCGACAGGTCGATTCGGCGCGGGGCGTCGGCCGCTTTTTTGTCGGGAGCCGCGGCGGGCCGTTCGGCATGGTCGGGTGTGCCGCTGGAAAGTTGGGCGCGGGCGGCGACGCTGAATAGAACGGCCGCCGCAAAGGCCAGGGAATAAGAAACAAGTCTTTTCATTCGATTTCGATTTTTGTTCAGTTTTCCAATAGTTGATCCAATATCCGGTCGGGCAGTTCGAGGACCGAGAGCGTGTTCAGACAATCGGTGGCGGCGAGGGCCGTCTCCTTGTCGTAGACGGCCACGCCGTCGATATAACAATAGGGCGTGCGGAGCTGCATCCCCAGCAGGATGCCGAGGGCGATCATGGCGGCAGCGGCGGCCGACCTCCATACGATGCGCAGGAGGGGTCGGCGATCCGGACGGGGCGCGGGCATCCGTTCGTCGGACAACGCCCGAAGACCTGCGAACAGCAGCGCGTCGATGCCGCGGTCGTCTTTTGCGGGATTCAGCCCTTGGGGCGGGCAGCCGTCGTTTTCGAACCTTTCGCGGAGGCTCGCCTCTTCGGCGTCGGTCGCCTCGCCGGCATACCAACGTGCCAACAAGGCTTCGATTTTTTCATTTCGTTCCATGATCCATCAGTTTTTCGACCTCCTCGCGCAAACGGCAGCGTGCGCGGGAGAGCATGACGCGGACTTGAGCTTCGTCGGTCGCGAATATCGCGGCGATCTCTTTGGTGGCGAATCCCTCGATCTCCTTCAGATGGAGCGCTTCGCGCTGTCGGTGCGGCATCCGGGCCATGGCCTGCCGCAGGAGAAGCGTGCGGGCGAAGCGGAACATCGGGTCGCGCAAGGCGATGATCTGTCGGGTGAGCTCTTGTTCGGTCATGACATGGATAAGACGTACCAACCCCCGAATTCGAAACACATGGCAGGCAACCATATGTTTTTTCCCGCTGAATCGAGTCGGCGGATGCAGTTTGCATTGCTGCCGGTCGGTGCTCGCGGCCTTTGGCCGCGTTTGCAGGCTTGACCCACCCCCGCACCCACGCCTTGGCGGGGGCTTCGGTCGGAGCCTGCGAACTCAAAAAGGAACCGGTGCGGTCGGCGTTCTTCGCTTCCGGCGGCTCTCCTCGTTTCCGGCGGGTTCTTCCGTTTCCGGCGGCTCTCCTCGCTCCCGGCGGTGTTCTTTCGCTTCCGGTAGCTTTCTTCGTTTCCGGCGGTCTCTTCGAAAACGTTCCGATCCGCACCGGTTAATAAAAAAGGTCGGAATCTCACGACTCTGACCTTTCTTTTAAGGGGAACCACCCCCTCTGTGAGGTCGACCGGAGGTCTTCGACCCGTAAACGAGCACCGTTTGCCGGATTATAGCAGCAGGAAGTTTCCCGCTGCAACCTGCCGATCTCCTCAACCAACCTAAAACTACTAACCTAAATGAACCTTAAAACTTCACCGGCAAAGATAAGGCCTTTTTTTGAATTATGCAATTTTTTTACGAATTTTTTAATAAAATTAATGAAATAGCGCGGGGAGGGGATTCGAAAAAGCCTGCGGCGGGCATCGTGGGGCGGATTTCAGTCAGCGGGTAAAACCGTCGATCCATGCAAGCGTACAGCCGCGACAGGATGCGAACGCTTTGGAAACGTGCGGAACCGGATAAAAATTCGGGAAAATATAATATATTTGCATGTTTTTCGTTTGGAAGAGAAAGCGGGGTGGCCTTTGTGCCTTCCGGACGTGAGCGGCGCGAAGCCGAAAACCCGTTGCCGCACCTGCAAACAGAGTGATAAAACGATAAAACAGCGCAATTTGTACCCATGAATTGGGGCCCTTGCCGGTTGATAAGCGGGCGGGGTTCCGTGCCGGTTAATAAGAATCCGTACCAGTCAATAAAAAATAATGAGTGAAGTCATCAACATTAAGGAACTCAACGAACGCATCGAACGCGAATCGGTCTTCGTTGATACGCTCCGCACCGAGATGGGCAAGGTCATCGTCGGGCAGAGCCATTTGGTCGATACGTTGCTGATCGGTCTGTTGTCGAACGGCCATATCCTGCTCGAGGGCGTGCCGGGTCTGGCCAAGACGTTGGCCATCACGACCTTGGCCAAGGCCGTGGATGCCGGTTTCTCGCGTATCCAGTTTACGCCCGATTTGCTGCCCGCCGACCTGCTCGGCACGTTGATCTATTCGCAGAAAAGCGAGGATTTCATCGTCAAGAAAGGCCCCGTATTCGCCAATTTCGTGCTGGCCGACGAAATCAACCGTTCACCGGCCAAGGTGCAGTCGGCCCTGCTCGAAGCGATGCAGGAGCGGCAGGTTACCATCGGCGACGAGACCTATCCGCTGCCGCAGCCGTTCCTCGTACTCGCCACACAAAACCCGCTCGAACAGGAGGGCACCTATCCGCTGCCCGAGGCGCAGGTCGACCGTTTCATGCTGAAAGCCAAAATCTCCTATCCGCACAAGCAGGAGGAGCGTGATATCATGCGGATGAACCTCTCGGGCGCCGGTATGCCCGCGGTCGACAAGGTCATCTCGCCCGAAGACATCGTCAAGGCCCGCAAGGTGGTCGAAGATGTCTACATGGACGAGAAGATCGAAAAATACATCGTCGATATCATCTTCGCCACGCGCGAACCGGCGGAGTACAACCTCCCGAAGTTGCAGAACCTGATCGCCTACGGCGGTTCGCCCCGTGCGTCGATCTCGTTAGCCAAGGCGGCCCGCGCCTACGCTTTCATCCGCCGCCGCGGATACGTCATTCCCGAGGACGTGCGCGCCGTCTGCCACGACGTGCTGCGCCACCGTATCGGTCTGACCTACGAGGCCGAAGCCGAAAATATCACGACCGAAGAGCTGATTACCGATATTCTCAACAACGTAATCGTACCCTGATGATCGAGTCCGAGAACGATATTCTGAAGCGTGTCCGCAAGATCGAAATCAAGACCCGCGGTCTGTCGAACGAGATTTTCGCCGGACGGTACCATACGGCGTTCCGCGGTCGCGGCATGTCGTTTTCCGAGGTGCGGGAGTACCGCGCCGGCGACGACGTGCGCGATATCGACTGGAACGTTACGGCCCGTTCGAACAAGCCCCATATCAAGGTCTACGAGGAGGAGCGCGAGCTGACCATGATGCTGCTGGTCGATGTTTCGGGTTCGCGGATGTTCGGCACCACCGACCGGCTGAAAAAGAATATCATCACCGAAATCGCCGCCGTGCTGGCCTTTTCCGCCGCGCAAAACAACGACAAGGTGGGGTGCATCTTCTTCTCCGACCGCATCGAAAAGTTCATCCCGCCCAAGAAGGGCCGCAGCCACATTCTGATGATCATCCGCGAGTTGATCGGCTTCCGGCCGCAGTCGTCCGGAACGCGGCTCTCGGAGCCCGTGCGGTTCCTGACCAACGTCAACAAGAAACGTTGCACGACCTTCATTCTGTCGGACTTTTTAGACGATCCGGCGGATCATGCGGCGTGGGACGACGCCCTGAAAATCGCCCGCGGACGGCATGATTTGGTCGGCATCCGCGTCTACGATCCCCGCGAAACGGAGCTGCCGGATGTGGGTATCGTCGCGCTGCAGGATGCCGAGAGCGGCCGCAAGGTGTGGCTCGACACCTCGTCGCGGGCCGTGCGGCAGCATTATGCCGAGGCGTGGGAGCGTCGCAGTGCCGCGATCGACGAGACGCTGCGTCATCATCGCATCGACACGGCCTGTATCGCGACCGACGGCGATTATGTAACCGAACTCATCAAACTCTTCAAACAACGGGTTTAATTAAAGGGGGGGGGTGCTACCTGTCAACTTCTTTATGATTGAGAAAAAAATGGGAAGAAAAGAGTGGCCGGCACGCTGTGCGGTGATCGCCGTTGCGCTGGGCGCGCTGTGGAACACGGCGTCGGCCCAGTCGAAGCCGCCGGTCGTAACGGCCCGCATCGAACCCGACAGCATCGGGATCGGCGACCGTTTCGACTACATTATCGAGGTGGAGAAAGACCAGGTGCAGGTCGTGCAATTTCCGGTCTACGAGGCAGACGACACCAAAATCGAATTGGTCGAAGATGCTCCCATCGATACGCTTTTGCGGGAGGGGCGCCGGCAGAAGCTGCGCAAGCGCTATCGGTTGGCCGCTTTCGAGGAGGGCCGCTACAACATGGGGCTCGCGCAGGTGCTCTATGCCGACAAGAACATTGTCGATACGCTGCACAGCACGGGCGATTCACTGCGTCTGGAGGTCGGGACCTTCCGGATCGACTCCACGTCGCAGTCGATCTATGACATCAAGCCGCAGAAGACCCTGCCGTTCCGGTTCGGCGAAATCAGCGGCTACCTCACGTGGGCGCTCGGGATGCTGCTGCTGCTCGGGATCGGCGTCTATGCGTTGGTGCGGTGGCTGCGGGCCCGCGGCAAGCGCCTCGGCGATCTGTTCCGTCCGGCACCGCCCCAGCCGCCCCACGTGGTGGCCATTCGGGCGCTGGAAGCCCTTCATCACCAAAAACTCTGGCAGAACAATCGCCACAAACAATACTATTCGGGCCTGACCGACATTCTGCGCACCTACATTTCAGGCCGCTGGGGCATCGGGGCGATGGAGATGACGACCGACGAGATCGTGGCGGCCATGCGCGGCATCGAACTGCCCGACAAGGCGGCGATGGATTTGGTGAAGATTCTTCGCGATGGAGATTTGGTGAAATTCGCCAAGGATACGCCCGATGCCGAACAGAACGAGGCCGATTATCTGAAAACCTACTACTTCGTCGAGGAGACGAAACCGGCCGAGGAGGTCGAAGCGGCCGATCCTGACGAGGAGTTGAACATGCAACATTGACACACATGCACCGAATTTTATTGACACGGGGGTTGCGGCGGATGCCGGTTCGGAACGCGACGGGAAGGAGGGGGGCGATGCTCCTCGCGGTGTTGTCGATCGTGCTGAACCTCGGAACGGCATCGGCTCAACGGATGCCCGAACGGTCGGCTGTGCGCAGCGGCAACCGGCAGTTCAACAAGGGAAATTACGAGGAGAGCATCGAACGGTACGGGAAGGCGTTGAACCTTGCGCCCGGGTCGTTCGAGGCGGCCTATGACCTGGGCAACGCCCTCTACAAGGCGGAGCGTTACGACCAGGCGGAGCAGACGATGCGGCAGGCGGCGGCCGATACGCTGCGTACCGAGCAGGAGCGCGCCGAAGCGTTTTACAATCTGGGCAATGCGCAGTTCCGGCAGAAGAAATACAAGGAGGCGCTCGAAAGTTACAAACAGTCGTTGCGGCTCGATCCGTCGGACGTGGAGGCGAAGTACAACTACGCCTATACCAAGAAGCTGCTGGACGACCAGCAGAACGGGGGCGGCGGCCAGGATCAACAGCAGAACCAACAGAACCGACAGGATCGGCAGAACGGCGGAAATTCGGATAAACAGGAGAACAAGGACGACGGTCGGCAGGATCCGCAGCAGAACGATTCGTCCGGCGAGCAGCAGAACGAGCAGCAACAGCCGTCCGAGCCGCAGCAGGGCGACGATGACGAACGGCAGGGCGAACCGCAGCCGGTTCCGGCGGGTATCTCCGAACAGGAACAGGAGCAGATGCTCGACGCCATCCAGGCCCAGGAAGACCGGACGCAGGAGAAGCTGAAAGAGAAACGGGGTGCGGTCGTTCGCGGCGGCAAGAACTGGTAGCCGGCCGCGCAATTCAGAATTTATCGTTCGGCTCTATCGCCGTCCGAATGAAACGCATCGGGAGGTCATCCCGCCCGAACAGCTGCTGCAAGGCGGCACGAGCGTCGGAGCCGACATACGGGAAGCCCTGCGAGGGCAGAGCCGGCTGGATTTGCAGCAAAAATGAGCATCGCCTTAAAAGAGATTTATGAAACGGAGTATTGGCCGGAGTTGCTGCCTGCAACCGATTTTTACGGACAGGGAGATCGAGCGCATCTTCGCCGATTGTCGGGAATCGACGAGAGGGCTGACGGGCCTTGTCCAAACGGCCAGGAACGAATAATTGTGAATTTTGAATTATGAATTTCGCATCGCCTCATTATTTGTGGTTGTTCGTCGCATTGCCGCTGTTCGCCGCCTACTATGTTTGGCAGACGCGGCGGGGCGGCGCTTCGATCCGGATTTCGTCGGTCGGCGGAGCCGCGGGCGCGCCGAAAACCGTGCGCTATTGGCTGCGTCATGTGCCTTTCGCCCTGCGCATTGCGGCGCTGGGGCTGTCGATCGTGGCATTGGCTCGTCCGCAGGGCATCGAGGAGAATGCGCGCACGAACACCGAGGGTATCGATATCGTGCTGGCCGTCGACGTTTCGGGTTCGATGCTGGCCCGCGATTTCAAGCCCGACCGGATCACGGCCGCCAAGGAGGTGGCCGCCGATTTCATTGCCGACCGGGTGGGCGACCGGCTCGGATTGGTCGTCTTTGCGGGCGAAGCCTTTACACAAAGCCCGCTGACCACCGACCAAGGTACGCTCCAGACCTTGCTGGGCCGCATCCGCAGCGGATTGATCGAGGACGGCACGGCCATCGGCAACGGATTAGCTACGGCCATCAACCGGCTGCGCGAAAGCGAGGCCAAATCGAAGGTCATCATCCTGCTGACCGACGGAGTGAACAATCGCGGCGAGATCGCACCGCTGACAGCGGCCGAAATCGCACGGGCGCAGGGTATCCGCGTCTATACGATCGGCGTCGGTACGCAGGGAACAGCTCCCTATCCGGCCGTCGATATGTTCGGCAACATGACCTTCGTGCAGCAGCAGGTCGAAATCGACGAAAAGACGCTGCGCGAAATCGCCGGACTGACCGGCGGCAAGTATTTCCGTGCGACGGACAAGGCCAAGCTGAAAGCGATCTACGACGAAATCAACCAATTGGAAAAGAGCAAAATCGAAGTCTTTTCCCACATAACCCGCCACGAACTTTATCTCCAGTGGGTGTTGGCGGCGATGGCCCTGCTGCTCGTGGAGCTCCTCTTGACGTACCTCGTTCTGAAACGTATTCCGTAAAATCGTAAAAAGCCATGTTCCGTTTTGCAAATCCGCAATATATTTGGTTGACGGCCCTGCTGCCGCTTTTCGTCGCGCTTTTTCTCTACGTTTCGTACCGTCGAAAGCGGCGGCTCGCCCGCTTCGGAAACCCCGCGACGCTGGAACAGCTGATGCCCGAGGCTTCGACCGGTCTCATTGTGTTGAAATTCATTCTGTTCTGCGGCGCATGGACGTTGTTGGCATTCGTCGCGGCCCGTCCGCAATTAGGCTCCCGTCTGCGCGAGCAGAAAGCCCGGGGAATCGAAATGATGCTGGCGGTCGATGTCTCGAATTCGATGCTGGCCGAAGATTTCGAACCCAACCGTCTCGAACGAACCAAATACGCCATCGACAAATTGTTCGACGGATTGCATCAGGATCGGGTCGGATTGGTCGTCTTTGCGGGCGAACCCAAGGTGCAGCTGCCCATCACCTCGGATTACCGGATGGCGAAGGCGTTCGCCCGCCGGATCGATCCGGCGTTGGTGCCGGTGCAGGGCACAGCCATCGGCAAGGCGCTGGAACAGGCGCTGCTGGCCTTTTCGGGCGATACGGAGCAGCCCCACAGTCGGGTGATCGTGCTGATTACCGACGGCGAGGATCACGAAGGCGGTGCATTGGAGGTGGCCGAACGGGCCAGGGAGCTCGGCATCCGCATCTATACGATCGGCATCGGCACGCCGGAGGGCGCCCCGATACGGATCGACGGCGAATTTATTCGGGACGAAAAGGGCGATATGGTGGTGTCGAAGCTCGACGAGGCGATGCTGTCGCAGATCGCCGAGATGACGGGCGGAGCCTATGTCCGTTCGTCGAAGCAATCCATCGGGTTGGACGAGATCGTCAAGAGCATCGACGAGATGGAACAGACCGAGCTGTCGACCGTGCGGTTCGAGGAGTTCAACGAACAATATCAATATCTGCTGCTGGCGGCGATCGTGCTACTGTTGTCGGAAATACTGCTTCCGGCCGGTATGCGGAAGCGTTTCGGCGCTTGGCTGCCATTTGCCGGCAGCAGTGTGAACGACACGCATTAGCAGAATTTTTGGAAATGTTGATAGTTATTCGTATTTTTGCAGCTAATTGGGAAATTAGTGAACTTTCATGCCGAAGTTGTATGATCAGGTAGATGCGCTGCGCAAACCCGATTGGTTGAAAATCCGGCTTCACCGCTCCGCCGACTATGCCGATGTGCGGCATATCGTCGAAGAACACGGCCTGCATACGATTTGCAGCAGCGGACGTTGCCCGAATCAATCCGAATGCTGGAGCCGTCGAACCGCGACATTCATGATCCTGGGCGAGGTCTGCACACGGGGATGCAGATTTTGCGCGACGCGCACCGGACACCCGCTGCCGCCGGATCCCGACGAACCTCGCCGCGTGGCCGAAAGCATTGCGCTGATGAAACTGAAGCATGCCGTCGTAACTTCCGTTACGCGGGATGATCTTCCGGATGGCGGTGCGCACCATTGGGCCGCTACGGTCGAAGCGATCCGCTCCGGCAATCCCGATACGGCTATCGAGCTCCTTATTCCCGATTTGGATGCGCGCCCCGAGCTGCTGGCGACGGTCGTCGCATCGCAACCCGACATCATCGGGCACAACATCGAAACCGTCGAACGGCTGACGCCCGCAATACGTTCGCGTGCGAAATACCGCACCAGTCTGTCGACGCTGCGGCTGCTCGCCGAGCAGGGCGCAACGACCAAAAGCGGATTGATGGTCGGTTTGGGCGAAACCGACGAGGAGGTGTTGCAGACGCTTCGCGACTTGCGCGGGGCGGGCGTGAAGATCGTAACGATCGGACAGTATCTTCGGCCTACGCTGGAGCATTATCCCGTTGCGGCGTACATCGCTCCCGAGCAGTTCGAACATTACCGGCAACAGGCGCTGGAGATGGGATTCGGCTATTGCGCGAGCGCACCGTTGGTGCGGTCGTCGTATTTGGCCGAGGAGGCCCTGAAATGCGTCGAAAACGTGCGGCAATGAAGATCGTGTGCCGCGACCTCGGTCGAATGGACTATGCCGATTGCTGGAAATTGCAGCAGCGGCTGTTCGGCGAGCTGTTGGCCCGCAAACGGTCCGATCGCCGGGCCCAGGCGGCGGATGATGCGCAGCGGACGGAGGTCGCAGGGGGCAGTGCAAACGAGACGGCCGATGCCGACAGCGTGGTCGGAACGGTTTTGTCGGTCGAGCATCCGCCGGTTTACACGTTGGGTAAAAGCGGCCGCGCCGAAAATCTGCTGGTCGATCCGGCACGACTTTCCGAGTTGGGCGCAACGTTCTTTCATATCGATCGGGGAGGCGACATTACGTTCCACGGCCCCGGGCAGTTGGTTTGTTATCCGATCCTCGATCTGGAACCGCTCGGCATCGGCCTGCGCGATTATATCGGGGCATTGGAGGAGTGCGTGATCCGGACGGTCGCCCGTTACGGAATCCGGGCCGGCCGTGTCGAAGGCGCTTCGGGCGTCTGGATCGACACGCAGAGCGCCCATCCGCGCAAATTATGCGCCATTGGGGTACGCTCGTCGCGATTCGTAACCATGCACGGTTTTGCGCTCAATGTTACGACCGATCTTGCATGGTTTTCGCATATCCATCCTTGCGGATTCACCGACCGCGGGGTGGCGTCGATTGCTTCGGAAACGGGGCTCCGGCCTTCGATGGAGGAGGTGAAACGCACGGTCGTCGAGGAGTTGGGCGAGGTGCTGGGCTGTTCGGTCGAGCGGTTATAAAGGCGGTTTGTCGGCAGGCGTTCAGACCCTTTTATTAAGGGGCGGAAGCGGCTGCGGCCGTCGTTAGCGAGCAGGTGGTTCTGCCGCATTTAGAACATTTAGAAATTCCCTTTCACAAAAGGGGCAGTGAATAAGAATATGAAATTGATAAAATATATAAAAAACAGTTCGTATGCCCATAGAAAAACGCTGGGTAGTGAAGGCGCAAGGCGACCCCGCGACGGCAGCTGCATTGGCTGCCGCTCTGCGGATCTCGCCCATTCTGGCCAACCTACTCGTACAGAGAGGCATAGACACGGTGGAGAAGGCGGAGAAGTTTTTTAATCCCCGTTTGTCCGACTTGCATGACCCCTTCCTGATGAAGGACATGGACAAGGCGGTCGAACGGATCGGACGGGCCGTCCGCGACCAGGAGAAGATCATGGTCTACGGCGACTACGATGTCGACGGTTGTACGGCCGTTGCGCTCGTCTATAAATTCCTGCGCCACATCGGGCACAAAAACCTGATGTTTTACATCCCCGACCGTTACACCGAGGGTTACGGTATTTCGGTCAAAGGAATCGATCTTGCGGCCCATAAGGGCGTGGGGTTGATCATCGCCTTGGACTGCGGCATCAAAGCCACGGAAAAGGTCGTCTATGCGAAGAGCAAGGGCGTGGATTTCATCATCTGCGACCACCATCTGCCGGCCGAGGAGATTCCTCGGGCCGTAGCCGTCCTCGACCCCAAACGGGTCGATTGCACCTACCCTTTCGACGAATTGTCGGGCTGCGGTGTGGGCTTCAAACTCGTGCAGGCTTATGCCCAGAAAAACGGGATGCCGTTCGATGAAATTACACCGCTGCTCGACCTGCTGGTCGTCAGCATCGCGTCGGACATCGTGCCGCTCACGGGTGAAAACCGCATTCTGGCCCATTACGGCCTGGTGCGGCTCAATCGCGAACCGTCGAAAGGGCTGTTGTCCATCATCAAAATCTGCGGGTTGGACAAACACAACATCACCATCGACGACATTGTCTTCAAAATCGGGCCGCGCATCAACGCCGCAGGCCGTATGCGCATGGACGAAAACGACGAGAATGCTTCGCCCTCGGGCGGACATGCTGCCGTGGAGCTGCTCATCGAGGGCAACGAGGCGGTCGCTGCGCACTTCGGACAGGTGATCGACGACTACAATCGCGACCGCAAGTCCATCGACCGCTCGGTAACGCAGGAGGCGCACGCCTATATCGAATGCAATCCCGAGCTGAAAAGCCGCAAAAGCACGGTGGTTTACAATCCGAAGTGGATGAAGGGAATCGTCGGGATCGTGGCTTCGCGTCTGATCGAGACCTATTACCGTCCGACGGTCGTGCTGACCATGAGCAACGGATTCGTAACGGGGTCGGCCCGCAGCGTGCCCGGATTCGACCTGTATCAGGCGGTGGAATCCTGCTCCGACCTGTTGGAAAATTTCGGCGGACACATGTATGCGGCCGGGTTGACCATGCGGCCGGAGCACGTCGATGAGTTCACCCGTCGGTTCAATGCTTTCGTCGAGGAGAATATCGATCCGCAGATGTTAGTGCCGCAGGTGGATATCGACAGCGAGCTGCTGTTTTCGGATATTACGCCGACTTTCCGGCATGACCTGAATCGCTTCCAGCCGTTCGGGCCCGGAAACGGCGCGCCGGTGTTCGTAACCTATGGCGTGAGCAACCATGGCGAAGCGAAGTTGGTGGGGGCAGAGGGCGAACATCTGCGGATGGACCTGATGCAGCGTCAGAAACCCAATACGCGGATGCCGGCGATCGCGTTTCAACAACCTGCGCACTACGAATGGGTGCGTTCGGGGCGGCCCATCGACGTTTGCTACCAGATCGTCGAGAATCACTATCGCGGCATGGTCTCGACCCAGCTGCGGGTGAAAGACCTCAAGCCGGTGCTGAACCGCTGACAGAGCGCCGATCCATCGGCCGTATGACTTTGCGTGTCCCGCCCGGAGCCCCCGCCTTGGCGAGTTCCGCTTCTGCTGTGGCGGCCGCAGTTGGAGGGGGGGGCAAATTTGTCAACGCGGCGAAGAGGGAAGCGACGCGGCCGACGGCTCTGCTGCAAATCCAGCCGCCTACTCGATTCGGTGCAAAAGGGGATCGGTTACCCAAATAAAAAGAGCGCCTGCACAGTGTGCAGGCGCTCTTTTGGAATAGACTCCGGAACGGAGGATCAATAACCTAACGACTTCGAGGCCGCATAGGAAATTTTCAGGGCGTTCGCGCGGCGAAGCTCCTGTTTTACCTCCGTAACGATACCCATCTTCGTATTGGCATCGGCTTTCAGCACGACGGTCATCGAAGCACGGTCGGCCTCGTTCAACTTGTCGCGCTCGGCAGCGATGAAATCGAGAATGTCTTTCGTCGTCCGGTAGGAATCGTTCAACTGGATTTTCGGAGCCGTACCGAACTGCGCCTGCATCGCCAGCGAGGGCTGACCGATGTGGATGTAGCTGGCCAACGACTTTTTCTCCAGTTTCTGCACCTCGGTTGCTTCGGGCAGTTTGTAACGCACGAGCAACTCCTGGTCGCGCATCGTCGTCGATACCATGAAGAAGAAGAGGATCATGAAGATAACGTCCGGAAGCGATGCTGTCGAGATCGGGGGCAACCCTTTGTTGCCCTTCTTTTTCATTACTGCCATAATCCTTACTGCTTCTTAATGTTACGCGGTTCTGCCTCGGAAATCTTCAAAGGAACGGCTTTCGACACGGCGTCGCGGTCTTCCTTTTCCAATTCCGAGAACTTTTTACCGAATTTCTGCATGGCTACTTCGTCGCGCACTTCGTTGAATGCGCGGGTCAGCTCGTTCTGCACCATGATGTAGGTCTGATAATCCGTTTCGAGGGTCGTCTGGAGCGATACGACGCCCTGGCTCTCGGGATAAACCCATTTGGAGCCATCGGCGAGCTCGATCTCCTTCGCGGTCTTCTCGGGCAGATTCTCGTCGTCCATCGGGTTCAGAATGAACTCTTTCGTCCGGTCTTTGACCTGGTGCAGATCGGTAAATTCCTGGTTGTTGGGGGTTCCGACCATGATGTTGCCGCTACCCGACACGAGTACTAGGAAGAGGTTGCGCTCCTTGACCTTGATGTCCTCCTGCTTTTGATTCTCGGGAGGCATCGGCGGCAGCACGCGCACCAAACCGGTATCGACGTTCATCGTAGTGGCCACGAGGAAGAAAATCAGCAACAGGAACGCTATATCGGCCATGGAACCGGCGTTGATTTCCTGAACTTTTCTTTTATCTACTGGCATTGTTGTTCGTTTCGATTATTTGAACGCGCTCCAGATCTCCGTAGCGATCGCCGTTACGAAGGCAACGGCCATGGCGACGTAGGTTACGAGGATGCTCGTTTCGGTAATTACGGTTTCGCCGTGTCCGAAGTAACCGTTGTTCTGCAAGTCGACGATCTGCACGTCATGGCTGGCCGACAGGAAATACGCCACACCAACGATGACGACGATCAGCACCAACGAGAGAATGGTTCCTTTGATACCCGACGGATTTTTGATCATCCCCACGACCGCACACAAGATCGCGGCAGCGATGGCGGCAACGAAGAGGATGTAGCCCCACCACAGATTCAGGCTCACCGCAGTATCGTATTCGGTGGGGTTCTCGGGATGTGTCGAGGCCATTGCGTACGCCAAAAGCGCGAACGTAATCACCAGCAGCACGCCCAACAGAATGTTCAATATTTTTTTCATGATAATTTACGGATCTTTTAACTGGGAATTATTTCTTGTTGTAAGCCGTCAGGAAGTCCATCAGCGTGATGGAAGCGTCCTCCATATCGTTCACGAGCGAGTCGATCTTCGAAACGATATAGTTGTAGAACAACTGAAGAATAACCGCAGCGATAAGACCCATCAAGGTGGTCAACAGGGCGACTTTGATACCGCCGGCAACCAACGTCGGGCTAATATCGCCGGCAGCCTGGATGGCATCGAATGCGCCGATCATACCGACAACGGTACCCATGAAGCCCAACATAGGCGACAGAGCGATGAACAGGCCGATCCACGACAGGCCCGATTCCATCTGGCCCGTCTGAACCGAACCGTAGGAAACGACCGCCTTTTCAACTGCGTCGAGACCTTGTGCGTAACGGTCGAGACCCTGGTAGTAGATCGAAGCGATCGGGCCTTTGGTGTTGCGGCAAACCTCCTTGGCAGCATCGATACCGCCGTTCTTCAGCGCATCTTCGACTTTAGCGACGAACTTCTTGGTGTTGATCGTCGAGAGCGTCAGATAGAGGATGCGCTCGATGGCTACGGCCAGACCGATCACCAGGCAGAGCAGCACGGGAAGCATCCAGCCCCAACCGCCTTCGAGGAACTTCTGCATCAAGACGTGGTGCATACTGTCGCCGGCGACAGCCGTTTCCAGAGCGGATTCTTCAGCTGCGACAGCTGCATCCTGCGCGAACACGGCTACCGTACCCAACAAGGCAACCGTCAGAATCAAAAAGAATTTTTTCATAGTTGTTTTAGATAAATTAGTTTTTGATAGTTTTTATTAAGTAAGTTTTTGGTTCTATCCACCGATTATTAAGCAAGTTTATGGTTCTGCACCGTCTAATTAAGCAAGCCTTCGCCCCCCCCGTTTAATTAAGATGAGTTGCGGTTCTGCTCATCGCTTATTCAACATTTTTTCCCTTTTCACCGTTTCGCGTTCTGCCGCTTCGGGAACTGCCCCTCCCGGCCATTTCGAACGCTGAAAAAAATCCGTTTTTTTCGGCACAAGCACCGTCTTATCGTTCCGAACAGTCTTTTTACGGGTTTTCGACCGGCGAGCCGAAACGTTCGTCATTCGCTCGTCCGACGACCGCTAATCGACTGTATACCAATCGTCTGCATCCCGACCACCTCCGTCGGGACCCCTTGCAGACACCCGTTATCTGCCCGTTAACAGTGCGAAATATAGAAAAAAAAATCGATTTGTGCAACGTTTCAGACGGTAATTTCTCCGCGCAGCGATTTTCGCATGGCCTCGCGCAGCGATTCCGCCGGCAGTTCCTTGCCTAACAGATACATCAATTTCGTTACGGCGGCCTCGGTCGTCAGGTCGTAGCCGCAGAGCACGCCGATCTTCTGAAGCCGCAGTCCGGTTTCGTAGCGCTCCATCGAGACGCTGCCGCCTCCGCATTGGGTGATATTTACGATCTGGATGCCGCGGGAGATGGCCTCCTCCAACAACCGGATGAACCACTCCGAGGTCGGTGCGTTGCCCGTACCGAAGGTCTCCAGCACGACAGCCCGCAATCCGGGCGCCGCGAGCATGGCCTGCAGCACGGGTTCCCCGATCCCCGGAAACAATTTTATTAAGGCAATACCGTTACCGAGCTTTGTGGCGATACGAAGTGCATCCGAATTGTCGCCGAGCTTTGTGGCGATACGAAGTGCCTCCGACTTGTTGCCGAGCTTTGTGGCGATACGAAGTGCATCCGACTTGTTGCCGAGCTTTGTTGCGATTTGCATGGGATCCGACCGGCTGTCGGGCGGGGCGGCGATCTCCGATTCGTTCGAAAATCCGTCGGGTTGGCGGATGGCCGTCAGATTGTAAGAGATGCTGACGCCGACCTCGGCCAAGGGCGGATAATTGTACGACCGGAAAGCGTTCAGCGCTTCGGCGCTCCGTTTGGTGGTGCGGTTGGCCCGGAACAGCCGGTTCTGGAAGTAGAGCGACACCTCGGGCACGACGGGCCGTCCGTCGCGCCGGGCGCCGGCGATCTCGATGGCCGTAATCAGATTTTCGCGCCCGTCGGTGCGCAGCACGCCGATCGGAATCTGGCTGCCGGTGAAGACGACCGGTTTCCTTAAATTTTCCAATAAGAAACTCAAGGCCGAGGCGGTATAGGACATCGTGTCGGTGCCGTGCAGGACGACGAATCCGTCGTAACGGGCGTAATTGTCGCGGATGAGCCGCGCGAGTTCGAGCCAGTTGTCGGGACTGACGTTCGACGAGTCGATGACCGGCGACAGCGTGAGCACCTCGATGTCGACCCGGAGCCGCTTCAACGAGGGAAATTCGTCGTAGATGCCGCTGAAATCGAACGGTACGAGCGTACCGGTTTCGGCGTCGGTCTTCATACCGATCGTGCCGCCCGTGTAGATAATCAGAATGGAGGAACGCATATCGTTTTACATTTTCATGTTTTCATGGCTTTTTCGGCTATCGGGGTTCCGCTTGATCGGAGAGGGAGAGGAACATCCGTTGCGCCGCGGCCGTCGTCGTGGCCGCCACCTCGTCGGGATCGAGCCCTTTCAGCTCGGCGATCTTCTCGCAGACGAACCGCACGTAGGCCGATTCGTTGCGTTCGCCGCGATGGGGCACGGGCGTCAGATAGGGGCAGTCGGTCTCCAAAACGATCTCCGTGAGCGGAATTTCGCGGACGACCTCCGCCACGCGGCTCTTTTTATAGGTAACCGTTCCGCCGACCCCGAACCGGAAGTCGCCCAATTCGCGCAACTCGCGATAGGTCTCCGCCGTGTCGGAAAAGGCATGGAACACGCCCCGCACGCCGCGGCCGCGATAAGAACGCATCACTTCCAGCGTCTCGGCCCACGCATCGCGCACGTGCACGGCGATGGGCAGTCCGTATTGCAGCGAACGTTCGATCTGGCGGCGGAACGCCTCCGTCTGTTCCGCAAGCGCGTCGCGGCTCCAGTAGAGGTCGAGCCCGATTTCGCCGACACCGCACCAGCGGGCGATGCCTTCGGGCGGTGCGGCGAGATAACGTTCGACGAGCGCCAGCTCCTCGCACCAGCGGGGATTTTCATTAACAGAGGTAGGATGCAATCCGATCATGGGGATGCACCGGTCGGGATGCCGCCGGCAAAAGTCGAACATCCGCGCATGGCTCCCGGAATCGATGGCGGGGATCAGCAGGCGTTCGACACCGGCATCGACGGCCCGTGCGAACGCGGCTTCGCGGTCGGCGTCGAATGCCTCGTCGTAGAGGTGCGAGTGGGTGTCGATCAATCGCATGGCTGACGGAGTTTGAGGTAACGGTTGCCGGGCAGCTGGCGCACGGTGCCCGACAATTCGAGCCCGATCAACAGGGCGGTCAGGGCACCCGTGTCGATGCCGGCGGTGCGGGCCAGCTCCTCGACGGACAGGGGGTCGGCATCGGGAAAGGCATTCAACAACTGCCTCTCTTCGGGGGTCAGCGGTTCGGGGAGCGTTTGCGGACGCAGGGCCGCCGCGTCGGGCCCGATGTCCCACAACAGTTCGCGGATGATGTCGCCCGCCGACTGGATCAGTTGCGCCTTATGACTGTATATCAAATGATTGGTTCCGTGCGATGCGGGGTCGGTGATGCGGCCCGGAACGGCCATCACCACCCGATGATAATCGTCGGCGCAGGCGGCCGTATGGAGCGATCCGCCGTTTTCGGGCGATTCGGCCACGACGCATCCCGCGCTCAATCCTGCGATGATGCGGTTGCGGGCTAAATAGCCGGTTCCTTTCTGCGGCATCTGGGAGTGGGTCTCGCTGACGAGGGCGCCGCCGTGAGCCAGCAGGTCGCGGGCCAAGGCCGTATGCTGTGCGGGCGTAACATCCGGAAGCGCATTGGCTAAAACGCCGACGGTCGGGATTCCCGCCGCAAGCGCCGCCCGATGGGCTGCGGCGTCGATGCCGAAGGCCAATCCGCTGACGATGCAGAGATCGGGAACCCGTTCGGCAAGCCCTTCGACCAACCGGCTGCAAACGACTTGCCCGTAGTCGGTCGCTTTGCGGGTGCCGACCATCGAGAGACAGCGGCGGGTGAGTGCGGCGGGATCGCCCAGCACGTAGAGCACGGGCGGATAATCGGGTATCTCGCGCAGCAGCGGCGGATAGGCCGGATCGGTCGAGGCGATGACGGCCAATCCGTTGCGTTCGCAATAGCGGAGCTCTTTTTCGGCCTGGGAAAATCCTTTGCGCTGCACGATGGCCCGGGCGAGGTCGGGCCGCAGTTCGGCCCGTCCGACCAGTTCGTCGACCGAAGCGGCGAAGATACTGCGGGCGTCGCCGAACAACTCCAACAGATGCACGGCGCCTTTGATTCCGATGCCCGGAATCATCTGAAGCGCGACGGCTTCCACGTGTGTATCGTTCTGTTCCATCCTTAATTTAATAGCTATCTTCTACCTGCTTCCACCTGCTTCCACCTGCTTCCACCTGCTTCCACCTGCCCCTCCCAACCTTGCGAATCCTTAATCGGGAACGGCAGGCAGCGCCCGATGACGTTCATAAGCGAACCGGCGATCTAACGCATCGGGAAGCCCGTTCAAACGGGCCGTTCCTTGATGATACCGCTGCGATAGGCCGTCAACAGCCGTTTCAGATCGTCGATCTGCACCAAAAGCTCTTTGCCCACCGTCGTGTCGCGCACGGTCAGCCGCGTGCTGGTTGTCTCGACGACGAACTTCGTCGACAGAATGTCCAACCCCTCCTCGATGGCCCGCCGCCGCGATTCGAACGGTTGATGCTGCACCAATTGCAGGCCGTGGGAGTTGTAGATCAGCGTGTAGCCTGCGATGCCCGTCTCGGCTTGGTAGGCTTTCGAGAATCCGCCGTCGATCATCAGCAGCCGTCCGCCCGCCTTGATGGGACTTTCGCCCTTGCCGCTCTTCACCGGTATGTGGCCCGAAATAATGTGCGACGTCGCCGGATCGAGGCCGAACGACCGGAGGATCATCGCACAGACCGCCGGATCTTCCATATGGTTGTAGTAGGCTCCCTTATGCTCGGCGCGGGGCTTTTTGTCGTCGATGAAGTAGGATTCGAACACGGCCATCTTGTCCTTGTCGAACAACGGCGAATCGGGGCCGCACCAGAGGTACCACATGTAGTCCAGCGCCTGACGGCGGGTCTCGGAGCCTTTGTGGCCGAAATAGGCCTCGCGGGCCAGCCGGTCGACGCGGTCGAGCAGGTCGCGGCCGCCGAGCGTCTTGCCGCAGATCTCCACCTGCTTGAATCGGCCCGCGGCAGTCATCGGAATCGACGCATGATAGAGCAGGTTGGAGTTGAGCACCAAATAGAGACTCCCCTTGCTGTAAAGCAGCCGGACGTGTTTCTGCAATTTCTCGCTGTTGCGGAAGGCCATGCGCAGCTGCTGCACTACTTCGTTCTCGTCCACGGTCAGTCGATAGGGATCGGCCGGGTCGACGGTCGGGAAAAAGGTGTCGTTCAACGGATAGACCTCGCCGCCGATGCGCACGGTGCCGACCGCAGGATCCATCTTGTCCAACAGCAGCCGCTCTTCCATGCGGTACTCCGGATGGCGGAGGATCAGCTGCCCCTCCAATTTGAACTGGATCACCGTGATGGCCTTGTGCATCTGGGCCGTCAGGCGGGCATCGCGTTCGTTGAGACGGCGATTCTGCAACATGCGCGGAGCGAAACGGGTGCAGGGGTCGCCGCCGTAGACATCCATCGCCAAACGGGCCAGCGGCAGCAGGTTGATGCCGTAACCGTTTTCCAGCACGTCGAGGTTCGCGTAACGCGCCGAGATGCGCACGACGTTGGCCAGCGAGGCTTCGTTTCCGGCGGCAGCCCCCATCCACAACATATCGTGGTTGCCCCACTGGATGTCGACTTTGTGGTAATTCGACAGCGTGTCGAGGATGATATGCGGGCCCGGGCCGCGGTCGAAGATGTCGCCGATGATGTGCAGCCGGTCGATGGTCAGCCGCTGGATCACGTGGCTGATGGCCGCGATGAACGCGTCGGCCCGATCGACCTCGATGATCGAGTTGAGGATGGCGTTGAAATAGTCCTGTTTGTTGGGCATGTCGCGCGAACCCGATTCGTGCAGCAGCTCCTGGATGATATAGGAAAAGTCGGCGGGCAGCGCCTTGTAGACCTTCGAACGGGTGTATTTGGTCGAGACGTAGCGGCACACTTCGACCAGCTGGTTGAGCGTGATGCGGTACCAGTCGTCGAGTTCGGTTTCGTAGCGTTTCACCCGTTCGAGCTTCTCCTCGGGGTAATAGATCAACGTACAGAGGTCGCGTTTTTCGGCTTCGCGCAGCGTGTGGCCGAAAAGCTCGTCGATCTTCTGACGGATGACGCCCGAAGCGTTTTTCAACACGTGGCGGAAGGCTTCGGCCTCTCCGTGTAGATCGGTCAGAAAGTGTTCGGTGCCCTTCGGCAGGTTGAGGATGGCTTCGAGGTTGA
Source organism: uncultured Alistipes sp. (assembly GCA_947629705.1). Taxonomy (GTDB): domain Bacteria; phylum Bacteroidota; class Bacteroidia; order Bacteroidales; family Rikenellaceae; genus Alistipes. Next base: position 36,810 of record CANREN010000004.1, on the reverse strand, counting down.
CGATTTCCGTAGCGGCGTCGGCGATGGTGGGGAACTGCCGCGCGAGCAGGTCGAGGTATTTCAACTCTTCGGCCGTACAGCTCTCGTTATTTTTCGGATTCGAGGAGGTCATGACCTTTCATACTGATTGTGCTTTTCGAAAGAAACGACCGCAGATCGCTTCAACCAGCTAAATTAGTAAAAATTCGTCAACCTCCCAAATTTTATCAGCGCGTGAGGCCCTCACTTCGCTTTCGGCCGCTTTCTTCGCTGCCGCGCCTGTTGAAAGGCGTTCTTAACGGGCTGCCTTGAAAATATGGGTGCCTAAAAATACTCTTTGCGATAGGGATAGTCGTTGCGCATCGCTTCGAAGTCCTCGGGATGGGCTTTGAGCTGACGGCTTTGCGCTTCGATATCGAAATAATCGCCGATCGTGTCGCACAGCTCCTGCCACGTAATGGGACGGGGCGTCGACGGCTGCACCTCCGGCGGATACCAGCCCGCAAGCGGCCAGCCGAAATGACGCGCGACGGCAGCAACCGACAGGGCGGTCGCATGGGCTTTGCCCTGTTCCGAATAGCCGGCGATATGGGGCGTGGCGAGCAGGGCCCGTTCGAGCAGCCGCCGGTCGATCTGCGGTTCGTGCTCCCAGACGTCCAAAACGCAGGAATGACCGCTGGCGAGCAGGGCTGCGGTATCGACCACCCCGCCCCGCGAGGCGTTTATCAATTGGGTCGTCGGAGGCAGGGAACGCAAGAACCGGGCATCGGCCATGTGCCGCGTCGAGGGGTCGAGCGGCGTGTGGAACGTGAGCAGATCGGCCTGCCGGGCGACCTCGCCGAGCGGCAGGAATCCGAGGTGTTCGCGGGCTTCGCGCGGCGGGTCGCAGCAGAGCACGCGGAACCCCCATGCGGCGGCATAGGCCGCGACGAGCGATCCGACATGACCGACGCCGATGACCCCTAAAATCTTGTCGGCGGGACGCCAGCCCTGTCGGCGCGAAAGCTGCACCAGGACGGCGGCGACCCATTGCAGCACGCCGCGCGCATTGCATCCGACGGCGGCGGCCGTCTCGATGCCGCGGGCCGCGCACCACGCGGTGTCGATATGGTCGACCCCGATGGTCGCAGTGGCGATGAACCGGACGCGCGAACCGCCGAGCAGCCGCTCGTCGCAACGGGTGCGCGTGCGGATAATCAGTGCGTCGGCGTCGCGCACCTCTTCGGGGCCGATGGCGCCGCCCGGCAGGTAGACGGTCTCGGCCCACGGCTCCAGCACGCCGCGCAGAAACGGGATGGCCCGATCGATGACGATCTTCATGGTGCGTATAAATAAAGTAATCGGGGCAAAGATAGCGAGAAAAACAAAATTTTCGTACCTTTGGAGGTCGAACAGAACGATGGAACAGCAGCTTTTCGATCCCGATGGCGTGGGGGTCGCCAACGGCGCCTATTTCGGCCTTCCGTTCGCGCCCGATGATGCCGAATTGGTGCTCGTGTCGGTTCCGTGGGACGTTACGGTCTCCTACGGTGCCGGAACGGTCTATGCGCCCGATGCCATCATCGAGGCCTCGACCCAACTCGATTTCTACGACCCGATGGCACCCGGCGCATGGCGTCGGGGGATCGCTACGGCCGATATCGACTACTCGCTGCAGGAACTTTCGCAGCGGCTGCGGGCCGATGCCGCACGGGTCATCGAATACCTCGAAAACGGCGGGTCGCCCCATGACGAATCCATCGTCCGCAAAATCCGGCGCGTGAACGAGGGCTGCGCGGCGATGAATGCCAAGGTCGAAGCGCAGGCCGCCCGCTGGTTCGATGCGGGCAAGAAGGTCGGCCTGGTCGGCGGCGATCATTCGACCCCTTACGGGGCGGTCCGTGCGCTCGGGGCGCGTCATGCGGCGTTCGGCATTCTGCATGTCGATGCCCATCGCGATCTGCGCGAAGCCTACGAGGGTTTTCTCTATTCGCATGCCTCCATTATGTTCAATGTCCTGCGAGACGTGCCGCAGGTGAAGAGGCTCGTGCAGGTCGGCGTGCGCGACTATTCGGAGCGCGAGGCGGCGTTAGCCGAAGCCTCGGAACGGATCGTCTCGTTCGAAGATTTCGCGCTGGCCGAGGCGGCGTTCGGCGGCGCGACGTGGGACGAACAGTGCCGGCGGATCGTGAATGCACTGCCCGAGGAGGTCTATATCAGTTTCGATATCGACGGATTGAGCTTCGAAAACTGTCCGCATACGGGCACGCCCGTGTCGGGCGGCTTGAGCTTCAATCAAGCGGTGTGGCTGCTCCGGACGTTAGCGCGATCGGGCCGCCGCATCATCGGGTTCGACATCGTGGAGGTCTGTCCCGCGGCCGGCGACCGGTCGGATGCCATCACCGGCGCCCGTATGCTGTGGAAATTGTGCGGAGCGACGCTCTCCGCCGCCAAATGAAAGGAATACGCAAAACAATATCAATAAGAATGAGACTTTTTTCCGCTTATCGTTGGACGCGCTCGTTCCACCGGCTGGGATCGCGAGGCCGCAGTTTCATCGAGGCTCCGTGGGCGGGCGGCGTCGTGCTGTTGGTGTGCGTCGTCATCGCCATGCTGCTGGCCAATCTGCCCCTGACCTCGGATTTTTACCGCCATCTCCTCGAAACCGACCTCTCGTTGTCGATCAAGAGCCCCGACGGCTCCATCGACTGGCACTTCCCCGAAGGGATGACCGTCGAAAAGTTCGTCAACGACGTACTGATGGTGGTCTTCTTCTTCACCGTCGGGCTGGAGATCAAGCGCGAGGTGGTCTGCGGCCAGTTGTCGTCGGTCAAACGCGCGATTCTGCCCGTCGTGGCGGCGGGCGGCGGCATGTTGATGCCGGCGTTGATCTATCTCTGCTTCAATTCCGGAACCTTGTCGGCCAACGGCTGGGGGATCCCGACGGCGACCGATATCGCCTTTGCGATCGGCATCCTGTCGATGCTGGGCGATCGGGTGCCGGTCTCGCTGAAAATCTTCCTCACGGCGCTGGCCATTGCCGATGATTTGGGCGCCATTTTAGTCATCGCCCTCTTCTATGGCGGCAAGGTGCAGATTTTCTGCCTGCTCGGGGCGCTGCTCGTCATGGCGGGCGTCGCGTTCATGAACCGCATGGGCGAGAAACGCATGTTCTACTATTTCGTGCCGGCCGTCGCCGTCTGGACGCTGTTCTACTATTCGGGCATCCACTCTACGCTCTCCGGCGTGGCCATGGCAATGTTGATTCCGATGACACCCCGCTACAATAAGGAATACTTCTTGCACAAGATGCAGAACATGAACCAGGTGATCGACGAAATCGACTGTTCGGAAGCGGAATTCCCCAACGAGGAGCATCGCGAGTGTCTGCGCTGCATGAGTCGGCTCTCGTCCCGCTCGGTGGGCATGAGCTACCGGCTGGAACATGCCCTGTCGCCCTATGTAACCTTCCTGATTATGCCTGTCTTCGCGTTGGCGAACGCCGGCGTGCATATCTCGTCGGCGGAGTACCTCAATATCTTCCACTATTCGTCGGAGATCGGTTCCGTCGGAATGGGCGTCTTCTTCGGTCTGTTGATCGGCAAGCCATTGGGCATCTTCGCGGCGAGCTATTGTGCCGTGAAGGCCCGGGTCGCCGAAATACCGCAGGGCGCTTCGTGGCCGATGCTGCTGGCGGTGGCCTGCCTGGGCGGTATCGGATTCACCATGTCGCTGTTCGTCGATTCGCTCGCTTTCACCGATGACGGGTTGATCGACCGCGGCAAGATCGCCATCCTCATGGGATCGACGGCTGCCGCCATCGTGGGGGCTATCGTCATCTTCCTGCTGACCAATAAAAAAGGCCGCTCATGAAACGGATCGCTACGGGATTGCTGCTCGCCGCCCTGCTGGCGGGCGCCTGCTCCCGAAAGAGCGGGGGCGGCGCGAAGTTGCGCACTGATGCCGATTCGGCGGCCTATGTGCTCGGCATGAACGTGGGCGTGAATCTGTTGCGAATGGATTCGACCCTCAATATCGAGGCGGTGTGCCGCGGAATCCGCGACGTCGCGGCGGGCAAGCCGCATTTCACAATGGACGAAGCGCAGGCCTTTTATCTGCGCTATGTCAACTACCTGCTGCCCGAAAAGGCGTTAGCTTACGAGGAGCAATTTCTGGCCGATATCGCCAAGTCGAACCGAGCCTATGCCCGCACGTCGTCGGGCGTAACCTATACGGTCGATGAACTCGGCGATCAGGCTCCGCAATCGATTCCGTCGCACGACCGCGACAGCGTGTCGCTGCGGTGGATCATCCGCACGGCGGACGGCACGGATCGCTACTCCTCCTACGAACACGGCGATACGATCCGTGCGGCGCTTTCGGAGCTGCGCCCGGGGGTTCGGGAGTGCGTGAAGCTGATCGGCAAGGGCGGACGCATCGATGCCTGGCTGCCGGCGAAGGAGGCCTATGGCGCATCGGGCGACGCGCAGCTCGGCATCGGCCCCAATGCTACGCTTTACTACGAAATCGAGCTCATTGGAGTAGACAAATGGGACGCCCGCCGATAAACGGTGCTGAATGCAGGATGAATGATCGTGTACTTTCATGTGCCTGCGTTTTTGACCCGGATTTTCAAATCCGACCGCCGGTGCCCGCCGTCTGCGGCGGCGTATGCAGATTTTCCCCCCCCCAACTGCGGCCGAAGGCGCGTGCAATCGAGCCCGCTCGTAGGGCCGAGCCGCCACAGCAGTCGCCGCACTTGTTCCGCCCCTCGCCCTGGCAGGGGCTTCGGTCGGGCGGCTGAAACGGATCGGGGCTTGCTACCTTCGGTACACAAATGTACATAATTACCGATTTTTTACTACCTTTGCCCCTGCATCGGTTGGATGACAAAACGAACACAATTAATAAACCAAATGAAAAAGATCTTTTTTGCAGCGGCACTGGCCGGTGCCGCGATGATGACCGCTTGCGGAAATAAAAGCGGTCTCCGGATGGGCTCCCTCTCGGAGTTCGACTCGTTGTCTTATGCGCTGGGCGCCAATATCGCTTATAGCATCGGCTACGAAATGGGCGATATTCCGTTCGATCACAAGGCGATAGACAAAGGAATCAGCGAAGGCGCCTTCGACAAGGCAGCCGAATCGCACGACGAATCGCTCGAAAAACTGCGTACCTATTTCATGACCAAGCGCTCCGAACGTGCACAGGCAATCGCTGCTTCGCGTGCCGAAGCCGACAGCATCCGGTTAGCCGGCGGCGACAGCACCAAAGTGGAGTATCCGGCCGCCGATCCTGCAATGTTCGAAACCGAAGAGGAGCGTGCGGAGCTCTCCTATGCGTTCGGCAACGACATCGGATTCAACCTGGCGCAGAGCGGTCTGCCGTTGCAGATCGCATGGGTTACGGAGGCCATGCAGAACGTTCGCGACAACAATGCGAAAATGTCGCAGGACGAGGCGAACTCCTATCTGCAATACTTCTTCATGGTGAAACGCCCTGCCGAAAACGCCGAGGCTTCGAAAGCATGGTTGGAGAAGATCGAGAAGAAGTCGGGCGTGAAGAAGACCGAATCGGGACTGCTCTACAAAATCTCGAAGATGGGCGACGAAAGCGTCATGGCGGCCGATTCGCGCGACGTGGTAAAGGTGCACTACACGGGCCGCACGCGCGAAGGCAAGGTATTCGACAGCTCGCTGTTCAAAAACCGTCCGAAGGAGCAGCAGGAGATGCTCAAACAGCAGAACCCGGAAGGATACGACAAGGACGAACCGGTGGAATTCCCGCTGAACCGCGTCATTCCGGGCTGGACCGAGGGCATGAAATTGGTCGGCAAAGGGGGTAAGATCACGTTGTGGATTCCGGCCGAACTGGCTTACGGCACGCGCGGTGCCGGTCGCGATATCGGCCCCAACGAAGCATTGGAATTCGAGGTCGAGTTGGTCGACGTAACGCCGTTCGAGGCGCCCAAGCCCGAAGGAGCCGATTCGACGGCAGTCGATGCCTCCGTCGAACCCGAGCAGGAATAATTTTGCAGGTATCGAAAAAAGGCGCATGGAGTCGCTGGCGTCGGTCGAGGCTGTGAAGCGCGAATGTCTGCAAGGCTAAAGTGGATAATTCCAAATAAAAAATAGCTCAAACAATCTTATTATGAAACGGTTCATCTTTGTATTGCTTTTTGTAAACACAATTCTTATTTCATTGGCGCAAGACAAATCGGAGCATCTAACTTTCAAAGGAGTACCTATTGACGGAACGCTTAATGAATATGTGGCACAAATGAAAGATGCCGGGTTTTCGTACCTTGGGACGCAGGACGGTATAGCTATTCTGCAAGGCGATTTCGCAGGCTTCAAAAGTTGTACGGTAGGCGTTTACACGATGAAAGCTGTAAATGTAGTCAGCACAATTGGTGTATTCTTTCCCCCGCATGATGATTGGAGCTCGCTGGAAAGAGATTATGACTTTCTTAAATCCATGTTAACTCAAAAATATGGAGAACCGACTGATGTTGTGGAGCAGTTTCAAGGGATAATCGACCCGAATACGAACGATGACAAATTGCATGCACTGAAGATGGATCGTTGCACTTGGTACACGACCTTTGAGACGACGAAAGGCAACATCCAATTATCCTTGCAGAAAGTTGACCTCGGACAGTGTGTCGTTTTACTCAGATACTACGACAAGATAAATACGGATACGGCCCGTTCGGCGGCAATGGACGATTTGTAGCATTTTATTATTCATGCAGAAAGAGCGATGCGTGTAACGCATCGCTCTTTCTTGCAATTAGGATTCAACATGTTTCTTGATTTCTGCAATGAATCGTTTCACTTTCATAGGGTGCAGTGAAATAGGAGCCGAAGAATAGAATCAATTTGTCTACGACCTCCGGATTACGCAGCACGGACGATTTCAGATAATTATTGATTACCGTGTACATATATCCGCCCTCGACAATTTTTTTGCGTTCTTCCTCACTTTGACGCAAAATCGTGTAGCCGATGGAATGAAACGTACTGATGGGACAAGGTATTCCCAAATTGCCGTTGATGCGTCCTCGGAGCTCCTCTACGGCCTTATTGGTAAAGGATATGACCAGAATCCGGGCCGGGTCGATGCCTCGTTTTTCCACGAGATACCGCACCTTGGCCGCCACCGTAGTCGTTTTGCCGGCTCCGGCTCCTGCGATGACCAGCGTATGGTCTTCTTCCGACAGCACCACTTCTCGCTGTTCCCGGTCGAGCGAGATGGCCGGATCGCACGCTTCGAGTAGGTTGTCGAGATAGGATTTCTCCGATTCGATATGGCGCGAGACATAAGCATCGTTATGTTTTCGGATCGTCGGGGATTCCGTTGCAAGGTCGGCCATTGCATCGAACTCCGTCCGAAAAGAGTTTACAGCCTCCCTGTCGAGCGTATGTTTGGCAACATATTCATTCAATAGGTTCGACTGAACAAGCGTAGCATAAAATTGCGATAAATCACGGTATTGTTCGACAAAGCCCTTATATTCGCTCCGGGCTATGAATCGATCTTGGGATAGCAAATCCTTGAACGCCTTGTTGAAAGCGAGCGTTCTGACATACTCCACAGGATAATTCTCCGGATTCGGATTCTTCGGAACCGCAGCGCTATTCTCTTTGGGGCGTGCAATATTTCTGAAAAAGTTTGCTATTCCCATTACTTTCAAAAACCGTTTGCCTTACAAAGATAGTGATTATAACGGTTCTGAATATCGCTTGGCTATTTTGTTTTCGGAAGCCATGCGGCACATGCCGTTTTTGATTATTTCCCGACAATCCGGTAGGTACAGCCCGCTTCGGTTTGCAGATCGTAGAGCCATGTATTTTCCCGTGTTACGGGATTCAGCGGCGTTTGCGCATGAATCAGCGGCCGTGCAACCTCCGGCACATCGTACAGCGGATTCGGATTCTCGCCGCGGGCCTTGCGCAATCCCTTTCCAGACAGCGGCGTAGCGGAGCGCAAGCGGCAGTTCCCGCCTCGGCGGGAGGTGATTTGCAATCGCGTAATACGTCCTCCGCTCCACGACAGGTCGATTTCGAAACCGCCCCGCGCTACGAGCCCCTCGACACGTCCCTCCGGCCACATCGACGGCAGGGCCGGCAGCAGATAGATAAATCCATCATGGCTCTGCATCAGCATCTCGGCGATACCGGCCGTACAGCCGAAATTGCCATCTATTTGGAAAGGCGGATGGGCATCGAAGAGATTCGGATAGGTGCCACCCCTCTTCTCGCCGCGCACGAGCGTCAGCTGGTCAGCAATCAATTTGTAGGCGTGTTCTCCGTCATGCAACCGGGCCCACAAAGCCACTTTCCAGCCCATGGACCATCCTGTCGAGGGATCGCCGCGGTGTATGAGCGAGGTGCGCGCAGCATCGAACAACTCGGGATTACGGTATGGCGAAATCTGATTGCTCGGATAGAGCCCATAGAGATGCGACACATGCCGATGCGTATCGGCCGGGTCATCCCAATCGTACATCCACTCCTGCAACTGACCCCAACGACCTATCTGATAGGGAGGCAGCTCCTTCAGCCGAGCCTTCAGCCGAGCGGCATATTCGCCGTCGCACTGCAGAATGTCAGCCGCCGCAACAATCGACTGCCACAGGTCGAATATCAACGCATTATCCATCGTGCAGCCCGCTGCGATCGTTGCCTTGCGGCCGCTGCCCGCATGCGTATTCTCCGGCGAGTTGCTCGGGCACACTACGAGCCAGCCATGTTCCGGCTCCCGAATCATGGTCTCGTCGAAGAAGCGGCCCGCACCCTTTAGAATCGGGTAAATCTCCCGCAGGAACTGCTCATCCCCCGTATAAAGGTAGTGCTCCCACAGATGGCGGCAGAGCCACGCGCCTCCCGAAGTCCACATGCCGGCGGGAGCATTGTCGATGGCACCCGTTACGCGCCAGATATCGGTGTTATGGTGCAGTACCCAGCCATTGGCGCCGTACATGATGCGCGCGCTCTCCGCCCCGGATACGCTCACTTCACGAATCAAACGGAAGAGCGGTTCGTTCAGCCACGACAGATTGGCAACCTCCGAGGGCCAGTAGTTCATTTCCAGATTGATATTGCAGGTGTATTTGCTGTCCCACGCAGGGAACAGCTTGTCGTTCCAGATTCCTTGCAGCGTCGCAGCCTGTCCACCCGGCTGCGAGGAGCAGACGAGCAGATAACGTCCGAACAGGAAGTAGGTGGCGACTAAAAAGTTGTCGTGATTCTCACGGAAACGCTCCACGCGCCGGTCGGTTGTCAGGTCAGCAAAACGGTCGTCGCCTAACCACAGCGAGGCCGTGCCGATTTGCTTGCGGTAGAAATCCGTATGGGCCCGACGGGCCTCGGCATAGGGACGTGCGGCGGCCTTATCGAGATAGATTCGATTACGCGCCTCGGGATCGCCCGAAAGGTCGGTATAGTTGACGAAATTGGTCGCCACAGAGGCGTATACCGTCGCCTCGTCCGCCCCTTCGAGGGTCAACACCCCGTCCCGGCAGGTCATGCGCCCGCCCCGATGCGTCAGACGCACACGTCCCTCGAACGCGACCTTCCCTTTCAACCCCTCGTGCTGGGAACCGACCCCGCGCAAAACAATGTCGTTGCCCTCGCTGCCAGAGAGCACATCCGGATGGGGCGAGGCGAGCGACACCGAGAAAGTTACAGCCCCGGGGCGGTCGGCCGCAATATGCGTAACGACAGTTTGGTCGGGAAACGACACGAATGTCTCGCGCCGGTAACGGATTCCGTCCACGCGGTAGCTGACGGTAACACGCGCGGAATCGAGGCTCAATTCGCGGGAGTAATCCGTATAACGGGCATGTCCGGGGAAGTGAAACAGCAGCTCGCCGAAAGGCTGGTACGGCATACCCGAATTGGTCGCCGACTTCACATGCTGCGTGCAGAGGTTTTGCGCTTCGAGGTACCGGCCCGCAAACACCAGCTCCCGGATCCGGGGAATCCATTCGCGGGCCTCGGGATTGGCATTGTTGTTGGGCTGCCCCGCCCACAGCGTCTCCTCGTTGAGCTGCATCCGCTCCTCGACCGGATTTCCGTAGACCATAGCGCCGAGGCGTCCGTTGCCCAAAGGCAGCGCCTCCGTCCATACCGCCGCCGGAGCGTCGTACCACAGCCTGTGTTCATGAGCCGAAACCGGCAAAACCGGCCCAGCCAGCAAAATCAGCGACACCGCGCACATCGGTTTTTTCATCTTTTTCATATCGAGCGATTTCATCTGTTTTTCGACCCTTTATCATCGGCCATCCGTATCGGCCGTCACGTCCCTCTCTTTTCGGGCATCGCACCCTCTTGTGCTGCGCTGCCATAGCGGAACCCGCAGCAGGAGAACCGGCGGGTCGCCATCATTCGGAGGCAGCAGCTATTCTCGGTACAAATTTAACGATTAATCATTCGAATAGGTCTCCCTCCTCCTCCCTTTTTGACTTTCAAAAAAAATATTCGCCCCCCTTGTAAAAAACTTCGCGACAAACTGCCGGCACTTTCGCCGCCCGATACGAAAACTACGGTCGGATTAAGTATTGACTGTTACAAACCAAATTTTTTGTAACTTTGTCGGGCGAAGCATGTACTTTGCAGCATGGGGGGGGGCGAAAACGGTCAAACGAAAACGATCAACCGGCAATGGTCAAACGAAAACGGTAAAACAACAACGGTAATCAGATCTTCAACAAAAATTAATAAATGTATGGCAACAATCGAAAATTATGACTTCAAGGGCAAACGCGCCATCATCCGCGTGGACTTCAATGTGCCCCTCGACGAACAGGGCGTCGTAACGGACAACACCCGCATCCGGGCGGCCGTTCCCACCATCAGGAAGGTGCTTGCGGGCGGCGGTTCGGCGATCCTCATGTCGCACCTCGGACGCCCCAAAAAGAATCCCGATCCGAAATACTCGTTGAGCCAGATCGTCGGGGCTGTCGAGGAGGCGCTCGGCACGAAGGTCGCTTTCGCAGGCGACTGCATGGGCGAGAAAGCCGCCGAAATGGCCAAGAATCTGAAGCCCGGCGAGGTGATGCTGCTCGAGAACCTGCGTTTCTACGCCGAGGAGGAGGGCAAACCCCGCGACCTGAAAGAAGGCCTCTCGAAAGAGGAGGAGAAGGCGGCGAAAGCGGCTTTCAAAAAGGGCCCACAAAAAGAATTCGCCAAGAAGCTGGCATCGTATGCCGACTGTTACATTAACGACGCATTCGGCACGGCGCACCGCAAACACGCATCGACCTACGTCATCGCCGAGTTCTTCCCGCACGACAAGATGTTCGGTTATCTGATGGAGAAAGAGGTGAAGGCGATTTCGTCGTTGATGGAAAAGCCCGCCCATCCGTTCTGCGCCATCATCGGCGGGTCGAAGGTCTCGACCAAGATCGGCGTCATCAAGGCCCTCATCGAGAAGGTCGATTCGATCGTCATCGGCGGCGGCATGACCTACACGTTCGCTGCCGCACAGGGCGGCAAGGTCGGCAACTCGATCTGCGAACCCGACATGTTCCCCGTGGCGCTCGAAATTCTGGAACTGGCCAAAAAGAAGGGTGTTGAGTTGGTCATGTCGCCCGACGCACTGATTGCCGACAAGTTCGCGCAGGATGCCAATACGAAGGATGCTCCGGCCGACAACATCCCCGATGGTTGGGAGGGTGTCGATATCGCCGAGCAGGGCAAAAAGGCCTTCCGCGAGCACATCCTCGGCTGCAAGACGATCCTTTGGAACGGGCCCGTCGGCGTTTTCGAGATCGACAAGTTCGCAACCGGTTCGCGCGAAGTGGCCGAAGCGATCGCCGAAGCGACTTCGAAAGGAGCCTATTCGCTCATCGGCGGCGGCGACTCGGTGGCCTGCATCAACAAATTCGGACTGGCCGACAAGGTGTCGTACATCTCGACCGGCGGCGGCGCGCTGCTGGAATACATCGAGTTCGGCGACCTGCCCGGTGTAGCGGCCATCCGCGACTGATCCGAGCGAGGGGCGTTCGTGAACGCCCCTCACCTGACTTAATTAGAAGTACCAGTTGTCAATAAGAACATGAAAAACCTTTTTATTCTTTCATCCGTTTTGTTTATGGCAGCCTGTCAGAACAATTCTTCGAAAGTTCCCGCCATCGACCTGACGAATCTCGATCCGTCGGTAGCGCCGAACACCGATTTCTACCAATACGCCACAGGCGGCTGGCAGCAGCGCAATCCGCTGAAGCCCGAATTTTCGCGTTACGGATCGTTCGACATACTGCGCGAAAACAACGAGATCCGCATCAACGACCTCTTCGCCGCGATGACCGAGACGAAAGCCGAAACCGGCAGCGTCGAGCAGAAGATCGCCGACCTCTACAAGATGGGGCTCGATTCGACCCGTCTGAACACCGAAGGCGCCGCTCCGATCCGGCCGATGGTCGAGCGGATATTGGCCGTTGCCGACCGCGCCGAGCTCACGCCGTTGATCGCCGACCTCCACCGCACGGTGGCCAATCCGTTCTTCGGCATCGGGGTCGAAGCCGACCTGATGAACAGCGACATGAACGCTCTCTATGCTTCGCAATCGGGCTTGATGATGGGCGACCGCGATTACTATCTCGACGAGGAGAACGCCCCGAAACGCGAGGCGTACAAAACCTATTTGGGTCGTATTTTCGCGCTCGCAGGCATTCCCGAAGCGGAAATCGAAGCGGCCGTAGCCGGCGTGATGGAAATCGAGACCGCTCTGGCCGAGAAAAACTGGTCGAGCGTGCAGTTGCGCGACATCGCGGCCCAATACAATCCGATGAAAAAAGCCGATTTCGAGAAGAGCTACGATGCAATCGACTGGGCGACCTACTACAAGACGCTGGGCATCGGCGATTTCGAGACGATCATCGTAACCACGCCGTCGGCGCTGGCCAATGCCAACGAACTGATGAAAAACGCCCCGCTCGAAAAGGTCCGCTACTACCTCGCGGCGCAGTATATCAATGCGGCGGCCTCCTATCTGAGCGATGCGTTCGGCGACGCTTCGTTCGAGTTCTACGGACGCACGATGTCGGGCCGTCAGGAGCAGAAACCCCGCTGGAAACGCGCGATGGCCGTACCTAACAGCGTGCTGTCCGAAGCGGTCGGCGAGATGTACGTGGCCAAATATTTTCCGGAAAAGGACAAGGAGCGTATGCTCGGTATCGTAAAGAACCTGCAAACGGCGCTGTCGCAACACATCGACGCTCTCGACTGGATGTCCGACGAGACCAAGGCCAAAGCGCAGGAGAAATTGGCGGCCTTCACGGTGAAGATCGGCTATCCGGACAAATGGAAGGACTACACGACGCTGACGGTCGATCCGCAGAAGAGCTATTGGCAAAATGTCGTTGCGGCCAATGTCTGGTACACGGCCGACAACATCGCCGAATTAGGCAAGCCCGTCGACCGGGCCGAATGGCACATGCCGCCGCAGATGGTCAACGCCTACTACAATCCGACGACCAACGAGATTTGCTTCCCGGCCGCCATCCTGCAACCGCCATTCTACAACCCCGATGCCGACGATGCCGTGAACTACGGGGCTATCGGCGTGGTAATCGGCCATGAGATGACCCACGGATTCGACGACCAAGGCCGCAACTTCGACAAGGACGGCAACATGAACAACTGGTGGACGGAAGCCGACGCCGAGGCGTTCAAGAAAAAGACGGCCGTCTTAGTAAAACAGTTCGACGCAATCGAGGTATTGCCTGCACAGGGCGACCAACCGGCCATCCATGCGAACGGTTCGTTGTCCTTGGGCGAGAACATCGCCGACCAAGGCGGCCTGCGCGTAGCCTACACGGCCATGAAGAATGCCCAAGCAGGCGTCGAACCGGAGCCGATCGACAACTTCACGGCCGCCCAACGGTTCTATTTAGCCTATGCGACGCTGTGGGCGCAGAACATCCGCGACGAGGAGATCGCCCGACTGACCAAGCAGGACGTCCACTCGTTGGGCAAATGGCGCGTCGATGCTACGGTGCGCAACCTGCAAACGTTCTACGATGCGTTCGGTATTCAGGACGGCGCGATGTTCCTGCCGGAAGACGAGCGCGTCATCATCTGGTAACCGCATTCGAAAAAGCATACCGACCGAAAAGGGGTCATCCTGCATGCAGGACGACCCCTTTCTTTTGCAACCGCAATTAGGTCTTTCATATAATTTTCGGCCCTGTTTTTCAAATCCGACCGCCGTTTCTCGCGGCCCTTGGCCGCGTATGCAGATTTGACCCACCCCCAAACCCCCGCCTTGGCGGGGGCTTCGAAGGGATAATTGACTCTCGTAAAGCCGGCAAGCGGCCTTTTCAGCGCCGCTCCGAGACCTCAACCGTTTGGATGGGCCGGTTGTCGATCGCAACCGGCTGCCCGTTTTCCAAATCTTTCAACAACAGCTCGTTGACCCGAACGCCATCGAGCACTTGGCCGTTGGTCCGATCGACCGCCGCATAATTCTTGAAGACGTAATCGTTGAAGGCGATCCGGCAGGCCCGCCCCTCCCGCAACTCCGGGAAACGCACGTCGACGGCCCGATCCGCGGCATCGGTTACGATCGTATAGGGCGTCGTCGCAACCAAATCGAGCCGATGCGCCTCCTTGAGGTTGCACGAATCGTTGTACTTCGCCAAAATGATGCGGCGCAGCTCCTCGGGCGTCATCCGCGACACGGCGACCTCCGTATCGAACGGCTCCAACGCATAGATCTGCGCCCGGCTCACCTCACCGGCAGGTATCGTATCCAAGCGGACACCGCCCCAATGGTAGAACCCCACCTCCGAACGGGTCGCCGCGGCGATCGTCCGCGCGATCCATCCGGCAAGGCCCGGCCGGCCTGCTCCGTTCGCGAATCGGCCCGTCGGCCGGTTGAGTTCGGGATCGGCTTCGCAGGCCGCGACCTCGGAGGCATACGGTTCCGCCGCGTCATAATTCGAAAGGTCGATCAACCTGAACGAACGATCGACCACTTTCCGTTTCCGCCCGCGCAGCCGGATGACCGTCGCGCCCACGTTGTTCAGATTCTTGCCCGTCTGGGTCAGCAGCGTGCCGCCGATCAACGAGTTGCGGACTTCGTGGGTGTGGCCGCCGATCACGACATCGTAGGGACTGCCGGCCATCCCGCCCTTTTCATCCTTGTCCGCACGATGCGCCGAACCCAATAAAAATTCCTCGTCGCGGTCATCGCCCATGTGCGAAACGAGCACCAATACATCGACCTGTGAGCGGAGTTCTTCGGCATATTTCGCCGCCATCGCCTGCGGATCGGGAAATTCCAGCCCCGCGAAACTCGACGCATGTCCCGCCGGATGGCCGGGCCCTTCGTAGTTGGTTACCACGCCGACCAGACCGATGCGGATGCCGCCCCGTTCGATGATCGCGTAAGGCGGCAGCTGCGGGAAGGTGCAGGTATCGCTTTTGAGGTTGGCGCAGACGACCGCGAACTCCATGCTGTCGATGATCCGGCCTAAATACGCCTGGCCGTGGTCGAATTCGTGGTTGCCGAGGGTCGCCGCATCGTAGCCCAAGCGGTTCATCAGCCGGATGATCGGCATCCCGGGGGTCGGCGTGCGATCGACATAGGGATTGCCCGTCCAGCGGTCGCCCGCATCGATCAGCACCACGTTGTCGGCCGTATCGCGGCAGGCCGCGACGGCGGCCGCGAGCTGCGGAAAGCGGTCGATCTGCGCGTGCATGTCGTTGGTCGAGAGCAGCACAAGGGTCCGTTCGCGCGGCAGGTTGGCCGCAACGGCGAGTGCCGCAACGCAAATCGCCAGCCACATAAATCGTCTCCGTCTCTTCATAACCATTCGTTTATTCGATTAGCGTTTGCCAAAATTACAAATAATTCCTATCTTTACCCATCTTTTCATGCGAATCTTTCCGATATGACCGAACCCATTCAAGTCGTGTGCGAAAATCTCGGGCGAACGCTCGAGGTGGCGATGGGCACCCCGTTGTCGGAACTTGCCCGGCGCATCGGAGCCGACGCACCCCATCCCTTTCTGGCCGCCTTGGTCGACAACCGCATCAAGGAGCTGAACTACCGGATCCATACGCCCGTCTCGGTGCGATTCATCGACATCACGTCGTTCGAGGGTATCCGCGTCTACCAACGCACGGCGTGGTTCCTGCTCCAGAAGGCGGTGCACGACCTCCATCCCGACTGCAAGCTGCATATCCGTCATTCGATGGGCCCGAGCGGCTTCTACTGCGAAGTGGAGGGCATTGCGGAGTTCGACCGGGCGGAGGCTGACGCCCTCCGCCAGCGGATGCGCGACCTCGTCGCGGCCGATCTGCCCATCGTGCGGCACAAGCTGCTCACCTCGCAGGTGCGCGAAATCTACGCCGCCCAAAAGGCCGAAGATAAAATCGCCTTGTTGGATACCCGTCCGCGGCTGTACAGCTGCCTCTATACGCTCGACGACACGGCGGGCTATTTCTACGGATCGCTGGCCCCCTCGACGGGCTACCTCGACCGGTTCGAGATCGAACCCTACTACAACGGATTCTACCTTTCGCTGCCCCGCCGCACGGCGCCCGAAACGCTCGACACCGGCGTCGACCAGGAAAAGATGTTCGGTATCTTCCGCGAATACCAGTCGTGGGTCGCGTTGATGGGCGTTCCGACCGTCGGACGGCTCAACGCCGAGGTGCTGGCCGGCAATGCGGGCGGATTGATTTTGGTGGCCGAGGCCTTCCACGAACGGAAATTCGCCGAGGTCGCCGACCGCATCGAAGAGGCCAACCGCACGAACGGCACCCGCACGGTGTTGATTTCGGGCCCCTCGTCGAGCGGCAAGACCACTTCGGCGAAACGGCTGGCCATCCAGTTGGGCGTATTAGGGCTGCATCCGGTGCTGATTTCGTTAGACGACTACTTCGTCGACCGCGAACAGACTCCGAAAGACGAAAACGGCGACTACGACTACGAAGCGCTCGAATCCATCGACCTGCCGCTGTTCAACGACCATCTGCAACGGCTGATGCGCGGCGAAAGCGTCGACATTCCGCGCTACGACTTCATCACGGGACGCCGCACGTGGCACAACGCCCCGCTGCAATTGGACGAACGTTCGATTCTGATCATCGAAGGCATCCACGGGCTCAACCCGCGGCTGACGCCGGGCATTCCGGATGAACAGAAGTTCAAGATTTACATTTCGTGTTTCACGTCGGTGGCGATGGACAATCTGTCGCGCATCTCGACCACGGACAACCGGCTGCTGCGCCGGCTGACCCGCGACAACACGCAGCGCGGATCGGATGCGCTGAACACGCTTACGCGGTGGCCGTCGGTGCGCCGCGGCGAAGAACGGCATATCTTCCCCTATCAAGAGAATGCCGATGTAATGTTCAACTCGTCGCTGCCATACGAGATCGCCGTACTGCGGCCCTATGCCGAAAAGCTGCTGCGCGAGGTGCCGAACACCGTGCCGGAATACGACGAAGCACGCCGGCTGCTGAAGTTCTTGGACAATTTCATTCCGATCACCCCCGAAACCGTCCCGCCGACCTCGCTCCTGCGCGAGTTCATCGGCGGCAGCGCATTTTATTAGTGCTTAATATCGTGGTAAAAAACAGAAACATTCCGGGATCAGTATGACGACACACGATAATAGTAAGCAGACGTTCACTTGTGTGGAAATTTGTGCAGGTGCAGGTGGCCAAGCCATTGGATTAGAGCTTGCTGGGTTCTCTCATCTTGCATTGGTTGAGATAGAGAAACAGTACTGTTCCACGCTGCTTCTTAATAGGCCTAATTGGAATGTTATCAACTGCGATGTCAAGGACTTTGATGGGAAAAAGTATAAAGGAATAGACCTATTTGCAGGTGGCGTACCTTGCCCGCCTTTCTCTAAAGGAGGAAAGCAATTAGGGAAAGATGACGAACGAGATTTGTTCCCTGATGCTCTTCGACTTATTGCTGTCATCCGGCCGAAGGCGATTCTCCTTGAAAACGTCCGCGGTATTTTTGATGACATCTTTAAAAATTATCGTGATTATATTCGAACAACGATTGAATCTTATGGATACAATGTCTATTGGGAATTACTAAATGCGTCAGATTTTGGTGTCCCGCAATTGCGGCCGAGGGCTGTACTTGTTGGAATACAGAATGAGTTGGATGCCGGTTTTATGTTTCCTAAACCAAACGGAAAAGAATCAACTGTTGGTGATGTATTGTATGACCTAATGGTCGAAAAAGGGTGGAAGAAAGCCAAGGCATGGAGGCGTTCTGCACAGTCTATTGCTCCGACCATTGTGGGCGGCTCTAAAAAACATGGTGGAGCAGACTTGGGCCCGACACGTGCACGAAAAGCATGGGCTTCTCTTGGGGTTGACGGCTTGGGAATTGCGGATGAGGCACCGGAAAAAGGATTTGAAGGAGTTCCTCGCCTGACAAATAAAATGGTGGCGCGGATTCAAGGGTTCCCATCTTCTTGGTCGTTTTTTGGTAAAAAAACAGCTGTCTACAGACAAATAGGGAACGCTTTTCCACCGCCTGTCGCTGAAGCCGTCGGACAACAGATTATCGCTTGTCTAACCAATAATACAAAGAACGATGACCCAAAACTCACTGATTAACGATGCACGGAAAAGATACCACAAACGATTGGTATCAAGTGGCGTTCTTACCATAGACGAAAATGGGGTGGCAAGCAATGCCGATAAGAGCAATGCGTCTTCGAAAAGAATTGCAAAGAATTTAGCAGAAATCATTGGAGCCTCCATCGGAGAGAAGATGAAAGGTCAAACGCTGGGGACGGAATTCGAGAGGATTACCGCCGAGTTTGTTGCCGAAACTTTCTTTCTACTGAATCACATACGTCCAGCATCATGGCACGTACTTCGGGAATCGCAGCAGGGGGTGTTTCTCGGTTTGTCAAGTTTTGAACAGTATTCACATCTTGAAGAGCTTGACAAATGTATAGTAGAATCTCCTAAACTTGCAACCATCCTTGGCAACGATTATTTTGTCAAACCAGACATCATAGTTTATCGCGATACACTTGAAGATTCCGAGATAAACTCGGCAGGTAACATTGTTGATGAAGAAGTCTCTCTTCTTACAGCGCTACGTACTCGAAACGGCGGCAAGCATATCCTGCACGCGGACATATCCGCAAAATGGACTATGCGTTCTGACCGGAGCCAAAACACGAGAACCGAGGCACTGAATCTTATTCGGAACAGGAAAGGTCATCTTCCTCATATCGTTTGCGTTACGGCGGAGCCACAACCAAGTCGGCTTGCATCAATTGCACTCGGTACGGGCGACATAGATTGCATATACCACGCGTTTTTATATGAATTGATGTCGGCGCTGGAAAAGAACGTTCGAGAGGAAGGGAAGGACGAGGATGCGTTGGAACTTCTCCATATAATGATAGAAGGGAAAAGAATTAAAGACATATCTGATCTGCCTCTTGATTTAGCCGTTTAATAATATATTAAAGCATAACCACCTTATGTTCGACAAGTTTTCCGAACGCCATATCGGCGTCAGCAACGAAAAAGACCTGAAAGCCATGCTCGACACGATCGGCGTCGGCTCGGTCGACGAGCTCATCGCACAGGTCATCCCCCAATCCATCCGTTTGAGGAAACCGCTCGCGCTGCCCGCCGAGGGGATGAGCGAATACGAGTTCGCCGCCCATATCCGCGCCTTGGCCGACAAGAACCGCACCTTGCGGTCGTTCATCGGCATGGGATATTATCCGTGCGCCGTGCCCGCCGCCGTCTCGCGCAACGTCCTCGAAAATCCGGCGTGGTACACCTCCTACACGCCCTATCAGGCCGAAATCTCGCAGGGCCGATTGGAGGCGCTGCTCAACTTCCAGACCGCCGTCATCTCGCTGACCGGCATGGAGATCGGCAACTGTTCGCTGCTGGACGAAGGAACGGCCGCTGCCGAAGCCATGCTGATGATGTTCAACAGCCGCTCGCGCGAGGCGGTCAAAGAGGGCCGCAACCAGCTCTTCGTCGACCGCAATATCTTCCCGCAAACGCTCGACGTACTGCTCACCCGCAGCGAACCCTACGGCATCGAGCTCCTCATCGACGAATACGACGAATACGAATTTACGGGCAGGGAGTTCGGCGCCATCGTGCAGTATCCCGCCGCTGACGGTGCCGTGCGCGATTATGCCGGATTCGCGGAGGCTGCTCACGCAAAGGGCGTTACGGTAACCGCCGTCGCCGACTTGCTGGCCCTGGCCCTGCTAAAGGCTCCGGGCGAATGGGGCGCCGACATTGCTGTGGGTTCCACCCAACGGCTCGGCACTCCGATGGGATTCGGCGGCCCGAGCGCCGGCTACATGACCGCCCGCGAATCGTTCAAACGCAACCTCCCGGGCCGGATCATCGGCGTGTCGGTCGACCGATTGGGCAACCGCGCGCTGCGTATGTCGCTGCAGATGCGCGAGCAGCACATCAAACGCGAACGAGCCACGTCGAACATCTGCACCGCCTCGGCGCTGATGGCCTCGATGGTGGGCTTCTACTGTGTCTACAACGGCCCCGAGGGACTATTAAGGGCCGCCAACAATGCGCACGACGCTGCGTGCAAAGTCGCTGCAGCGCTCGAAGCGCTCGACTACAAGCTGACCGCACCGCACCTCTTCGACACGCTCGAAGTGCAGGCCGAAGCCTCCGTCGTGCAGTCGATAGCCCTCGAGGAGGGGATCAACTTCTTCTATCCCTCCGAGGAGCGGGTTCGGCTCTCGTTCGACGAGGTAACGACCCCCGCGGAGATCGAAACGGTCATCGGCATCTTCGCCGCCGCCAAAGGACGCAAACCCAAAGCCGTCAAAAAGGCGGCCGAAACGATTCCCGACGGACTGCTGCGCCGGTCGGCCTTCCTGACCGAACCGGTCTTCAACCGCTATCGTTCGGAAAGCGCCCTGATGCGTTACATCAAGAAACTGGAACTGCGCGACATTTCGTTGGCCAATTCGATGATCTCGCTCGGTTCGTGCACCATGAAACTCAACGCGGCCGTGTTGATGCAGCCGCTGTCGCTGGCCGGATTCCAGAACATGCATCCCTTCGCACCGGCCGACCAGGCCGCCGGCTATGCGGAGCTGATCGCCGAACTGGAACACGACCTCGCCACGATCACCGGCATGGCGGGCTGCTCGCTGCAGCCCAATTCGGGCGCTGCGGGCGAATACTCCGGTCTGATGGTCATCCGCGCCTATCACCAGAGCCGCGGACAGGGTTATCGCAACGTGGTGTTGATTCCGGCATCGGCCCACGGCACCAATCCGGCATCGGCCGCGATGGCGGGCATGAAGATCGTAACGGTCGCCTGCGACGAGCAGGGCAACATCGACGTCGCCGACCTCGAAGCGAAGGCGAAAGAGTACGCCTCGGAGCTGTGCGGACTGATGGTTACCTACCCCTCGACGCACGGCGTGTTCGAGAGCCGCATCCGCGAGATCGTCGACATTGTGCACGATGCGGGCGGACAGGTCTACATGGACGGCGCGAACATGAACGCCCAGGTCGGACTGACCAACCCGGGCTGCATTGGCGCGGACATCTGCCACCTCAACCTGCACAAGACCTTCGCCATGCCGCATGGCGGCGGCGGCCCGGGCGTGGGCCCCATCTGTGCGGCCGAACATCTGCGGCGGTTCCTGCCGTCGCATCCGCTGGCCCCGACGGGCGGCGAGGAGGGCATCACGGCGGTCGCATCGGCTCCGTGGGGCTCGGCGATGCTGCTGCCCATCACCTACGGCTATATCAAGCTGCTGGGCGAAGCGGGGCTGCGGCACGTAACCGAAATGGCGATCGTCAATGCCAACTACATGGCGTCGGCCCTGCGCAGGGAGTTCCGCACCTACTACACGGGCGAAACGGGCCGCGTGGCGCACGAAATGATCCTCGACCTGACCCACTTCAAGAGGGATTACGACATAGACTGCGGCGATATCGCCCACCGGTTGATGGACTACGGATTCCACGCTCCGACGCTCTCGTTCCCCGTGCACGAAACGCTGATGGTCGAGCCGACCGAATCGGAGCCGAAAGAGGAGATGGATCGCTTCATCGAAGCGTTGACCGCCATCAAGCACGAATGCGAAGCGGCCGTCGGCCAGCCCGACAACGTCGTCGCCAACGCACCGCACACGGCGCAGGAGCTTTGCGGCGGGTGGGCGCATCCCTATACGCGCGAACAGGCCGCGTTCCCGCTGGACTGGATCCGCGAAGCGAAGGTGTTCCCCTACGTCGCGAAGATCGACAACGGCTACGGCGACCGCAACCTCTGTTGCAAAAACGAAGCATAGGCAGCCATGACGCATACGCTATCCGATTTGCTGCATGCCGTTCCTGCCGCCTCGCTGCACGGCGATGCCGCCGCGGTCGTCAAGGGATTGACCTATGATTCGCGCGAGGTCCATGCGGGCGACTGTTTCTTCGCCGTGCGGGGCACGCAGTGCGACGGCCACGCATTCATCCCCGCAGCGGTTGCGGCGGGAGCCTCCGTCGTGGTCTGCGAAGAGCTGCCCGCAGAACCGGTCGACGGGGTCGCCTGCGTCGTCGTGGCCGACACCCATGCGGCGATGGCCGACCTGGCGGCCGCCTTCTACGACGAACCGAGCCGCTCGCTGCGGTTAGTGGGCGTAACCGGCACCAACGGCAAGACCACCACCGCGACGTTGCTCTACGACTTGGTGCGGGCGGCGGGTCATAAAGCGGGGTTGATCTCGACCGTTGTCTACAAGATCGACGACCGCACGGTCGAAGCGACCCACACGACGCCCGACCCCATCCGCCTCAATGCGATGATGCGCGAGATGGTCGATGCAGGGTGCGAATACTGCTTCATGGAGTGTTCGTCGCACGCCATCGTGCAGCGGCGCACGCACGGGCTGCACTTCGCAGGCGGCATTTTTACCAATCTCACGCATGATCATTTAGACTATCACAAGACCTTTGCGGAGTATATTCGGGCCAAGAAACTCTTTTTCGACGACCTGCCGGCGAAAGCCTTCGCACTCGTCAACGACGACGACCGCAACGGCCGGGTCATGGTGCAGAACACGGCGGCGGCGGTGAAAAGCTATTCGCTGCGGACGAAGGCCGACTACCACTGCAAAATCGTCGAAATGCACCTCGACGGCATGTCGCTTCGCATCGACGGCCGCGAAGTGTGGGTCGGCCTGCTCGGACGGTTCAATGCCTACAACCTGCTGGCCGTATACGCCGCCGCCGTGGAGTTGGGCTTCCCCTCCGAGGAGGTGCTGCGCATCTTGAGTACGCTGCATCCGGTCGACGGACGGTTCGAAGTCGTGCGGGCCGCGAACGGTACGACCGCCGTCGTCGACTACGCCCATACGCCCGATGCGCTGGAAAACGTTCTCCGTACCATCGACGAGATCCGCACGCCCCGGCAACGGTTGCTGGTCGTCTGCGGCTGCGGCGGGAACCGCGACCGGACAAAACGGCCCGAAATGGCGCAAATCGCCGTGAAATATGCCGATACGGCGATTTTCACCTCGGACAATCCGCGGCACGAACAGCCCGAAGCCATTTTGGACGACATGGCGGCAGGCGTTCCGGAGGGGGCGCGCTATCTGCGCATCGCCGACCGGCGCGAGGCCATCCGCACGGCAGCGATGCTCGCCCAAGCGGGCGATCTGCTGTTGATTGCCGGCAAGGGGCACGAGACCTATCAGATCATCGGCGATGAAAAACGGCACTTCGACGACCGTGAAGAGGTTCGCCTTGCATTCGAGCGATCGGGAAACCGGCAAGCATGTACGAGCGACGGATTCACGGATGAAAATGCGGGCAGCGGCCGCAACCATTGAAAAGCAAACAAAACACGCTCAATCGCGCCAATAAAAAATGTTTTATCACCTGTTCAAATATTTGGATGAAGCCTATAACGTTCCCGGGTCGGGAATGTTCCAGTATATTTCGTTCCGGTCGGTGCTGGCCGTCATTCTGTCGCTGTTGATCGTCATCGTCTTCGGACGGTCGGTGATCGACTTCCTGCGGCGCAAGCAGATCGGCGAGGAAATCCGCGACCTCGGTCTCGAAGGCCAGCTCCAGAAACGCGGCACCCCCACGATGGGCGGCATCATCATCCTGTTGGCCATCCTGGTGCCGATGCTGCTCCTCGGCAAATTGGATAATATCTATGTGCAGCTGCTGCTCGTGTCGACCGTCTGGTTGGGGGTCATCGGCGGGTTGGACGATTATATCAAGGTCTTCCGCCACTGCAAGGAGGGGCTCAACGGCCGGTTCAAGATCGTGGGTCAGGTCGGATTGGGCATCATCGTCGGCACGACCATGTGGCTCTCGCCCGATATCGTCATCCGCGAAAAGATCACGCAGCCCGTACAGACGATCTTCGTCGATACCGACGGAACCCCTGTCGAAAGCATCCGGCAGCGCGTCGTGCTCAACTCGGAGAGCACCAAAACCACCCAGACGACCATCCCGTTCATCAAGAACAATGAATTCGACTACGGGTGGCTTACGCATAACCACCGCATCGCCACGTGGCTGCTGTATGTCGTCGTGGCGATCTTCGTCGTTACGGCCGTCTCGAACGGCGCCAACCTCACCGACGGGCTCGACGGATTGGTAACGGGCGTCTCGGTGCCGATCGTCGCGGTGTTGGGCGTGCTGGCCTATCTGTCGGGGCACATTGTCTACGCCGACTACCTCAACATCATGTACATCCCCGATGCGGGCGAATTGGTCGTATTCGCTGCCGCGATGGCAGGCGCATTGGTCGGCTTCCTATGGTACAATTCGTTTCCGGCCCAAATCTTCATGGGCGATACGGGATCGTTAGCCATCGGCGGCATCATCGCGGTCTTCGCGCTCTGCATTCGCAAAGAGCTGCTGCTGCCCCTGCTGTGCGGCATCTTCCTGCTCGAAAGCCTCTCGGTCATGCTGCAAGTCGGATGGTTCAAGCTCACGCGCCGCAAGTACGGCGAAGGACGCCGCCTGCTGCTGATGGCCCCCGTCCATCACCACTACCAGAAAAAGGGCATGTTCGAGACAAAGATCGTAACCCGATTCTGGATCATCTCGCTGCTGCTGGCGTCGATCACGCTCGTAACGCTCAAAATCCGTTGACGGCCATGGCAGCGCCGACCTGCACCGGAATGGTCGTACAGGCGACCGGCAGTTGGTACGAAGTACGGCACGGCGACACCGTGATGCGCTGCCGCATGCGCGGACGGCTGCGGCTGCGCGGCGCGCGGTCGACCAATCCGGTCGTCGTGGGCGATCGGGTCGTCTGCGAGGCCGACGAGGCGGGCGGCTGGACGATCGTCGACATTGCGCCGCGGACGAACTACGTCATCCGCCGGGCGTCGAACCTCTCGAAAGAGTCCCATATCATTGCGGCGAACGTCGATCGGGCGCTGCTGTTGGTAACGCTGCAGGCCCCGACGACCCCTGCCGAGTTCGTCGACCGCTTCCTGGTTACCTGCGAAGCCTACAAAATACCGGTCGTCATCGTCCTTTCGAAGCGCGACTTGCAGGACGACGCGGCCGTAGCGGCCTTCTCCGCCATTTACCGGGCGATCGGATACGAAGTGCTGGAGGTCTCGGCCAAGACGGGCGACGGCATCGAACCGATTCGGAAACTGCTCGCTGAGGGGACGATCCTGCTGTCGGGCAACTCGGGCGTGGGCAAATCGACCCTTATCGGAACCATCGACCCGCATTTGGACATCCGCACGGGCGAAATCTCGCAAAGCCATCACAAGGGGCGCCACACGACGACCTTTTCGACCATCTATCCGCTTGCGGGCGGCGGCGCGGTCATCGACACGCCGGGCATCAAGGGATTCGGACTGATCGATATCGACGAGGCCGAGCTGTGGCACTATTTTCCGGAGATGATGCGGGTCGCTCCGGAGTGCCGCTTCTACAACTGCACGCACACCCACGAACCCGGCTGTGCTGTCGTCGAAGCCGTGCGCAGCGGCACGATCGCGGCGGCCCGCTACGAAAGCTATCTGAAAATGCTCGACGAAGATGAAAAATACCGGAAATAAGCCCCTTGCATGGTATCGGGAGCGCATCGACCGGCTGGCCGGGTTCCATGACCCCCGAGCGGTACGCAACGCTGTGCCGTGCGGCCGGATTCCGCCCGGATTTTATTGTTAACAGGGATAGACAGGGAGTATGACAGCGAATAAAACCAATTTAAGAAGACAGTTTTTGAAGCATGTGGCCCAGACTTCGCCTTCGCCGCTGTTGGTCGAGGTGGAACGGGCCGAGGGGTCGTTCTTCTACACGCCCGAGGGCAAACGCTATTACGATTTGGTGGCCGGTGTCTCGGTCAGCAACGTCGGCCATGCCAATCCCGAGGTCGTAAAGGCCGTGCAGGAACAGGCCGCCCGTTACATGCACGTGATGGTCTACGGCGAATTGGTCGAAAAGCCGCAGGTCGGTTACGCCGCCCGATTGGCCGAGCTGCTGCCGGACGGTTTAGCGAGCGTCTATTTCGTCAATTCGGGCGCCGAGGCGATCGAAGGGGCCCTCAAATTGGCCAAACGATACACCCGCCGCACGGGCATCGTCTCCATGCGCCGCGCCTACCACGGTTCGACGCACGCTGCGATGGCGTTGATGGGAGCGCCCGAAGGCGAAGCGTGGAAAAATGCCTTCCGACCGCTGCTGCCCGGCTTCGAGGCGATCGAATTCAACGATTTCGCCCAGTTGGAACGGATTACGAACCGCACCGCCTGCGTGGTGATCGAACCGGTGCAGGGCGAAGCGGGGGTGCGCATACCGGCAGCGGGTTATCTGCAAGCCCTGCGCAAACGCTGCGACGAAACGGGCGCCCTGCTGCTATTCGACGAGATACAAACCGGCTTCGGCCGCACGGGCGAACTCTTCGCGATGCAGAAGTACGGCGTAACGCCCGACATCGTCTGCTTGGCGAAGGCGCTCGGAGGCGGTATGCCATTAGGTGCTTTCATCGCGCGGCACGAAATCATGGACACGCTGCAAACGAATCCGACGCTGGGCCATATCACGACATTCGGCGGCCATCCGGTCTGCTGCGCGGCGGGATTGGCGGCGCTGAACTATCTGCTGGATCATCGTGTCGTCGAGCAAGCGGAACGCAAGGGCGCCCTCTACGAAGCGCTGCTGCACGACCATCCGGCCGTCCGCGAGATCCGCCGCAGCGGCCTGCTGCTGGCGGTCGAATTAGGCGAATCGGACAAGCTTTACCGCATCATGGAATTGTTCAAGGAGACCGGCATCATGAGCGACTGGTTCCTCTACTGCGACACGGCTTTCCGCATCTCGCCGCCGCTGACCATCACCGACGGCGAAGTACGCGACAGCGCCCGCCTGATTCGGTCGTGTCTCGATCGTATCTGACCCGACCGAAACAATGAAAAAGGCGGCGAAGCGCCCGAAAAAGCACTTCGCCGCCTTAACCGAATGCGCGCAAGCCTCACGCACCAACGGCCTGCTGCCGCTTGGCTAAAACGGATAACGCACCCATTTCCAGAGCTCCTTGATGGTGGGTTTCTTGCCGTACATGAAGATGCCCACACGGTAAATCTTCGCGGCGACCCACACCATTCCGATGAACGATGCGTACAACAGCACCAGCGACAAGGCGATCTCCCATAGCGGAATGTCGTACGGAATGCGCGCGATCATGACGATGGGCGAAGTGAGCGGAATCATCGAGAACCAAAACGCCACCTGCGAATCGGGGTCCTTGATGACGGCCAGCATCATCAACAAAGCGAGAATAATCGGCACCATGATGGGCGTCTGCAACTGCGCGGCATCCTGTATGCTGTCCACAGCAGAGCCCACGGCGGCGAACATGGCCGAGTAGAGCAGATACCCGCCCAGAACGAACAACAACAGGCATGCGAAAATCATCGTTACATAGCCCGCATCCGTAATCGAAGCCACGGCCTGCATCATCTCGGGATCGAAATCGGATGCGGCGGCCATCTCGGCGGCCTGCGGAGCCCCCGCCTGCATCGCTTCGACGCCGGCGGCCAGATAGTCGGGCATCAACCGGGGAAGCACCGCTGCCCCGACGCCGACGATGAGCACGCCCCAGATCACGATCTGCACGACGGCCACCGAAGCGATGCCGAGAATTTTGCCCATCATCAACTGGAACGGACGCACGGACGAAACCATCACCTCCAACACGCGCGAATTTTTCTCCTCGATGACCGACTGCATCACCATCGACCCGTAAATCAGCAGGAATGCGTAGAGGATGAAGCCGAGCACGTAACCGAGCGCCGTAGCGGCAATCGACGAATGGGCCTCCGTATCCCCCTCCTGCGACTTGTCGTTGCGGAAGGTCTGCATCGACACCGAGGTTTTCACTTCGTCGAGAATCTGCTGCAAATTGTCGATATCGTACTGTTTCAGTTTCTCGGTTTCGATGATATGTCCGATCTGGTTCGCAATGTTCCCCTCGACGGCGATCGACGACGACGAATTGACATAGAACTTCACATCCGACGGATCGGCGAACACCCCGCTGCCGATGCAAAGCACGGCATAATGGTCGGTCAGCTCCTTGCGGGCCGCGTCGACCGAAAGGTCGGTCGGCTCGAAAATCAGTTCGTCGTCGCTCTGAAGCTGCGAAGCGATGAGGCCGCTTTCGTCGATGACGGCGATTCGTTTCTCCTCTCCGCCCGAATACTCCATGATAAGCGCCGGAGCGGCCATGAGGGCGATCATCAACACGGGCATCAACAACGTGGTGATGATGAAGGACTTTTTACGCACGCGTTCGTTGAACTCGCGCCGGATGATAATGAATGTATTGGACATGGATAATCGTTTTTTTCAGTTTTTCGTTTCTGCGGCAACGGCGCAACGGATCGTCAGAGCGTGCCGCTGACGGCGCGGATAAAGATGTCGTTCATCGAAGGGATGATCTCGTGGAACGAACGCAGCTCGACCGCTTCGTTCGCCGCAGCGATCACGGCACGCACGTCGGCATCACTGCGCACGTGGAGCTTCACGGTGCGGTAGACCGATTCGCTCTGCGAACCGTCGATCCATTCGCATCGCTCGCCGACGGCCTTGTGCAAGGCCTCCTCGTCGCCCCGATAAGCCACTTCGAAGACGTTGGCCCCGTAGCGGCGCCGGATCTCGTCCACATTGCCGGAGAGAATGTTGTGCGACTTGTCGATCAACGTGATATGGTCGCAAATCTCCTCGACCGAAGCCATGTTGTGCGTCGAGAAGACAACCGTAGCCCCCTGGTCGCGCAATGCCAAAATCTCCTCTTTCAGCAGATTGGCATTAATCGGATCGAAACCGGAAAACGGCTCGTCGAAGATCAGCAATTCGGGTTTGTGCAACACCGTAACGATGAACTGCACCTTCTGGGCCATGCCCTTCGAAAGCTCCTCGACCTTCTTGTTCCACCAGTCCTGGATGCCGAACTTGATGAACCAAGTTTTCAGCCGGGCGATGGCCTCGCGGCGCGAAAGGCCCTTCAAACGGGCGAAGAAGAGGGCCTGTTCGCCGACCTTCATCTTCTTGTAAAGGCCGCGCTCCTCGGGCAGGTAGCCGATCCGATAGACATCGTCGGGCGAAAGTTCGCGATCGCCAAAAAAGACCTGTCCGGAGTCGGGGGCCGTAATCCGGTTGATGATGCGGATCAGCGTCGTTTTTCCGGCGCCGTTGGGGCCGAGCAATCCGTACACCGACCCGCGCGGAATGGCGAGCGATACGTCGTCGAGCGCCTTGTGCCCTACATATTGCTTACTGACGTTTTTTACGGTAAGTAAATCCATAATCGTCTTTTGTAAAATGGGAGTTCGATGGACACAAAGATAGGCAAAAATTTGAAAATCAAAAAATATATATCGAAAATCAATGCCTTCTTCATGCGCGGCTGATAAAAGCGGCGGGCGAAAGGGTAGCAGCGGAGATAACCTTTGAAAGCGAACAGAGGTACTACCGCATAGGGGAACCCCGTTCAAACGGGGCGGCAGCGGAGATGACAATCTGAACCGTAATAAGGCTCCACCGCATAGGGAACCGCTTTCAAAAGCGGCCATAGGGAACGCCTTTCAAAAGGCGAGGTAAAAAATCGGGAAGCCATTGGCTTCCCGACCCATACCGACGGCTTCTGCGCCGATCAAAACAAACCTATTCTGCTTCGGCGGCAGCCACCACCGAGAACTTGACGGTCGCTTTCACCTCACGATGCAACTTGGCGGTAGCTTCGTATTCGCCCACCGTCTTGATCGCATCGACGGCAATCGCCTTGCGATCGACCGTAATGCCCTTTGCGGCCAAAGCCTCGGCCAAGTCGGCAGCCGTAATCGTACCGAACAATTTGCCCTCTTCGGCCTTCACGGCGAGCGTCAACGGCAGATTGGCGATCGTTTCGGCCAAAGCCTGTGCATCGGCCAGGATTTTGGCATCCTTGTGTGCACGCTGCTTCAGATTCTCGGCCAGCACCTTCTTCGCGGCAGCCGTAGCGACCTTCGCGTAGCCCTGCGGGATGAGATAGTTATTCGCATAACCGGGTTTTACATTCACGATGTCGTTCGTGTAACCCAGCTTGTCCATATCCTTGAGTAATATCACTTGCATTGTCGTCTCCTCCTCTTTAATTATTTCATGCAATCGGTTACGAAGGGCAGGATGGCGAGGTGGCGCGCACGCTTCACGGCCTGGGCGACCTTCTTCTGGAACTTCTGCGACGTGCCGGTCAGACGGCGGGGCAGAATTTTCCCTTGCTCATTGAGGAATTTTTTCAAAAATTCGCCGTCCTTGTAATCCACGTACTTGATGCCGAGCTTCTTGAAACGGCAATACTTTTTCTTCTTGACATCGACGGATACCGGATTGAGGTACCGGATCTCGGATTGTGCAGCCTTGTTTTCCTGTGCCATGGTTACTCCTCCTGTTTGTTAGAAAGTTTCGCACGACGTTTCTCCGAGTACTCCACGGCGAACTTGTCCTGCTTGAAAGTTAAGAAACGGATGATCCGCTCGTCGCGGCGATACTGCGTTTCGAGCGTTTCGATGAGGCTGCCCTCGCCCGTGAACTCCATCAAGAAGTAGAAACCGGTGGTCTTTTTCTGAATGGAGTAGGCGAGTTTTTTCAAGCCCCACGCCTCCATGTTCACAATCTGACCGCCGTTCTCGGTGATGACACCCTGGAATTTGTCAGCGACCTCCTTGACCTGCTGGTCCGAAAGGACGGGCGTGACGATGAAAACGGTTTCGTAATTGTTCATTGCTATTTTATTAATTAAGTGGTCAATGCTATTCATCCTTGCAAGGAGGTCTCCGAATCCTGCGGCTCGCCGCGGTCATCCATCTCCCCGCTCGGGGGTGCAAAGGTAAAAAACTTTTTGTGAAATAGAAAATAATTTCATAAGAAAGCGCTTATTTCATAGCGCAAACTATTCGGATTGCTGTTCGGCCGCCTCTGCGGGCCGAAAGGCGTCGAGCTGCTCCGACGCCTCCTCCCACAGCCGCTCGACGAACGGGAATACCCGATCGGCGACCGTCAACATCGGGCGATAGGTTTTCGAACGTTCGATCGTCCGCGGTTCGACCATCCGAAATTCGGCATTCATCCGTTCGAACGCCGTGAAAAGCACGCTCGACAAAAGCACGTATTTCACGACGGACACGGCGATGCCCAACAAAATGTCGGCAATCCCCAAACCGGCGAAGTTCAACAACTTGCGCAACATGCGGCCGATTACGGCCGCAGCGCACAAGGCCGCCAGCAGCACGATGACGAATCCGCCCGGGGCGACGGCCCCGCCTTCGAGCCCGACGAATCGGCCGACCTCGGCGCCGAACCGTGCGGCGAGCCATACGGCGATGAACAATCCGGCCAAACTGCACAACTGGAGGATGCACCCCCGCCGCCAGCCGTTCCACACGGCGAGCGCCAACACGATGCACACGAGCAAATCGAAAAGGTTCATAACGGCAGCTATCGAATCAAAGCGGAATGGATTTGCACTTCAGCCCCATCTGCCGAATCCGTTCCAATGTGCGCGGCAACGCATAACGCATGTTGCGAAAGGCCTTGACGCTGTCGTGGAAGACGACGATCGACCCGGGTCCGAGGTATTTCGTAACGTTTTTCAGACAGGTGCGCGGCGACAGGCGCCGATTGTAGTCGCGCGAAAGGATGTCCCACATCACCAACTTGTAACGCTGCGCCAGCAGGCGGGTCTGCGCGGGTGTGATCCGTGCATACGGCGGCCGGAACAGCGTGCTGTGAATGAAATCGTTGGCGAAATCGACATCCTCCGTATAGCGTTCGAGGCTCATGCCCCACCCCTTCTGGTGCGAATAGGTGTGGTTGCCGACGCGATGGCCCGCATCGAGAATCCGCTGATACAGATCGGGATACAACTCGACATTCTTCCCCAGGACGAAAAAGGTCGCTTTGGCATCGTACTTGTCCAGCGTGGCGAGAATCCACTCGGTAACACCCGGGGTGGGGCCGTCGTCGAAGGTGAGGAAAACGCCTTCGTCGTCGTCGATTTCCCAGATCAGGTCGGGCATCAGCCGGCGGATGATTTTCGGAGGTTTCAGTCGCATAGCGGAAAACGCTGTTGTCGCAAACGCTCCGGCAAATTTAATGAATTTTCCCGCAATTCGGGCAACCGGCCGAAGAAACCTGCAACGGGCCTGCCGTTTTCTAAATTTTTACTATATATTTGTATCGAAAATAGACCTATCGTTTACGAAGATGAAACATTTCTCCCCGCTTCGGGCACTGCGGCTCGCTGCCGTGCTCCTTTTCGCGGTCGCCGCCGTTGGTTGCGACGCATTCCGCAGCCTGCGCGATTCGAACGGCATGACCGCACAAGGACGCCCCTACGAACTCATCATCGTCTGCGGGCATGAAGCCTGGAACGGTGCGTTGGGCGATTCGCTGCGGGCCGTATTCACGAAGCCGGTGCCCTATCTCAACCAGACCGAGCCGATTTTCGACGTGCTGCGCATCACCGAACGGGGGTATACGGGCACCGTCGCCCAACACCGCAACATCTTGAAATTGGTCGTCGATCCGACGCTGCCACAGGCCGAGGCGGGCGTGCAATACGACCTCACGGCCGAACCGCAGATCATCGTTACGCTGCAAGGCCCCACGCAGGAGGCTTTGACGGAATACCTCGACGCCCATCGGGCGGAGTTGGTGCAGGCCTTCGAACAGGCCGAGCGCGACCGCGCCATCCGCTACACGGAACACTATTTCGCACCGGAGGTGAGCAAAGCCATCGAGGCGCGATTCGGCGTTCAGATGAAAGTGCCGCGCGGCTATATCGTAGCGGTATCGCAGCCCGATTTTCTGTGGGCCCGTTACGAGTATCCGAAGGCCAGTCAGGGATTTTTCATCTGCTCCTACCCCTACGAAGGGCCCGAATCGCTTTCGCCGGAGGCCCTGCTCGCAGCCCGCAACCGCTTCGCCGCCCGTATTCCGGGCCCCGCCGACGGCTCCTACATGACCACCTCGGACGCCATCGAACCGAGCTACCGGATGTTCCGGCTGGAGGGACGTTTGTGGTGCGAGCTGCGCGGATTCTGGGACGTTTCGGGCGATTTCATGGGCGGCCCATTCGTGAGCTTCACGACGGTGGATACGAAGACGAACCGCGTATTCACGCTCGACGGCTACGTCTATTCGCCGAAGCTGCACAAACGCAACTTCGTACGGGGTGTAGAACACCTGCTCTACCAAGTCCATTTCGATTAACGGGTACGCCCCGTTTGAACGGGCCGCCAAACAGCCATGTGGAGCATCCTGTTTTTGACCGTCTACTCGTTAGCCATCCTCGGCGTCATTCTGGTCATCATCACCGACAACCGGAATCCGTTGAAGGCGGTGCCGTGGATCATTGTCCTGTTGCTCGCGCCGGTCGTCGGGCTGGTCTTTTACTTCTTTTTCGGGCAGAATCTCTCGAAACAGCGCATCATCTCCCACCGCACCCGCAAACGCATCCACACCCGCCTCGAAGCCGCCGGATCGGCCGAATCCCCCCGCATACCGGAAAAATGGCAGCCGCTTTCGGAACTGCTCGTCAATACCATCCAAGCCGTGCCGCTCTATGGAAGCCGCCTCACGCCCTACACCGACGGACAGAGCAAAATGGAGGCCTTGCGCGAAGCGATCGCCGCCGCCCGCCACCATATCCATCTGCAATACTATATCTTCAGCGATGACCGCACCGGCCGCGAATTGCGCGATCTGCTCATCCGCAAAGCCCGCGAAAGCGTTCAGGTGCGCATCCTCTACGATGACGTGGGGTGTGCGCGCGTCAAAAAGCGATTCTTCAAGGAGATGCGCCGCAACGGCATCGACGTGCGGGCCTTTCTGCACGTGCAGTTCCCGCTCTTCACCAGCAAGGTCAACTACCGCAACCACCGCAAACTCGCCGTGATTGACGGCCGTATAGGGTTCCTCGGCGGGATGAACATCGCCGACCGCTACGTCGACGGCACCGGATGGGGGACGTGGCGCGACACCCATTTCCGCATCGAGGGCGGCGGCGTTACCGGATTGCAGGCCTCGTTTTTGAGCGATTGGTCGGCCACGACCAAACAACCGCTCACCGATGCCGTCTATTACCCCGCTGCGCCGCATTTCCCCGACGGAGCCGCCATGCAGCTCGTTTCGAGCGGGCCGTTCGGAAAATGGCGGGCGCTGTTGCAGGGCGAAAGCTATGCGATCGCCAACGCCCGCCGGCGCGTCTGGATACAAACGCCCTACTACCTCCCTTCGGAGGTGCTGAACACGGCCTTGCAGGAGGCCGCACTGGCCGGACGCGACGTGCGGTTGATGCTGCCCGAACGATCGGATACCCAGATGGTCAATTTAGCGTCGCATTCGTTTTTGGACGACATGATGAAAGCCGGCGTGCAGATTCTCTTCTACCGGCCCGGATTCCTCCATGCCAAGGGGTTGATCGTCGACGACGATCTGTGCGTCATCGGCTCGGCGAACATGGACTTCCGCAGTTTCGAACACAATTTCGAGGTCAATGCGTTCGTCTACGGCCGCGATTTCAATGCCCGCATGAGCGCGATTTTCGAACAGGATGCCCAACGGTGCCACGCCGTAACGCCGAACGAATGGTTCCGCCGACCGCGCCGGCAACGCCTCGCCGAATCGTTCATGCGTCTTTTCGCACCGTTGATGTAAAACGGCCGATGCTTTTCGAACATTTCGATAAATCGACTCCGGAACCATGAAAACCGATTTTTCTGAAAAATACCGCATTCTGGGGATCGACCCGGGCACGAACTACACGGGGTACGGCGTGTTGGAGGTCGAGGGCCGCACGCTGCGTTCGGTCGTATTGGGAGCGATCGACCTGCACAAGATGACCGATCCCTATGCCAAACTGCGCTACATTTTCGATCGGGTCGGAGCACTCGTCGATGAATACCGGCCCCGCGAGGCGGCGCTCGAATCACCTTTTTTCGGGGCAAACGTACAGTCGATGCTGAAATTGGGACGTGCGCAAGGCGTGGCAATGGCTGCGGCGCTCAGTCGCGGCATCAAGGTGGCGGAATATGCTCCGCTGCGGATCAAGCAGTCCATCACGGGGCGCGGTGCCGCCACAAAAGAGCAGGTCGCAAGCGTCATCTGCCGGTTGCTGACCATCGAAACACCACCCAAATACGACGCGACCGACGGTATGGCGGCCGCCCTGTGCCACTATTTCGCTACGACCAGTCCGTTGAATGCGGCGTTGGGCGACGAACGGGCAAAGGGGCTCGGCGGCGGGCAAAAGGCGGTCTCTAAAAACGGTTCGCAAAGCTGGGAGCAATTCCTGCACGCCCATCCCGAACGGGAAATCCATTAGCTTGTCATTAAGGGCGCTGCAACTTCAATACGCTTTCGAAACTACATTGGCCCCGAAGGCTGTCGATCCGTATCGGGATGCACGCTGAATGAAAAGTTGGCAGACAAAAAATAATTTGCTACTTTTGTATTATACGAACGCTCAAAAAGGTTGCCTATGAATAGATAACACATTGTCTTTCTTGCATTCTCCGGGAATCATTCCGTGCCGTCCACGCATTAAAGGCGCCGGCACAACCATATAAAAAGCGTTAGCTTTATTTCTTGCTTTTCGAAACTTCGACAATTTCAAAAAGTACGTCAAGAGTAAAGTGTGAACGCTCACGTTTCTACGTGGGCTTTACTCGTTTATTTGGCGTACAGGTAGTCGAAGACCTCGAAAAGCAAATAAAAGTTCAGCCTGCGTTTTTTTATATGCTTATTTCAAAAATAAACGAACCGACTTAAGCTAATAAAGAATGAAACGTATCGCATTTATCCTATTCATCGCATGCTCAATGACATCTTGTGCAACCATATTCTGCGGTTCCAAAAAAAAAGTAACCTTCATCAGCGCCACACAAGAAAAGGCAACGCTGACCATCGACGGCGTGAAACATACGAATGTAACATTCCCCTACACAACCAAAATCAGACGCGGATTCGCTCAAACAGTCGTAAAAGCTGAAGCACCTCCCTATCTAACTGAAACTATCATTATCAATAAAGATTTCAATGTCGTAACTTTTTTGAACTTATTCGATATTCTTGGTTGGGGTATCGACGCTGCAACCGGTGCAATGAGAAAGCCCGAATTCAAATTTTACTATATTAATTTCCAAGAAAAAGAGAAAAATTCAAAGTAATAACATCCGCAAGCTCGACCTTTTCGGTCGGGCTTTTTCTATATGCCCGTAAGCATTGAAAGCAAGAATAGAAAACAAAAAGCCGAACAATCCCATCGACTGTTCGGCTTCAAGAGGCGGCTACCTACTCTCCCACGGAAAAACCGCAG